>CADCJK010000020.1 GCA_902801715.1 uncultured Ruminococcus sp. | reverse complement strand
TTCTCTATTTTGTAGACTTTCTGGGACTGTTCCTGCTGATGATACCTCTGTATGCCACTGCTATTTTCTATCTTAATAAAAAAGGAAATATTCTGCTTGAAAGCGTACTGTTTATTATCGAAATGGCAGATATTGCCGCCGTTATTCTTCAGATAACAGGAATAAAGTCCTTCCATAGCATTTTATTTGTATTCCACATACTTCTGCCGTCAGCGATGATATTATTATTCGGATTTTCTCTCTATGAAGTGATACGCTATAAAAGCGGGAATGCAAAACTTTTTATGATACCGTTCATGGTTTTATCAGTATCGGCTGTTCTGGAACTGCTCAATTACTATCTCCATCTCACACCGATGTATTCGGCAATTTTTCAGATGGGGGTATTTGCATTTGCTGTCATTATGTTTGTTCTGTCTGCCCTGTATGTCATCAATCTTATTGAAGACCAGCGTAAAAAAGCAGAATTGGAGGGAGAACTTCGGATTCGTGACCAGATACTCTCCTATCAGAAAAGCAGAATGGAAATGCTTATTTCCATGTCGGATAAAATCAGAAATCAGCGTCATGATTTGCGTCATCATCTCCATACCATTGATGACCTGATAGAAAAACAGCGTTATCATGAGGCAAAGGAATATATCAGTACCGTCACGGATACCATTCCGAAATATTCTCTGAAAGTATGGTGTAAAAATTCCATTGTCAATTCCACTATCAGCTATTATGCACAGCTTGCCGAAAGTGAAAATATCAAAATGGATATTGTCGTGGAAATCCCCGACTTTAACCCGAATATTTCAGACAGTAATCTTTGTGTGATTTTCGGGAATCTTCTGGAAAATGCCATTGAAGCGTGCCGTCTGATGAATCCCGAAAGCCGTTATATCAACCTGTATTCCAAAGTGAATGGCAATATGCTTTTTATCAGCATGGACAACAGTTTCAACGGTGTGATTCATATGCAGGGAAATGAATATCTTTCCAACAAGCATACAGGGGTAGGTACGGGACTTCATTCCATATGTTCTCTTGCGGAATCCCATGACGGCAGTGCAGACTTCACCACAACGGAAAACCGTTTCAGGTCGGAAGTCTGTGTGAAATTAAAGTAGATTTTAAGAGTATTTCTGCGGAAATTTTTGTGGATATTTTTGCAGACACAAAGCTGTTTTATCAACTTTCAACAACTAATTTCATTTCATCATACAATCATTGTATGAGAACGATAAATATCAATTTGTCAAGTACGAATTTTGCCCCGCATTGACGGATTTTCCGTTCTTGCCATTTCAAATGACACGGTGTATAATCTTGTATTATGTTCGGAGATGTAATGACAACGGCAAATGCGATTGACGATAATGCTTCAAACGGAGAAGTACAGACAGACAATTTCACCAGCCTTCAGGCTTTAATTGACAATTCCGATAACATCAAGCTTGAAAAGGACTATATTGCACTGTCAGGTGAGAAATGTATCACAATAAATTATGGTCAAAATAAAACGATTGACCTGAATGGACATACGATAAGCAGAGGACTGACCGCTGCCCTGAATGAAGGCTATGTGATAGGAGTTTATTACGGTTCTCTCACTATAACGGACAGTTCCGAAGCCGGTAACGGCAGGATAACCGGCGGAAATAATGAAAATAAAAATGGCGGCGGTGTGTATGTTGATGACGGAGGTTCATTCACCATGCAGCAACACGGTATACAGTGACGATTATGGTGAAACCGGCAGCGGCGGAGGTGTGTATATCAACAACGGCACATTCACCATGTCAGGCGGCTCTATCACCGGCAACACGACAAATTACTATGGCGGAGGTGTGTATATAACGGAAATCAGTACCTTCAATATTTCCGGCAGTGCAAAAATTACCGAAAATACAAGGAACGGCACTGCAAATAACGTATATCTCCCCAGAAATAAAACAATCACCGTTACGGACACGCTTGTCGAGGGTGCAAGTATCGGTGTTACAATGAAAGACACGACAGGTGTATTTGCACAGGGCGGCAACTATACGCTCACTGCGGCAGATGTTTCTCACTTCACGAGCGATAATGTCAGATATTCGACGTATTTTAATGGCAATAGTGCGGAAATCGACGGAATCGACGCTGGGTACACATTCAGCCTCCCTGAGAACATGGAAATCACCAACGGTATTATTATCAAAGACGGCAAGGTATGCTGCAATGCAGAAGTCAAATTCAGAGCGAAAAAAGGCTATGTCGCAAAAAATGTTACTGCAAACGGCACAGACCTGACGGCAGAAAACGGCATTTATTCTGTTACCGTCAATGAGAATATGACCGTGAATGCGGAGTTTGAAGGTATAAGCTACTTTGAAAACGGTGTTCTCACCCTGAAAGGTCAGATAATCGAGGGAAGCGGCAATAGCGACAATAAAAATTCCCTTGTTCTGCCGGAAGGTGTGAACAAAACAGAGGTTACGGAAATCGTTGTTGGTGCTGAGGGGGCAACATTTCCTGAGGATTCATCGTATTTGTTTAGGAATTTCACCAATGTTACAAAAATCGACCTTAAAGGTGCAGATACGAAAAATGTAACAACTATGGCACAGATGTTCTATGGCTGTCATGCACTGCAATCTCTTGATGTGAGCAGCTTTGATACAAGCAATGTAACCACTATGGAATCTATGTTCCGTGGCTGTAGTGCACTGCAATCTCTTGATCTGAGCAACTTTGATACAAGCAATTTAGAAATTACGGCATCTATGTTCAGCCAAATGTCCAAACTCACGACCATCTATGTTGGCAGTCAATGGACAACAAATAATATTTCATCGAGAAACTCCAATAGTAGTATGTTTGATGGTTGTACAAATTTAAAAGGCGGAGCAGGTACAGATTTCAACCCTGCAATCGTTGACAAAACCTATGCTCATATTGACGGCGGTTCCGATAATCCCGGCTATCTGACAGGCACTTATTCGCTGGAAATGACCGAAAATGAACATGGTACCGTTTCAGCCTCTAAAACAGAGAATATTATTTCGGGCAGGACAGTTACACTGACTGCTTTTCCCAATGAGGGGTATAGTATCCGGAAAATTATTGTTGATGGCGGTGAGGTTGATGTCACAAAGAATAATGACGGCACTTATTCCTTCACCATGCCGAAAAAAGATGTTACCGTAAGTGCAGAATTTGCCTTAAAGAATAAGTGCATTTTTGATGAAGATACAAAAACACTTTACCTGCGTGGAGAAGTGGTTAAATCAGATGTTAAGAATTATCTTAAAAGCGGCGTATTGCACGTTATTGCCGAAACAGGCACGGTACTGCCGGCGGATTGCTCCACATTGTTTATGGATTTTGCTTCTGTTCAGGATATAGACCTGAGTAATGCTGATACTTCCAATGTAATTAATATGGCAAATATGTTCTGTAATGGCATTAGTCTGACGAGTATCAATCTCAGCAGCTTTTCAATGGACAGTATGAGTTCTGTTAACAAACCCAGTGTCAGCTATATGTTTTATGGATGTTCTTGGCTTAAAACCATTTATGTCTCAAACCAGTGGGATATTCAAAATCAAAACGACTCTATTTCGTCGGTTAAGATGTTTGGGGGATGTAGTCAACTGGCAGGCGGAAATGGTACAGCTTTCAACAGTACAGTCGTTGACAAAACCTATGCCGTTATCGACAAGGACGGACAGCCCGGCTACCTGACAGGCACTTATTCGCTGAAACTTCCCGAAAATATGTTGATAGTGACAGATGCAAGTGCCGATAAGAAAGTCGGCAAACGATACCTCAACGGTGCACAAGTGAAAATCAAGACAAAGTATGGCTATTATGTTTCAGGAAATGTAAGTGATGACTATACCACTTACGCCCCCGATGAGAACGACATTTATACTATCACTGTCAATGACGATATGAATATCAGGGCAACCGTTAAAGAAATAACATATACACTTGTTCCTGCTGTTGCCCCGACCTACACAACAGACGGCAATATTGAATATTACAGCGGCTCTGACGGAAAATATTATGTTCTTGAAAATGATAAATATGTTAAAACTACACGTGAAGCCGTGACAATCCCCATGCTTGAACTTGTTCATCATGAAGCTGTCGCAGCGACCTGCACAACTGACGGCAATATTGAGTATTGGCACGATGAAACAAACGATAAATATTTCTCCGATGAAAACGGCACAACGGAAATTTCACAGACTCGGACCGTTATTCAGGCAACAGGACATACACCTGCCGAAGCTGTAAGGGAAAATGAGGTTGCTGCTGCTTATACGGCTGAAGGTTCTTATGATTTGGTTGTTTACTGCTCAGAATGCCATGAAGAACTCAGCAGGGAAACAGTTACTGTCCCCATGCTCGAAAAGACAGAAGTGATTATCAATAGCGTTGACATCAACGGTATCACGACATCCACACCCGTCTATGCGGAAACCTATACAAATGAAGATTATACCGTTCCACAAGATATTTATCTTGACGGTTATACATTCATCGGTTGGAAAGTGAACAATGGAGAAACAATTTCAACACCTGAAGCTGTTCAGACGGCTGTTTATGAACTTGTCAAAGCAGAAACGGAAGTAACCGTAGAAGTTGTTTACACGAAGAAAACAGATACATATACAGTAAATGTTGATGTTGGCGGAGCTTTTTCCGATGGCAGCAGCGAAGAAAGAGCTTTTAATGTATCCGATATTGTAACGGTAATTGCTGACAAGGAGTCACCCGAGCAGGCATTTACCTGCTGGAAAAGAGGAGATCAGATTGTTTCCTATGACAAGACATATTCTTTCTTTATGCCCAATGAAAATATCACATTAACAGCTATCTATACGGGTGGTGTAGAACAACAGGGAATCGCTTTCATAGAGAAAGTCGACAGCGATAAGGAAAACGGCACAATGATATTTGTTTCCATATGCAATGTTCCCCAAAGCTGCAAAATGAAAAAGGCCGGTTTGATTGCTGACCTCGACAAAGACAAACTTTCGTCATCTGACACCGCACGTTTCAAGAAATTGTCAGACAAAGTTACGGAAGATACCAAAAATCTGAAATATACATGGTCAGTAAGCGGTGCAGATGATAATACTGTTTTGTATGTTCGTTCCTATCTTGTTTATGAAGATGCCAACGGAGAAACACATGAATTATTCGGAGATGTTGTCGAGGCAAGCCTTAAGGCATGGAGAACAATTATCAAAGATGAGGTGGTCGAGTGATGAAGAAAAAATATACAGAAGTGGATATGGAAATCATTGAGTTTGAAACGGAAGATGTCATTACCGCAAGCGGTGGTGACGATCAACCAAACAGGTACGAATATATTATGGATGGTGCCTTTGACTCTTTGGTCACTTTATAAATATATAACTATAAATGAGCAAATTTCAGAAATTTGCTCATTTATATCCATAAATAAGAATCATTACAGACCATTTTAACAGGTCTAACAAAAAATCATACGTGAGATATGCACCCCCAATCAATCCCGAAACGAAAGCCCTCTTGCTTTTTTGCGACTTCTCTTTCGATTGCTTTCAAGATAGAAAATTCCCCCTCAACAGCCCAGCCGTTGACAATCTTGCAAGCGAGATATTTCGCATAGGGGATATTTTTCTTGTCAGCAAGGTATTTCGGATTTTTCAACTTCGGGACAGGTATTTTTTTGTAAGTATCTTCGTGAGTGTCAGGATTGATTTTGTCCAGAGCCAGAACAAAATCGCTGTTTAAGACAATCATATCATCACAATATTTAATTTTCACGAAAAACACCCTATATCCCTTACTAAGATATATATCTTAAGCCCGCCGCCGTCGGCGGATTTTTTTGTTGCAGGTTGTAAAAGTATTTTATTCTGCATAAAAATACAGAGGAAATTTTTATATCTCCTCTGTACTCTTTTTTAACTTATTCAGAAACTATTTGCTTGATTTTTGCCGTCAAAATTACCGTTTATTCGATATTGGCTGTAAAATATTTTTTTGCAACCGTACCTGTTCCGTCTTTGACTTTCACACAAATATCATAATTTGCTGCATCTGCAGGCTTGAGAGTTACTTCTGCATTGTCTGCGAAAGCCTGTCTGCATATCCAATTTTCATCGGAAACCTGTTTGTAATATACAGCGTATTGATAATTGCCTGTACCGCCTGTCGCAGATGCTTTTACGGTCACTTTTGTTATTTCTTCTGTAGAAATTTCGGAAGTATTTGTCAATTTATCCTTGACTGTTACAACAAAATATTTCTTGGCAACTTTACCCCTGCTGTCTTTGACTTTCACACAAATATTATAAGTATCTGCATATACAGGTTTTACGCTGATATCAGCATTATCTGTGAAAGTCTGTTTGCATATCCACGTTGTATCGGCTGTTCTCTTGTAGTATACAGCGTATGTATAATCGGGCTTGCCGCCTGCTGCGGCTGCACTGATTGCCACTTTACCGCCCTGTATGATTTCTTCTGCGGAAATTTCGGACATATTTTCAAGTTTTGCCGTAACATTTACTTGGAAATACTTTTTAGCAACAGTGCCGCTGCTGTCTTTGACTTTTACGCAGATGTCATAGGTTGTTTCATAGGCAGGCATGATACTTACTTCTGCATTGTCTGAGAAAGCCTGTTTGCATATCCAGTTTTCATCGGAAGCCTTTTTGTAATAAACGGCGTATGTGTAATCATGTTCACCGCCCATTGCAGCGGCATTGACTGTCAGTTTATCACTGAGTACGATTTCATCTGCCGAAACAGTGGATATATTGGTGAGTTTATCGGGTTCTTCCGTCCATTTTGCATAGAGGGATATATCCTCTGTAATCGGTGTATCAAAGTCAAATGGTATTGTACACTCTTTATCTGTATACCAACCCTCGAAAATATATCCCTCTTTTGTCGGTTCATCGGGTTCTTCAATGGTGTAACCGCTGTAGACCAAAGATGAAACGTAAGGTGTATCGGAATCGATGTAGAACTGAACTAAATTTGATGTGATTATAATTATTCCCGATGTCCATTTCGCATAGAGGGTTATATCTTCCATAATCGGTGTATCAAAGTCAAACGGTATTGTACAATCTTCATCGGTATACCAGCCCCCAAAAACCATTCCGTCATGTGTCGGCGGTTCAGGTTCGGCAACCGTTTTGCCTTCCTGAACGGTTTCCGATTTGCCTGTTGTATATCCTCTGCCGTCAAAATGGACTTTATGCATTGTTGTAGAAGTTCCTGCTTCTACAACCGTAATCCAGACGGTTGTATATACATCCTGACTTGAAGATATATCTTTCACATAGATGACGCTTGTACCCGGCTTGACGGCTGTAACCAGTCCGTCATTTGTAACAGTAACAGCAGACAATGCACTGTCACCGTAAGGATCTAATGAGTACACAATTTCTTTCAATCCGTTCCAAGGATATGCTGTCGGATTAAGCTGCAATGTAGCGCCTTCTTCGATAACATAGGAGTCATTTTCGGAAATTACATAATTTTCCGTAAATCTGATATCGGTACTGATAGTTTCATCAAGTTCCTCACCGTCAAGTATAAAACTGAAATCCATGGGAATTTTACCGTATTCATCTAAAGAATCTATAAAATTCAATCCCCTGAGTTCAATTACTGCATAAATCGTTTCGGTAACGGCATTTCCGTCACTGTCCGCCGTTTTTACAGGAATAAATGAGTAGCCTATTCCGGCAACAGTATCTTCAGTAAGTTTGTTGCCGTCAGTTGCCGGGACGGTAACGTTTACCTGAAGATTATTTACAGGAAGATTGCCTATGTTTGTAATCGGAATACAAGCATAATAAGCCCAGTTATCCTGATGAAGAACGGTCATTTTTACACAGTCGGCAATAACTGCCTTTAATCTTTCATCGGCGGGTTCGGAAACAGTAAACAGATTATCAAGTGTTTCATCTATCTTATCGGGGGGCAATCATACCCGGATTCAACTTCAATTCATTGACATCCAGATATTTTTTTACATCGTCAATCGTATAGAAAGCGGGCGTACCGAATTCGAGTACGGCACCTGTCTTTGTGGCAATGTCAGTCTTGTTGCCGTTATAATCCTTTACGGCAAGTTCCTGAACTTCTCCGAGTTCTTTGACTTCTGCCGATACGCTCAATGCACCGTCTTTGCCTGCAACGAATTCCGCATTGAAATCCGCATTGTGTCCGGGATAGATCACATTATTATCTACAGTTGCCTTTTCGCCGTTCACGGTGAGATTATATTTTTCTGCCGGCAAAAGTCCGCTGTTCTCAACAGAAAACTCAGCATAGACTTTTTCTCCCTCAACAGGATAATAATCTGAAAGTACGATTCCTTTGGCTGCAAATTCAAGGCTGTTGCCGGGGATAAATACGATTTCCGCAAGTTCATTGTCACTGTATGAAACTTTGCCGTCATAACCGATTTCCTGTGAATAGAGATTGCCTACAAGAATCGCACCCTTGTCACTGCCTACGCTGACGGTAAGTTCATCAATCACTTTGCCGTAATTGGTAAGCTGTATGCCGTCACTCCAACCGGAATATTCTCCCTCTCCACGATAAAGGGCTGCTCCGTAAAGTTCAAGACCTGTATCGTTTTCAACATCTGTATTGGGCTGTTCTGTCCAGAACAGATACAGATTGCCGTCACCGCCTGCAACAAGCTGATGACCATTCAGAATGGTACCTTCGGATTTGTCATCGACACCTATCGTGCCGAAATCTTTCTGATTGTTTTCAAAACTGCAGGTTGAAAGTTTATACAATGTATTCTGCATTTCGGGTGAGGTATTTCCAAGCAAGTCGTAAGGAATTTTATATCAGCCGTTTTCCGAAATCTGTTCTGCCGAAAGTGCACGCAAAACAGCAAGACAGCTTATGTTTTCATAATCGCCTGTACCTGTGATGTTATCGAGTATACCGAATATATTGTTGGCACTTATCGCATTATAAGTCGTATTATTGCTGAGCCATGTGAGATATACATCATTTTCGATTCTCGTCAGTTCGGGAGCAAGAATACTGTCTTTGCCTGCATCAATCGGTATCGGGTAATAGTCCCTGTTGTCCGTAAGATTGGTAACACGAAGCCAGAGTTCACGGTCGGAAACGGTTTCCGTGTTGCCGTCACGGTCAACGGTATAGCTGTAGAAACGATAATCTTTATTTTTATAGGTGTAATCTGCTGCGGTAAGGTCTGTCACCATCGGATCGCTGACAAGCGGATGTTCAATTACAATCAATTCTTCTTCGGGGTTGGTCTTGCCCTGAGCAACGGCAATAAATTTCTTCTGTACGGGATCATATACTTTTCTTGCCCATGTATTGTAGTTGTTGCCAAGACCGACCAGGTCTGTCATTTCAGCGGAATCGGCAATATCTCTCTTGAAGTAATAGAGAGCAATATTGTTTTCTTCCTTTGAAAGTATCACGTTTGAATTGACAAAACTATCGTTTGTCACTGCAAAGGGCTGTCCCATCGTTTCAGTCGGTATGTCAAATACGGTCATGTGAATGTCACTTGACTGGAGAGATGTTTTTGCACTTTCAATATTGCTGCCGATATCGGCACTGACTTTGGCATTGGTCCATGCAATATAAACTTTATCGCCCGATTTGAGTGCATAGAATGTACTGTCTGCCATATTGTCATTTTCAACGACAACGGAGGAAATATTGTTATTGGCATCTTTATCCCATGTGCCGTCTGCGTTGCGTATCGCATAAACGAGGGTGGAGGCATTGCTTTCGTCACGGCTTTCACCGCTCATATTTCTGAGGAACAAAAGCATTGTACGACCGTCACCCAAATCGATAAGCTGAGGACGGATATATTCCATTGCACCGCTGATAAGGGTTGTTTTGGAATCGGGAAGGAGTGTACTGCGGAGATTTTCATTTTTATATTCTTTACCGTTGTTGAACGGTCTGAATGTCATTTTTTCCTGTGTCGGCATTCCTGCCTGAAGATTATCGGGATCAAAGCAGCCTGTTTTCCAGCCGATAGAACCGATTTCATAATCGAATGAGAACACAACGAGATCAATACCGACACCGCCGGTAAATGTACCTGTTGTACCGCCTTTTCCAAGAAAATCACCGGTATCCAGATTGCCTCGTCCGACAAATGCCAGTTTCAGCATTCCCCTTACTCCTGCTACGCCGCATATGCCGACACCGGGCTGGAGAGTTACACCAAGACCTAATTCTATGTAGGGCCATTCGGATTCGACTGCTTCGGTAAGGTTTTCATAATATCCCATTTCCTGTGCTGTCATTTCTCCGTTTTTCGTCACATAACGTCCGTCAAGCTGAACATAGCCTTCACCTTTGATATTCAGATAGACCGGAATGACTCCCACAGACCAATAGAATGTTTTTTCAATACTGGCTGTACCTTTTATGATGTACTGACCGCCAGAGTAGAAATGCGTGTTTTTTTCGGGATTATAATCATATTCCAGCTGAAGAAGAACGCTTATGCCCCACTTTATTTCAGCCTTTTTCTTATTCATTTCGGCAATGGCATCTTTCTTATAATTCTTCTTCATCTCTTTTTCATATTTTTGCTTTGCCTCGGGATTTTCATTGAAGAACTTAGCTGCATCTTCTTTTGTAAGAGTATCGTCCTTCTTGTCTTTTTTATACTGTTCATATAAGCTGTTCTGAGTAGCGGTGTTAAGGTATTTATATACATCGCTCTCCTTGTCTTTCATCATCTTGTCCCAGGGTTTTGAAGCCTCTTCAGCCTCTTTTGATGCCCAGCCCATGTACTTTTTAAAATCTTCGAGTCTTTCATCGGATGTATCCGTAGAAGCCATATAGATTCTTGCATAAGCACTGGTTGCCTTGTTTTCTTCATCGGCATAAACTTTCTGATAGTTGAGGGTACCGGAATCAAGATTGCTCGCCAGATCGCCGAGGATGGGCAAATTATCATACGGAGTGGCTATCTCATAGGAAATATACTGTGTCGGTTCTTCCTCTTTCGGAACATACATTTCAATGCCCGTATAAATGGAAGTATATTCGATTTCGTCAGATCTGCCCTTTGGAATGGCACAAATCTTTACATAGAAATGATCCAGAGCACTCATATCCTGACCGCTTATTGGTGCGGAGTACACTTTTTCCTTGGAACCGGACAATGATTTGTCGATCACTGCAGAATATTCTTTTGTAATGCCGTTGCGTGCAACCTTGACAAAGGTAACGCCTGTAACAGCCGCATCATTTGTAATTACTTTTGCCGAAAGTGTCAATTCATCGCTTTCATAAATCGGCAGCTGTGAATAATAGGGGCTGACATAATTATCTCTGTAGTCAAAGTATACGTTGCTTACATAAGGACTGTAATTCGTGCGGATAGGAAGATTGATGTCACCTGCATTTACGATGAAACATTTTTTACTGACGGATTGAATCACGTTTTTCTGTTGATTTTCATCAGCAACCAATATCTCAAAATTGCGTGTCTTGAAATAAGAATCTTCATTTGCTGCCAATACGGTATCATCGGGTTTTGTCAGAGAGATATACTTTACCTGCTGCATATCGTTGTTGTCGATGACAACGGATATTTTATCTCCTGCCATTGCAAGCAGACCGGGAATTTCAAATTTGCCCTTTTCATCCGTAATATTGCTTTCACGAAATGCCATATAACCCATCTGTGCATTGGTTCCGCTTCCTTTGTACAGCTTTTGTATATAGCCGCCTGCACTTGCAACAGCTATCATTGCAGGAGAACGAGTCGGCTCTCTTGAACCTGAAAGCAGCTTTCCGCTTCATAGTATGCGTATCCGTCAATTCCGAAATATTCATATTTTGAGGGATCGTATTTTTCAGCCGAAATGCTGATTCGATTGCTTTCATAGTTATCCTGTGCGATAAAATCAGCAGCGAATCCGTTTACTTTCTGATTCAGAACGGATATCGTGATAACAGGTCGCCATGTACCGTCGTTTTCATCTGTCGGCTCGAGTTCAACCGTATAGGCTCTGCCGACAACGGGCAAAGTTTTGCTGGTATTTCCTCTGTTGTCGGAAACATCAAGTATATTTTTGCCTTTCATGTGGTCGTTTGTGAGTTCACTCTGCGGAACAAGGTTCTTTATTGTGAAGTATTTTTGGGCATCCCCTGTCATTTCAATGGTGATATGATTCGGAACATTGGAAAATTCGCCCTGTACTTCACATTTTGGGTATACGAGTACCCAACCGGGAATTTCGCCTTCCATATAGCGTTCACGAGAGGCACAGTTGGTATTGTGTTTGGTATCACCCGTAGAAAAATACTGTTTCTGAACATATTCCGAGAAAGCGTAGTTACCGGCATCGGTTGTCATCATAAGATTCAGCCTGTCACCTACATGGAATACATCATAAGTTGTTGTCGTGCCGCTTGTACGCATATTTTCAAGGTCTTTGTCAAGATATTGGTATGATGCACCCGAGGGGAGACCTGTCGGAGTAAGAATGGTGGTCATAACATTCTTATAGCTGTACACGGGCTGAACGGTAAGTGTCGTATAAGCCAGATATTCATCTTGGTCCAGTCTTACACTTTTTTGAAGTGTTGATGTATGCTTGTCAATCAGCTCGCACATATCATCATTGAGTGTAAAGGATGATTCATTGGTTGCATAGAAGAAAGTGCTTCCGCCGAGCGGAGTGATATTATAGCCTTTAAATTCTCCATAAACGGCAGTATTTCCGCTTGCGGAACTTTCACTGAACTGAACAGCTTCACCATAATAGAAAGTTTTTTTATTTCCGGCAGCCGTTATTTCTGCGGGAGCAAGGTCAACCATTTTGGGAGTACCGTCTGCATTGAGTTCACCGCTGCGATAGGACATTTTCTCGGGCTGCTGAACATTGACCTGGTATTCACGATAAAGCAGTACATATCCATATATCTTTGCGTGAGCATCCCAATATATGCTGCTTGTACGCTCGGTATAGCAGGAAATTTTACTCTTGCTTACCCACTTGTAGGGTTTATAATTATTTCCGTCAACATCAAATATAGCCGTGCAAAGATTGATTCCTCTTTCATGTTTACCTACGATTTCTTTGGATTTTGAAATGACATTCTGATAAACCGGACTGGTTATATTGAAACTAAATGTATTAAACGGATTGTTAAAAATACTGGAGAAGCTTCCTGTATAAGCCGTACTGCTCGGCTCGTCATCATTGGCAGTCAGTACCAATCGAACTGCTGAAGAATTGGTATTATCACCTGTTGCGACATCCATCATCAGAGCTCTGTATCGGTTAGGGTTTTCCAGATCCCATGTCATACAGGTCCAACCGTAGTTCCATGCCCAGTCTGAATCGTACTCCATGTAAAGATATGGATTGCCATCATCTTCCATTTTCGTAGTATGATCTCCGGAACCATTTTCGGTCTTGCCGAACATACCGATTTCAGGAACGATATACCGACCGACTATAGAACCATTCCTCTTGAGGTTACAATAGTTACTGCCTTCTGTTCCTGTTGGTTGTCCTTCTTCTATATTGTAGTTTACGCCTGCAATCGTTACCGTTTTGGGATAACTGCCTGTAAGCAGACCTTTTTCCGGCTTTTTGTCAACAAAATCATCAAGATAGCTGTCGGGAGCTTCTTTATTGCCTGTCTTTGCGGCAGCAACGGGAACGATAGCCTGTGCTGTCATGATACTGCCTTCCTGACCGCCTTTAAGGTCACAAATTTCTGCTGTAAAGCGATGTTCTGTCGAGTTCTGCGTTACGGGAATCTCAACGGAAACTTCCTTTTGGAACGGCTGGAATGCAATTTCATATTCCTTTTTCTCAGCCGAATTGATGCCTGTTAATTTCAAGCCTGCGGTGATATAGGAATATTCCGCTGTTTCACGGGATATGCCGACAGTCAGAATACCGTCTTTTGCCGTAAACGTATCGGCTGTAAAAGTCACAACAGAATGTTCTACAGGCTCATCGTCCTCAATGACAAAACTAAGGGAGGAGTTGTTTTCAACCGCCACTGTATGAGTGTCTGTCGGAGAGAGCAGGAAATTGAACATTTCCTCGCCTTCACTCTCCTCGTCCTCTAAAACACGGAAATTCAGTGTTTTTGTCGTTTCACCGGGGAGGAATGAAATGCGTGTTTCGGAACTTGTTTCCACATTTTCCGAAATATCAAAGTTAATTTGAGCAAGCAGACTTTCCTGCAGGGAACTGAAATCACTTTCAGTCAGTTCACGGACATTTTTACCGCTCTGAAGTGCTTTCATTTCTGCAAGGGACAGTTCACCGTCACCATCTGTATCAATGACAGGTTGTGAATTTCATGCACTTTTATCTACTTCAGCAGTACTGCCTGAAATCTGACTTTGGATTTTTTCAAGTTCTTCCTGTGTTTTTTTGCGGTTTTCTTCACTTGCCGCTTTTTCAAGCATTGTACCGTCTGTTTCTTTCAATGCCGTAACAAAACGGCTGTCCTCAATCACATAGTCTTTGCCGTAAACTGCCGAAATATCAACGGTACTGACAACCAAATCCGAACCCACACTTGTATCGCCTGTACGGCTCACGGTAAGGCTGTAAAGACCGTTTTCAGCCAATTTTGTCTGCCGGGTTGTGAATCCCGCATAGGCAAGTCCCTTTGAAAATTCCAATTCGGGCAATGCACTGACCGCCATTTTCTGAGGAATTTCAGACGGTTGGGATTCAACTGCCATTACATTCATCGGAACCATCGACAACAGCATTGACAAAACCAAAGCTGTACTTAACACTCGCTTCTTCATTTTTTGATCCACCTTTCAAATATCAATTTTTATTTTGAAAACAAACATAAAATTCTTTTTTCACCCCCGCAATGTAATGTTTTTCACGCATTTTCCAACCACCTCTTTTGTGATTTTTATTAAAAATTATTCTTTTTTATACACAAAAAGCACACCTCGCAGGAATGATTGCCCATGGAAGTATGCTTTTGACCAAAAATAATATTCAACTGAAAAAGGGGCATAATCAGCCCTGTCTGTCTTTCTGTCAAATGATAAGGACGGCTCATATATTCGTCAATCCCTTTTCAATATTTTTATTTCACAAAATTCACTGATATGTTGATATTTATTTTAACATATTTACCATATATTTTCAACTCTATTTTGCTTCAACAGCGGAAAAAATTGTATATGTTTTTTATCAAAAAATAACAAAGTTTCTCTGACATGAAGAAACTTTGTTATGAAATAGATTCGATTTTCTCTTAAATTTCAAATTACACTGACATCAAAATATTTTTTTGCAATAGTGCCTGTTTCGTCTTTGACTTTGATACATACATCATATTCAGTCGCATTGGCAGGCTTTATCAATACTGTATCATTGGCTTGAAAATTCTGCTTTGTCGTCCATTTTGACTGAGCTTTCTGCTTGTAATGGAATGCGTATGTATATTCACCGATACCGCCCGCTGCAGAGCCTTTCACCGTAACGGTATCACCTTTCTTTATGGCCGTTCCGGAAATTCCGGAGGTATTTTTCAGCTTGGCATTGACTTTCAAATCAAAGTATTTCTTTTCAATCGTGCCTGCACTGTCCCTGACCTTAATGCACACATCATAATCTGTCGCATTGGCAGGCTTGATGGATACCGAATTATTTTCCTGAAAATTCTGTTTGGTTGTCCATTTCGATTGAGCTTTCTGCTTGTAGTAAAATGCGTATGTATATTCACCCGTACCGCCGACAGCCTTTGCAGTGGCAGTTATGGATTTTCCCAACATGATAACATCTGCCGAAATCTCGGAACGGTTTTGCAGGGCTATCGGAATTTCAACAATTCGCCTTTCACCGTTCAGCCTGAAACTGCCGTCACAATCCATTGGATATTCCATACCCGTTTTATTGTCAACAATGCGTATATCTTTCACAGTCAATGTTTTCACATCTTCATACAAATCTTCTGCCGTGACATACCATGAATAATTATTGAGTGTACCTGAGGTGATGTCAGGAACAACATTATTCAAATCAAATGCCATTGTACCATCTGCATAATCGGGTTTTCCGTAAAAATTGAGTTTCTCTTTTTCCTTGACATTCTCTGTACTGTACGGAGTAACTTTGAATTCTTTTACAGAATTATCTGTTTTATTTTTTGCGATTACCGTAAGGCAATTTTCGGAGCGTCTTGCTGTATTGAGTGTGTATAAAAGAAAAATGCCCGAACTATGATTTTTTTCACTGCTGACAGTGATTCCCGTCACGTTGTAAATGGATTCCGCCCTGTTTCTGAACTGAGTTGCACCATCAACTGAAGATACTTTATTTATCGAATCATAGGCAAGCCATATAAAACCGTTGTTTGCATAGTCCTTTCCCCATGAATTGATAAGTTTGAAAGCACCCATTTCACCTTTATCAACAATACCGTTGCCGTTGATATCCGTCCAGATTTCGTCATTGTAGCCTACAATCGTCATGGCATGACCGTTGCCGTTATCAACACGGGCATAAACAATTTCTTCTCCGACAAATCCGTTATCAACTGTATATCCCAATGGATTCATAGTATCATCATCTGCATGACAGCTTTTTATTTTTTTCGTTTTCAAGTCGCTTGCAGTCGCAACTGCCAGTATTTCTCCATTGACGAGTACATATTTCACGGTATCAAGATAACTGTCTTTTGGATTGTCAACAGAAACATCTTCCGGAAAAAGCTTTGCATTCTTGATTTCATCAACTTCAACCACCTTGTCACCATTCATGAAAACAATGCAGTCCTCTATCCTGTTTTGAATGGAATGTTCCCATATATTTTTTTCGGGATACCAGTTTCTCCATGTATCAGCCGAAGTCTTTTCATTGACAACAGGCACATCTGTCAAAGTCGGCACACCCTGATATTTCAAAATCTGATAATTTTGAAACAAAGTCGAACCGTAATCATAGGAACCGTTCACCAGATTGTAAACAAAATTCGGGGAATAGGTATTTTCAGCCGTTGTGGGAATATTCCTTGCCTTGTTCACCGTGTAGGTAAACTGATAATAAGCCGTAGCCCACGATGCACAGCTTCCAAAATATCCCTGCTGTTCTATTTCCGGCAAGTATATTGCATTTTCATTGGTACTGTTGTCCCATTTTGACGGAAGTTCGTCTGTGGCGGAAACCGTCAACGGCATCATGCCTGCCAAAATACCACTAATCACTATTCCCGACAAATTTTTTATTATTCTTGTCATCTCATTATCACTCCCTGCATTGTCAGAACTATTTATTTACCGAAATTTTACCACAACATCATTGCTGTGTCAATTTACAAAAATGAGTTCCGAATCAAAAACAGCCTAACTCTACAAGTCATCATATCATCAATGCGGAGAAAAAGGTAGTGTCCAATACGGGCATTTCACTTTCTTCTCCGTTCTGTTTTTTACCAATTATACCATATCCTTTTTTAACATTCAAGTCTTTTATGACACTGCCTGAAAAAGATAAGCCTGTCAGAATGTTGGTCTGACAGGCTGTTTTTAATCCAAAAGTTTATCAATAATAGTTCTATCCATACTCTGCGTAGCTCTTATGTTATTCCATATTCTGTGTATATCTTCTCTTAATCCCGCCATGTCACGCTCTATGTCCGACAAACGCTGTCTGATATCCTTTTCGGATTGGGGCAACGCTCCGGGCTTTACCTTGGGCAGACCTTCCCAATGTCTTGCGGATTTTTGTATTCTTCTGTGTTTCGGAACGCCTACGATTTCTTCCAGCATTTTTACCTGTTCCTGCAAATCTCTGATTTGTTCGAGCAATTTTGTCTGTTCCTGCAATTCTATGATTTGTTCTTCCATACGTTATCTCCTTTCAGTTAAAGAAAATCAAACGGATAATGCTGTTTCAAACGTCTGACATCATCTTCCATATTTCTCTGTACATAACCCATTTCCTTGAGCTGCTTTTTGATTTCCTTGATATCATCTTCCATTTTACCCATGCGTGTCATCAGGTCTTTTTGAGTTTCCGGTTCCGGCTCAGGCTCAGGTTCCGGCTGAAATTCCGGCTTGGTCAGGAGATCATGCTTGGGTTCGGGTATGCCTTCCCACTTTCTCGTATCGGGTTTTCTTCTTTTCCTGGGTTTTTCAGGTTCAGGGCGAACACCCACCAATTCTTTCAGCTCATCGATCTGTGCCTGCAATTCTTTTATTTTTTGTTCCATTTGCTGCCACTCCTTGCACTTTTCTTAAAAAAATATTAACACAATACATTATCTTTTGTCAAGTAAATCAAGAATTTTAATTGATAATTTCCGAAAAGTGTGATATCATATTGAATAGAATACAAAATGAAAGCGGTGATGTGATATAAAACGGCTTGACAATCAATCGGGCAGGGCAATCGATTATTCGGCAGACATTGCTCAGCTCGAAGATTTTTACCAAAAACAATATGAATTAATCAAAGGCGGCAATACCGACCTTGCGACTTTAAAAATGTCTTTGACATTGCCGAAAGCAAAATTGCAGAAAAAGCCGCCTCTTATTTCGGATTTCTTATCATAGCCAATTCAGGCGGCGAATGGCTCGACACCCCTGACGGTGCAGTCGTTTCCATACAAGGCAGAGATGCCTATGTCTACGCATTTATCAGGCAGTATCTTTCGGGTAATGCCGATATTTCCGCTGTACAATATTACAGAAATACAAAACTTATCAAATAGAGTGAAGAGTTGAGAGTTGAGAGTTGAGAGTTGAGAGTGGAATGAATCCTATTGGCAGTTCATAACTGCTCCACTCCCCACTCCCCACACTCCACTCTAATAAAAGTGAACGGAGGATAACATTTTATGCCAAATTACAGAGCGGACAGAATGTCCGAAGATATACAGAGAGAACTTGCAGCGATTTTAAGAGAAATGAAAGATCCCCGTCTGCATGACGGTATTATCAGTATTGTCAGGTGTGAGATGGCTCATGACCTTTCCTACTGCAAAATTTATATCAGTTCCATGAACGGCATTGAAACAGCTAAAACTGCCGTCAAAGCCCTTAAAAATGCTCAGGGCTTTATCCGTCATGAACTCGGTGTAAGGCTCAAACTCAGATTTGCCCCTGCCCTTGCCTTTGAAGCCACGGATTCCATTGAATACAGTGCCAATATTGCAAGGCTTTTGAACAATATAGAATACAGTGAGGAAAATAATGATGAAAACAGTGACGTTTGAAAAATGTGCGGAATTCCTGCATAATGCCGACAATATTTTGATTTTAATGCACCGTTCCCCCGATGGTGATGCCGTAGGCAGCGGTTATGCCCTCGCCTACGCTCTCAGAAAGGCGGGAAAAAAAGTCATGCCTGTATGCAGTGACGATATCCCGCAAAAATACAGCTATATCACAAATGATTTTTCCGTACAGGAATTTGAACCACAATATATTGTAACAGTCGATTTAGCTGATACACCGCTTTTCGGAGATAAACTCATTCAATATAAAGATAGAGTCAATTTATGCATAGACCATCACCCGTCCAATACAGGATATGCGGAATATGGAATTGTTGATGCCAATGCAGGTGCCTGTGCACAGATTATTAAAAAAGTCATCAATGCCATGGACATTCCCATTGATAAAAATATTGCCAATGCGATATTTACAGGCATTTCCACTGATACAGGCTGTTTCAAATATTCCAATGCAGGTGCGGAATCCTACAAAATGGCTGCCGAAATGATAGAATGCGGTGCAGACAGCTTTTTCATCAATAAACTCATGTTCGATACCAAAAGCCGTGAAAGACTTGAAATTGAAAGGCTTGCCCTGAATTCTCTGACGTATCACTATGACGGCAAAATTGCCGTGATATTCATTACAAAGGAAATGATGGAAACATCGGGTGCAAGCGATGACGATACGGAAGGCATTTCGGGTATGCCAAGACAAATTGAAGGCGTTGTAATAGGCATTACCATTCGTGAAAAGGATAACGGCAATTTCAGAATTTCCATGCGTTCGGCAGGTGATGTAGACGTATCAGCGGTATGTGCAAAATTCAGCGGCGGCGGTCATAAAGCCGCTGCCGGCTGCACGGTGACAGGTACTGCCGAAGAAGTCAAAGAAAAAGTCGTTCATGCAGCAGGTGCCGCTTTATGAATGGCATATTGATTGTAGACAAACCCACCGATTTCACATCATTTGACGTTGTGGCAGTCGTCAGGAAATCCCTGCACGAGAAAAAAACAGGTCATACAGGCACTCTTGACCCCATGGCAACGGGTGTATTGCCGATATTGCTGGGCTCTGCCGCTAAAGCTCAGATATATCTGCCCGATACCGATAAAGAATATATCTGTTCATTTCGATTCGGCCTGGCGACAGATACCCTTGACATTACAGGAAAAATCCTTGATGAATGTCCGTCTGATATCAAAAAATCCGACATTGAAAATATACTTCCGAATTTTCGTGGGGATATTCTTCAGAAACCGCCGATGTATTCCGCTGTTTCAAAGAACGGTGTCAGACTTTACGAACTCGCCCGAAAGGGTATTGAAGTGGAAAGAGAAGCCCGACCTGTCACCATTTCAAAACTCGAACTTCTCGGCTTTGATGAAAACACGCAAAGCGGTAAATTGCAGATAGCCTGTTCAAAAGGAACTTACATAAGAGTGATTTGTGACGACATGGGAAAGGCTTTGCATAATCTTTGCACCATGACAGCTTTAAGACGTGTGAAAGCCTGCGGATTTGATGAAAGTCAGGCTGTCCCCCTGCAAAAAGTCCGTGAACTTGGTGAAGATGGCATTATGCCCTATATCAAGCCCGTGGAAAGCCTTTTCACACATCTGACTGATATTCATATCACGGATAAACAGGCTTTCCGTTTTTCAAACGGCGGAAGTTTATCCCTTTCCCGTCTGAAAGGCGTTTCCGACAGCTCCGACGGCACTTTATACCGTATATATAACAATGACATTTTTATCGGTTTAGGCTCGGTGAACTCGGAAACAGGTGAACTTGAATTTGAAAAGAAATTTTAATGCGGAGTGAAATTTGAAAGTGAAAATTATAAAACAGCTTGAATATTCCCGACTGCCTACTTCCGTTGCATTGGGCTACTTTGACGGAATCCATCTCGGTCACAAAGCCGTCATCCGTGATGCCGTGGATTTTGCCCGAAAAAATCATCTCATTCCAACGGTTTTCACGCTCCTGCAAAGTCCCAGAAAAGTTCTTTTCAATGAAAAAGTGGAGGGTGTCATCACCATCAGCGAAAAACTCAGACTTATTGAGGAAATGGGTATCGATCAGGTCTATATCATCGACTTCACGGAAATCAAGGATATCACTGCCGAAGATTTCGTTTCATATATTTTAAAAGACTGTTTCCATGCCCGACACGCTGTATGCGGATTCAACTATCATTTCGGGAAATGTGCCCTCGGAAACAGAAATGTCCTTAAAGACCTTTGCAATGATATCGGAATCAGCACTTCTTCTCAAAGGCAGGTATTATATCAGGACATTCCCATCAGCTCCACCCGTATCAGAAAATGTATTTCTGACGGTGATATCACTTCAGCCAATGCCATGCTCGGAAGAAAATACGGCTTCAATCTCCCCGTCGTTCACGGCAGACGGCTCGGCAGAAGCTGGGGAACTCCTACTCTGAATCAGTTTTTCCCGAAAGGACTGGTATGTCCGAAATTCGGTGTCTATGCGTCGGAAGTCACTGTTGACGGTGAAACATTCTGCGGTGTCACGGATATCGGCATAAAGCCTACAGTTGGTTCAAACGGCGTTGTCATTGAAACATGGATGCCCGATTATAAAGGACGTGACCTTTACGATGAACACATCGATATCCGTCTGACAGAATTTATCAGACAGGAAAAAAAGTTTGAAAGCCTTGATGAACTGAAACGTGAAATTTTACGCAACGGTCAGCAGGCTAAAGAAATATTTTTACGGAGATGATCTTAATGAACAGACCACCAAGACCGCCCATGGGCGGAGGACACAGACCGCCTCCACCTCCCGGAGGAAGTCACAGACCACCCCCGCCACCGTCCCGTGGCGGAGGATTCGGCGGAGGTCACAGACCGCCACCCCCACCGCCTCCTCCCCGTCATACCGGAGGTTACAGAGGATACAGGGGTTACAGACATTCCCCACCACCCTATCGTGGCGGCAGCAGCTGTGCTTCCACTATCGGTGCCGTAATCGTCATGCTTGCTATTGTAGGTTTTGTATTCTACATGAAGTCCACTGGCAGAATGTAAAAAGGAATGGGGAATATCAATCGTTCCCCACTCCTCATTCCTGATTGAAAGAAGTGAAAATATATATATGCTGTTTGCATTCCATTCATCTGCGGCTATGCTTATCAGTGCAGCCGTCACTTTTCTGACCGGTATGGTGATAATGATACAAGGCAGTTATTTTCCCGTTGGCATAGGGCTTGTCATCGTTTCGTGCATTGGTTTTATAATGCTTTTGACATCTGTGCCAAAACTTTATAAAGCAACTCTCAAACGCTGTCATTATGACATCAACGGCTTTTCAAGAGAGCAAAAAAATATTGCCGGAAGATGTGCCGGCAAAAAAAAGCTCGATGTACTCATCAATCTGATATTCGGACTGATGGCTCATGAAAAACTCGATGAATCCGAAAGGCTTCTTATGCAGATATCACCGTTAGTCGATAAAAGCAGCAATTCCTATAAAATGAAATATTTGTTCCTGAATCTCGCCTTGTCCGGCAAAAGAAAAGACTTTCAGAACTGTTCCTATATCCTTGAAAGGCTCATCAATGAATTGCAGACAAGCCGTGAACTTTTTATTCTCGAAAAAGACGAATACCGTCACCTTGCAGAAATACTCCGCTATGAAACAGCATTTTATTCACTCGATTTCGGCAATCTCTCCGCAAGCGACAAGGAAATTATCCTGAAACTGAACTTCCTTGCAAGACAGTATCTGTCTTATGAACACTGCACCCATGAACTTTGGAACGAATATTTCAAGATGCATTTCAATTATATGTTAGGCATTACCTATCTCACCATGGGCGATAACAGAAGTGCCCAATTTTATCTTAACAATACTGCCAACACACCTTATACATATCCCGAAACCGCCCGTGCGGTATATTTTTTTCAGACACATGACAGAAAGGTATTTTTCTGAAAATCCAAAGATAGAGAGGTTATTTTTTATGGCGAAAAATGAAGAATTTGCAAAGCTGCGTGAAGAATGTCTTAATTGTCAAAAATGCGGACTTTGCTCAACAAGAACAAATGTCGTTTTCGGAACGGGCGTTGACGATGCCGAAGTCATGTTCATCGGTGAAGGTCCCGGCGAAAACGAGGATTTACAGGGCGAACCCTTTGTCGGACGTGGCGGACAGCTTCTCGATAAAATGCTTGCGGCTGTCGACCTCGACAGAAAGAAAAATATATATATTGCCAATATCGTCAAATGCAGACCGCCTCAGAACCGTGACCCCCTGCCCGAAGAACAGGATATGTGCATTCAGTGGCTCAGGGAACAGTTCAAGATTTTAAGACCGAAAATTATCGTCTGTCTTGGAAGAATTGCCGCTGCCAAAATCATCAAGCCCGATTTCAAGATTACCAAAGAGCATGGTATATTCTTTGAAAAAAACGGTGTACTGATGATGGCAATTCTCCACCCTGCCGCACTTCTCAGAAATCCCAACAATAAGCCTGCCGCTTTCGAGGATTTCCTGAAACTGCAGGAAAAAATAAAAGAAGTCTGCGACCATACATACAAAAATGAAGATTAAGTCACAAAAATATTTTTATTGTTTTTTTAGGCACAATGTAGTATAATCTGCTTATACTTGGACAAGGACAGATTTTCTATGAACAGTATTTTTGGAAACAACCGACGGAGTGTCCTGTTTATCTCGGACTTTATCCTATGGAATATTTCTTTTTATATGTCATTTGCCGTGAATAAAAATACATTTTCCCTCATAGGTCAGGAAAGTGCATTTTTTCTCGGACTGTTAGCCGTGAATATATGTTTTTCGGCTGTATTTTTAATTTTCAGACTCTATGACAAACTCTGGAGCTATGCCGATATAGAGGACTTTTTCTATGCATTGATTGCCGCTCTTACGGCAAATCTTGCTTTCATGTCATGCACCATGACCGCAGGAATATGGTACAATGACCTTAATTTCGGCTCACGAATCTATATCACATTTGCCATGATGTCAGCCCTGCTGATTATCATGTTCAGAATCATCTACAGATTAAACAAAATTCTTGAACGGCGTAACCTTGCCGGAAAAGCAAGCAAACGGCTTTTGATTGTCGGTGCAGGCGAAACGGCTTTTTCCGTTCTTACGGAACTTTCAAAGGCTGCATGGAATGAATACATTCCCATTTGCCTTGTTGATGACGATAAAGAAAAACTTCACAGACGTATTGCCGGTATCAAAGTTGCCGGCACTACAGAGGATATCCCTCAGCTTTGCTATGAAAACGACATTCAGGCAATACTTTTCACGATTTCTCAAATCAGCGTTGCCGATAAAAAGAGAATTTTAGATATATGTGCCGATACCCATTGTGAAGTGAAGATAATCCCCGGTATGTATAATCTCATGACTTCGGGAGCGTCCATTACTTCAACGATTAGACAAGTGGAAGTGGAAGACCTCCTCGGCAGAGAACCCGTTGTATTCGATACCGAAAAATACGGCAAATATATTGTCGGTCAAACTGTCCTCGTGACAGGCGGCGGCGGTTCGATAGGTTCTGAACTTTGCCGGCAAATTGCAAGACTCAATCCCAAACATCTTATTATTCTTGATATATATGAAAACAATGCCTATGACATTCAGCAGGAGCTTATCCGGAAACACGGCAAAGACCTTTCCTTTGAAGTGCAGATAGCGTCAGTGCGTGACAAAAAGAAACTCGAACACATTTTTAAACATAAAAATATAGATGTCGTCTTTCATGCCGCTGCACACAAACACGTTCCCCTCATGGAGAACAATCCCGAAGAAGCCGTTAAAAACAATGTTTTCGGCACTCTTAAATTAGCGGAAGTGGCGGATAAGTACCGTGTAAAAAATTTTGTGCAGATATCAACGGATAAAGCCGTGAATCCTACCAATATCATGGGTGCGTCAAAGCGTATATGTGAAATGATTATTCAGATGATGGGCAGAAGAAGTCAATATACCAATTTCGTTGCCGTGAGATTCGGAAATGTTCTCGGTTCCAACGGTTCTGTTATCCCTCTTTTCAAGGAACAGATTCGTTCAGGCGGTCCCGTTACCGTCACACACCCCGATATTATCCGTTATTTCATGACCATTCCCGAAGCGGTATCGCTTGTACTGACGGCAGGCAGTCTGGCAAAAGGCGGTGAAATATTCATTCTTGACATGGGCGAACCCGTCAAGATAAGAGTACTTGCAGAAAATCTTATCCGTCTTTCAGGCTTCAAGCCCGATGAAGATATCAAGATAGAATATACAGGCTTACGCCCCGGTGAAAAACTCTATGAAGAACTTCTTCTCAATGAAGAAGGCATTACAAAAACAGACAATAAAAAAATATATATCGGCAAGCCCATTGAATTTGACAATGATATGTTCCTGAAAAATCTTTCAAGGCTTTATATAGCCGCCCATAGAAATCAGGCTGACAGAGTGGAACAGTTGATTGCCGATACCGTCCCGACATTCCACCATGCCAAAAACAATTAGCAATTAGCAATGTGCAATGTACAATGATTTTCAGCGGCAAGCTCGTTTTGCTGATGTCAATAAAAAATCCGCAAAGTGTCTTTGATGACATTTTGCGGACTTTTTCATTTACTTACTGTTATCAATCATTGCACATTGCTAATTGCTAATTGCTAATTAAACAAGGATATCTCCCTCAACGGGACCGCAGGCTGCATTGGATTCATCTGTATCGATATGCATAGCGGGTGCAAATCTGGGGCTTACTCTTACGACTACATCACCGAATATCAATTCTCTGCCGTCTTTGCCGGTCTTGACGCTTACGACCTGCTTGTCTTTCAGACCGAATTCTTCGGCAGTCTTGGGATCGAGATGGATATGTCTTTTTGCGACCATGACACCGCATTCGATTTCAACTTCACCCTTCGGTCCGATGAGCTTACAGCCGGGAGTGCCTTTTACATCACCTGATTCTTTTACAGGCGGGTTAATGCCGATTTTGCGTGCATCGGAAAATGAGAGTTCAACCTGATCATCGGGACGCTCGGGTCCGAGAATCGAACATACAAGCTCACCTTTGGGACCTACGACTGTTACTTTCTCAAAGCAGGCGAACTGTCCGGGCTGCGAAAGGTCTTTCTTGTTTGTCAACTGATAGCCTTCACCGAAAAGTGCTGCAAGAGTACTCTTTGTAACGTGAACGTGACGTGCCGATGTTTCAACCATGATTTTCATTTCAATCTACTCCAATCTGTCAGAAAAAATCTTTATATGATAATTTTACAACTGTTTTAATAAAAAGTAAAGAACTATTTTCAATGAGCCGCAAATATTTTTCTGTCAAAAAATATCAACTGAGTGATTGAAATTATGTATAGTTTATGGTATAATGATGAATAATAAAATAATTCGGGAGATTTTTTGAAAATGGAAGAAAATATATACAGAAAAGCAAGAAAACAGGCTGCAAGAAATCAGCCTTTACTCAATAACTGCGAAAGTGCACAAGATCTGGTCTATATAGAGCGTACCAAACTTCTGGGAATCGAGAGCGGTGAAAAAATACCGAGTCCCGATGACGTGGTTTCCATGTCAAACGTTTACAATGCACCCGAACTGTGCAACTATTACTGCACAAGACAATGCCCTATCGGAAAGGACAATCCCACACTTATCTATGAAGACCTCAGTGAAATCGCTGTTCGTCTGATGTCGGCACTCCACTTTCTCAACAAATCCAATGACACCATCTATCAGATACTCGAAGACGGCATTATTGATGAATATGAGCGTGAGGATTTCAAAAAAATCGTTGCTACTCTCAAAAAGCTGTCTTATTGTGCAGATTCTCTCGAACTCTGGGCAAAGAAAAACGGTCTTGAATAAATTCTTTCCGTGAAATCTGATTAAGAAGGGGGCTTGAACTCATTGATTTTTGACGGACTTTCTGATTCACTTGATGCCCAAGAGCTTGAATCGTATTTCAGAAGATTTTTTGAAATATATGAGAACAAGCCTAAAAATATGTCGGCACTGAAAGAGCTTTATGAACTTGCATACAGACAATGGGACACTTATGAACCGGTTTCTTCCTATATTGCGGAAAAAGCCGAAAATTATCTTATGTCTGCCATTCAGATAAATTCTTATGATATTATGGATATTATCCTCAGTATCACGGAAAACCTGTCCCTTACCCATATATTCGGATATATCATTTCCAAAAAAGATGATATCCATAATCCGTCCGTGAAAATTCTCGTCGAGGAAGCTGAAAACGACTATTCGGATACCATCAGCAATCCGTTTGACTGCATCACGGAATGATACAGGAGGTGTTCCTGCATGAAAAAATCTTTCAAAGCAGCGTGTATATCGGCTGCTTTGCTGTTGTTTATTTCGGGCTGTTCGGGAAAGGCTCCCGAATCCGAAAGCTCTGCCGAAGAAATTTCCGTTGTCAGCAGAGCACTGACTCCCTATGAACAACAAGTATTGAATGATGCAGTGGAAATGCCCCTGCAAACTGCCTGCAAAACACTTTATGAAGGTGTCTGCAAGGGTTCCGTCACAAAAGAATCCGTGACGGGAAAATTCTCCTTTGCCGATGCCCTGCCAAATGCAAACACTTCACCCAATCAGAAAATAAAAGCCGCCAATCTGCTTACCCTGAGAAATGCAGTGGAATATTTTTCTCTTGATGATATCTATACCGATGAAACGATACGTCAGTATGGCTATATAACCGCTGATTATACCGCTGTATCACTTATCGGGGGAACTGTCATTGATATATCAAAATTTGAAATCCTGTCGGAAGACTTCAAACGCTTTGAAAGCCTTGACACTGCATTCGGCAGTTTCATCAGCAGCCGTTCTCTGCTCTGAAAACGGCTGTTTTTTAAAAAAAATAAAATATCTATTGAATGTTGCGGAAAAATGGATTATAATAGATATGGTCATAAATTGGTAAAAAAACTTCTTTACAAGAATGGAGCGATGTTATGAGAAATATTTTGTTTGTTGCATCAGAATGTTACCCGTTTATCAAGACCGGCGGTCTTGCAGACGTTGTAGGTGCTCTGCCGAAAATGCTCAACAGGGATCAGTTTGATGTTCGTGTTGTTCTTCCCAAATATATGTCTATTCCGTGGGAATATCGTCAGCATTTCAACTATGTCACCAGTTTTCAGATGGACTTGGGTTATATGCCCAACAGCGTATATGTCGGCATTATGGAATACTACTATGAAGGAATCCACTACTACTTCATAGACAATGAAGGCTATTTCGGCGGTGACAAGCCTTACGGTGAAATCAAACTTGATATAGAAAAGTTCACTTTCTTCAGCAAGGCTGCTCTGGCAATCCTCCCCGTTATCGGATTCAAACCCGATATTATTCATTGTCACGACTGGCAGTCGGCTCTTGTACCTGTATTCCTCCGTACCCTCTACAAAGACAACGGTTTCTTCTGGGGTACCAAAACCATCATGACCATACACAACCTGAAATTCCAGGGTATCTATGATATCAAGACTTTCAGATATCTGACCGCTTTCCCTGAATATGTATTCTCCCCCATGGGTGCTATGGAATTCAATAAAGAAGCCAATATGCTCAAGGGCGGTATCGTTTATGCCGACTATGTGACTACCGTAAGTGACACCTATGCAGGCGAAATTCAGATGCCTTATTACGGTGAAGGTCTTGACGGTCTTATGCGTGACAGAAATAATTCTCTTTGCGGTATCGTCAACGGCATTGATTATAACGTCTATGCCCCCGAACACGATATACAGATATATGACCACTATACACCCGATACTTTCTATAAAAAAGTGCATAATAAACGTGGCTTGCAGTATGAACTCGGCTTGCCCGAAGATGACAATAAATTCATGATAGGCATTATCTCCCGACTGACAGACCAGAAAGGTTTTGACCTTATCAGTTTCGTTATGGAGAGAATCATTGACGACCATACACAAGTTGTTGTTCTCGGTACGGGCGATGAAAAATATGAAAAGATGTTCAGGGACTATCAGTGGTTCAATCCTACCAAAGTTTCCGCCAACATCTACTATTCCGATAACAGAGCTCATAAACTCTATGCCGCTGCCGATGCCGTGCTCATGCCGTCAAAATTCGAGCCCTGCGGCTTGACTCAGCTTATCGCACTCCGTTACGGTGCCGTTCCGATTGTCCGTGAAACAGGCGGTCTGAAAGATACCGTACAGCCGTACAACTGGTTTGAAAATACAGGTACAGGCTTCTCATTCGCCAACTACAACGGTGAGGAAATGCTCAATACCATCAACTATGCAAAGACGGTTTACTTCACCGACAGAGGACGCTGGAATGAAATCGCCACAAGGGGCATGAGAATGGACTTCTCCTGGAACAACTCCGCAAGACGTTATGAAGAACTCTATTACCGTCTTACTCCCTGGTATTGATTCCATCAACAATTAACAATCATAAAGCGACTGACATTGATTTGTCAGCCGCTTTTTTCAATGTGTGGGACTTGCGGGACAGTGTGGGATAAATGCCCCACAGAAAAATCCCTGTATTTATCAGCATTTCAAGACGTTGTGGGACTGTGGGACTAATTTTTGAAATATACTGTATATATATGAGAAAGTGTACATGGATTTATATACATATCTTCCATATATATAGGGTGTATATCGTGTCACACAAGTCCCACAGTCCCACATATCAGTATTCAAGCCATTTTTGGCAGCTGCCAAGTCCCACGTCAGTCCCTCATAATGAAAACGGCTGTCATTGTTTATCGCACATTTTTCTTGACATTATCAATCATTTGATGTTATAATTACTCTGCAAAAATATTATATATAAGGTGGTCTTTATATGGCTAAACAGCAGGATATGCTCCTCACAAGCGAGGGTATTCAGAATTACGAAAATGAACTTGAACATCTTAAAGCCGTTGTCAGAAAAGAAGTTGCCGAAAAAATAAAAGTAGCACGTTCCTTTGGCGACCTTTCCGAAAACAGTGAATATGATGAAGCCAAAAATGAACAGGCGAAAGTCGAGGCAAGAATCTCCGAAATCGAAAATATTCTGAAACACGCTAAAATCATAGACGAAAGCGAACTCACGGATGAACATATACACATCGGTTCAAAAGTAAAAGTACATGACTTTGACTTTGACGAAGATGCAGAATATCAGATTATCGGTTCAGGTGAAGCCGATCCCTTTAACAACAAACTCTCCGATGAATCCCCCGTAGGTGCTGCCCTGCTCGGTCATAAAGTCGGTGATATCGTGATTGCGGAAACACCCAACGGTGAAATGAAATTCAAGATTCTTGAAATATCAAGATGATTTTTTGAAAGGAAGAAAGACAATGGGAGAAAAGAATAATCAGCCTCAGCAGAATATCAATGAACTGCTCAAAGTAAGGCGTGACAAGCTCGCAGAATTGCAGGCTAACGGAAAAGACCCTTTTCAGATAATGAAATATGATGTGACACATCACAGCATGGAAATCAAAAATAACTTTGACGAGCTCGAAGGCAAAATTGTCACTATTGCAGGACGTATGATGTCAAAGCGTGTCATGGGCAAAGCCTCTTTCTGTCACATTCAGGACTTGCAGGGGACAATTCAATCCTACGTTGCAAGGGACAGTGTCGGTGAGGATGAATATAAACTCTTTAAGAAAATGGATATCGGTGATATCGTCGGCTTGAAAGGAAAAGTTTTCAAAACCCAGACAGGTGAAATTTCCATTCATGCAGACGAAATAACACTTCTTTCCAAGAGTCTTCAGATACTCCCCGAAAAATATCACGGTCTTACCAATACAGATGCCCGTTACCGTCAGAGATATATTGACCTTATCATGAATGAAGAAGTAAAAGATACTTTTATCAAGCGTTCCAAAATCATCAGTGCCATCAGACGTTACCTTGACGGTCAGGGCTTCATGGAAGTCGAAACTCCTATGCTTGTATCCAATGCAGGCGGTGCCGCTGCAAGACCTTTTGAAACGCATTTCAATGCCCTTGATGAAGATTTGAAACTCCGTATATCCCTTGAACTCTATCTGAAAAGACTTATTGTAGGCGGTCTTGAAAGAGTTTACGAAATCGGCAGAGTTTTCAGAAATGAAGGTCTTGATACAAGGCATAATCCTGAATTCACTTTGATGGAACTCTATCAGGCTTATACAGATTATAACGGCATGATGGACCTGACCGAAAATCTCTACAGATACGTTGCACAGGAAGTTTTGGGTACAACTAAAATCACTTATAACGGAATCGAAATGGACCTCGGCAAACCCTTTGAAAGAATTACAATGATTGATGCCGTTAAGAAATATGCAGGTGTTGACTTCAATGAAATCAACTCTCTTGAAGATGCAAGAAAAATTGCAGATGAAAAGGGCGTTGAATATGAAGAACGTCATAAAAAAGGCGATATCCTTAATTTGTTCTTTGAAACATTCGTAGAAGAACATCTTATTCAGCCGACATTCCTGATGGATCACCCTGTTGAAATATCTCCTCTTACAAAGAAAAAGCCAAGTAATCCCGATTATGTAGAAAGATTTGAGTTTTTCATGAACGGTTGGGAAATGGCAAATGCTTATTCGGAGTTGAATGATCCGATAGATCAGCGTGAACGTTTCAAGGCACAGGAAGAATTGCTTGCACAGGGCGATGAAGAGGCAAATCATACAGATGAAGATTTTCTGAATGCTCTTGAAATAGGAATGCCTCCAACAGGCGGTATTGGATTTGGTATAGACAGAATGTGTATGTTACTTACAGATTCCGCTGCAATCAGAGATGTTCTCCTTTTCCCGACAATGAAGAGCCTCGACAAATAAAACTCGGTGTTTATGCGGTTTTTTGGCTTGAAAAGCCATAAAAATCTACACCATTACACCAAATTTACACCATTTTCGTAAAAAGCTATAATAAGTTATAACAGAGGATACAATTTGTATTCTCTGTTTTTTCTTTATTTATCTGGTGATAAAATTTTTTTGATGTTGTATAATAAAACTTGACACAACAAGGTCGAATCAATAAAATAAAAACCAAGAAGGTTTTGCCAAAAGTGGGAGAACGGAGAGGATACAGTAAGGAATACAAAATATTTTTGTTTCTTTCCAAATAGCAGAAAAAGTCGGAGATCAAGCCGAGTATGTCAGAAATAAAGGTTTGGAAAAGGAAGTCTGTAAGCAGCTTATTATCTAGACGTTGAAATCAGGAGCAACCACTAAATCTGTTCTTTATAATGTGTTAAAAAATGCCCTTCCTGATATACTGACAAAAGAAAAAAGTCAAAAAAGTTATCCTATCTGCTTCAAAAAATGAAAACAGAAGGAATTATCGGTGTTGAGGGCAGAGCTGCTCACGCAAAATGGTATCTGATTAAGAGATAATTTTTTAGTTAAGGACTATAAATGAGCAAATTTGAAAAATGCACAAATTCAAAATAATTGGCGGTCCCCCTCCCCTTTCAGGCAATGTCGTCAACTTAAGAAAAAATAGGAAATAGTCCCCCGATATGGTAAAATAAAAATAATGTATTGGGGGTAATGTAAATGGAAAATATAAAAAATATAGTTGGAAATTTCTGCAAAAAGATATATGATAAAATAAACAATGTAAAATTTGCAGAGGTGTCCAAAATGAGAAAAGAAGA
>CADCJK010000019.1 GCA_902801715.1 uncultured Ruminococcus sp. | reverse complement strand
AACTGTAGCGATTGCGATACCGAGAATTGTGAATATCATACCCATAATAAATTTACCTCCAATTATTTATTCGTCAGTATTTTTGATTTTAAAGTTTTTAGTTTTTGCGGAGAATGCTTCAAAGGGCTTTCCGCCGCCCTCATAGAATTTGCTGAACATCTCGACATACTGCAAACGCATGGTATGAACGTATGAACCGAGAACATTCAACCCTATTGTCACGGCATGACCGACGATAAAGACGACTGCCATGCATATAATTCCGAATACGCTTGTACCAAAGAGAGTGGACAGCATATTGAAAACCTGTGCCATAACGCCTGTGGTAAGACCTAAAGCCATGAGTCTGGAATAACTCAGAAGGTCACTCACATAGCTTGTAATATCATAAAGAGAAGCGACACCGCCTATTAGTTTACCGAAAATGCCTTTTTTGCTGCGTCCCTGTGTCAGAATCAGACCTGCCACACAAGCAATGGAAATACCTGTACCGATATATGTAAGCACTTCACCGAAAGCCATTCCTGCCGCCAATATAGCAAGACCTGTCAGTAGTAACATCCATAAGCCTGTATCAAAGAAGGCTTCCGCATATTTTTTCTGTTTGAAGCAAACATAGAATTTGCAGCCCATTCCGACAAGTACATGAATCAGTCCGAATGCGATTGACATGATCATGATGAATAACGCATCTTTTTGAGTGTCCAACATCCAAGGCATGATTTGTTTCATGGTCACGGAACCGCCCGTGAAAGTATTGTAAAATACGGCGATAGCATCACCGAAGAAACTGCCGAAAACAAGTCCCCATATAATCGTAGAGATTCCGCAGTACTGGAACAATTTCAGATTGTTTCTCATGGATTTGTCGGGCTTGAGAACTTTCAAGCCGATAGCCGTTGCAATGACGAGTAAAAGTCCGTAACCGGCGTCGGAGAACATCATGCCGAAAAACCAGTAAAAGAAAAATGCCAGTACAGGTGTAGGATCAATGTCCTCTTTTGACGGTGAAGCGTACATTGTGACAATGCTCTGTGCAGGTTCAGCAAAACTGTTGTTTTTGAGCTTGACGGGAGCATTTTCATCAGGTTCTTCAAACTCTATGACGGCTGACGGCACTTTTTTACAGATTTCTTCGAGTTTGCCGCAGTCATCTTCAGGGATATATCCGTTTAATACAAAAACGTGTTCCGTCTGGTCGAGTTCGGAGATAACTCTGTATTTTTCTGCACGGAGATGGAAATAATCCTGTGTATCACGGATTGCCTCACGGTAATCGGCATAATTGGCAATCTGCTCTTTGAGGTCATCATTTTTATCTCTCAAATCATTACTTTTCTTTGCAAGTCGTTTTGCTTTGTCAAGGGGAATTTTTGAAGTAGGATTGAGCGGTCTTGAAAAGCCGATACTTCTCAAAGTCAGTTCAGCCTGTTCTTTCTGCCTTTTGGGAGTGAATACAACAATACTTGTGACATTGGAAGATGAATAAACGACTTCCGATTCAAACACAAGTTCGGGGCATTTTTCCGCCAAAGTTTCAGTTAAAAGCTGTTCGTCATACTGTTTCGGCAAAGTACCGATGAATACCGCCATGGAATTGGTATCGCCTGTATTGAGGGGGATATCCAATTTTTTCCAAACTTCTAATTGTGCGGTAAGGGTTCGTATTCTTGCCTGTTCAGCGATGTTGTCGGTTATCTGTTCATCAAGGCGGCAAATTTTTCCGCAGATTCCGATAATTTTCGCAGCCTGAACGGCAATATCGCCTATTTCATCGGCATCAATTTCACGTCTGCCTTTGAAGCTGTCAAGCAGACCTTTCTTTTCGGGTGCGGCATTGGAAAGGATTTTCAAAGCCTTGTCTGTCAGGTCGGCATTTTTTTCAAACTGTTTGAGCTGTGCAGAGGTGTCAGCCCTTGCAAAGCCGTCCTGTATGTCATCACTGTGCTTTACATGAATCAGTGCAGAGTCCTGCAAATGTTCCAGGAGTCTTTTTCTGTCATGTTTGAGGGCGATGATCCTTACTGCTTTCATTTTGAGTTTTGACAAATCATAATCACCACACTTTAATTAAATTTGTTTTGCTGTTCAAGCGGTCAGCATTTCGATAACGAGCCGAGTCACTCTGTCAAGATTTTTTGCAGCCGCTGCCGAAATTTCATCACATTCTTTTTTCGTTTTCTGTTTGTCCTTTTCAAGCTGACGTTTACTGCTGCCTGAAATTGCCTGTTTATCGTCTTTGAGCATTTTATCGGTTTGTTTTTCGGCATTTTCAACGATTTCCCTTGCTTCAAGAATAGCAGACTGTTTTTTATCTTCCGCCTTTTTTCTGGCATCGGATTCTTTTTGCTTGCATTTCTTTTCGGCATCAAGAACTGCCTTGATAAGCTCACTCGCCATTCATATCTCCCCTTCCCTGAATTTTTATATGGATACAATCCATGATACAATTAAACCATATTTTTTGAAAAAAATCAATAGAAGTATGGGAAAGTTGGGAGTGAAACAAAAACACTGCATATCTTTTTTGGCTGATATGCAGTGTTTCGGATATTCAGGCGGCAATATTTTCTTTTGCCGCTGTATTGCAGAAATTGAGCATATTTTCGGCAAATATGCCGTAACCTCTTGATGTGTCATTGACGAATACATGAGTGACTGCCCCGACAAGTCTGCCGTCCTGTATAATGGGACTGCCGCTCATGCCTTGTACAATGCCGCCTGTTTTTTCCAGAAGTTCTTTGTCCGTAATTTTTATCACCATGTTTTTATTGGAGTTGTTATTGTAACTGACATCTTCAATATTGATATCATAGAGTTTTGGCTGTTCACTGTCGATTGTCGTCAAAATCTGAGCTTTTCCACGCTTCACTTCCTGAGTGAATGAAACGGGAATACTGTTTTGAGGGATAAGGGCATTTTCATTCAAAGTGCCGTAAATGCCCATTTGACTGTTAGCGGTAATTGTTCCGACAGGTTTGGAATCCGTGAAAGTTCCCGACAGTGAACCGGGACTGCCGCAGATACTTTTATTGACAAAATTGATTTCTGCATTGACGATATCGCCCTTTTCGAGAGGCATTAGACTGCCGCTTGACGTGTCACAAATACCGTGTCCGAGTCCGGCAAAGATATGATTTTCTTTATCGAAAAAAGTCATTGTGCCTATCCCTGCACAACTGTCACGCACCATTAAGCCTATCCTGTATTTTTTGGAATTTTCATCAAATACAGGGATTATTTTCGTGGAATACTCTTTTCCGTCATGCATAGCTTTGATAGAAAGGGCATTTCCCTTGCTTTTTTCAACGGCATTTAAAAGCTGTTCATTGGTATCGATTTCTTCACCGTTTACGCATAAAATGATATCACCGCTTTTGATACCTGCATCAAATGAGGGATTTTTATTTCCTACATTGGAAGTATTCGATACAACAAGTCCGTTGGTATAGATTCTCATTCCGAAAGGCATACCGCCTAAAATGACATTTTTTCTCTGCGTGACATTCACATTCACGTCTTTTACAGGTATGCTGTCAAAAAGCATGATTTTGGCATTGGAATTTTCATCTGAATTTGTCGCACTGTCAAAAGCGGCATATACAGCGGCATTTCCATCATATTTTACAGACAGCGGAAATGAAAATTCATTTCCGTGTTTTTCAACGGACATTCTCGACGGGGTGAAATAAGCCGTCAATATGCAGATTAAAAATATCAGGCTTGTGAAAAGTGCGAGCATAGCCGTGAAAGTCCTGATAAACCGATAAATTCTTTTATACATTCAATTCACCTCCCGTTATATAGTTTGACCTGATTTGAATTAAAATAAAATGTCTTTTAAATGCCAAAGCAAATGGATTTTTTGTGCAGAACTGACAAAGATTTGAAGATATTTTTGTAAGTCGGTTGACATTCATTGTATAAAGATTTAGAATATAAAATGACAAAATTTGATTAACAGAGATGATGACTATGATAAGAAGTATGACAGGTTACGGAAGATTTGAGGGAGTCATTGACGGCAGAAGAACGGTATTTGAGATAAAGTCCGTCAATCACAGATATTTTGAATTGCAGTGCAGACTGCCCAGAGGGTGCGGATTCCTTGAAGAAACGATAAAAAATCTCCTTGCGAACAGGGTTTCCAGGGGAAAGGTAGATGTATTTGTCACAATCGAGGCGGATGAAAATGTTGCGGCAGATGTCAGGGTAAACCATTCACTTGTTTCGGGATATATCAATGCAATGAATGAACTTTGTGAAAAATACGGCTTAAAAGATGATATATCGGTGTCGAAAATAGCAAATTATCCCGATGTACTGACCGTAAGCAAGGCACCTGAAAATGAAGAAAAACTCTCGGAAATCGTCAGAATTGCAGGCGAACAGGCTTTGGAAAGTTTTTTGGCTATGCGTGAACGTGAGGGCGAAAAACTCAAAAAAGACGTTCTTGAAAGAGGAGAGCATATTATTTCAATCGTGGAGCAGGTAGAGGAGCGTTCACCGCAGACTGTAGAGGAATACAGAAATAAACTCTATGAAAGACTGAAAGAAGTCCTTGAAAGTACAACGATAGATCCGCAGAGGATTCTCTTGGAAGCGGCTTTATTTGCAGATAAAACAGCCGTTGCAGAGGAAACCGTGAGATTGAGAAGTCATTTTGCACAGCTCGAAGATATGCTGAATTCTGATATGGCAGTCGGCAGAAAAATTGATTTTATCATTCAGGAAATGAACAGAGAGGCTAATACAATCGGTTCAAAAGTGTGTGATGCGGAATTGGCACATAAAGTGGTTGATATCAAAGCCGACATTGAAAAAATCCGTGAACAAATCCAAAACATTGAATAAATGGGGAATGAGTGGCAATGTCAGGAGGGTTCTTTATGATTGCAGTGAAAATAATTGCGGTTGTGTTGGGATTGGCTTTCGTGCTGTTCGGATATTTCATTTATTTCAAAAAGAAATATCATCTCATTAACGATTTCAGTGAAGATTACAAAGCAGGTCGAAAAGATGAACAGTATGCCAAAAAAGTTGGATTGACTGAATTTATTATCGGTATCGTTTTGCTTGCAGTCGGCATTATTTTGATTGTATTTGTATGAAAAATAATTGCTAATTGAAATGGGGGTGGTGTTATGCAGCTTGTCAATATAGGTTACGGGAATATGATTTCGGCTGAAAGGATTGAGTCCCGATGCCGCACCCGTCAAGAGATTGGTGCAGAATACCCGTGATAAAGGTATGCTGATAGATGCCTCATGCGGACGTAAGACAAAGGCTGTGATTATCATGGACAGTGACCATGTAGTGCTGTCAGCGGTACAGCCTGAAACTATCGCACACCGTGCAGGCGATGAGAAAAATGAGGAATGAAAAGTGAGGAATGAGGAATGAATAAAAAAGCAGTTTTGGTGGTCATATCGGGACCTGCCGGAACGGGAAAGGGAACTGTTGTGAAAGAGCTTGTCAGTCGTGGAGCAGCTGAAATTTCGATTTCCGCAACGACGAGAGCTCCCAGAGGTCAGGAACAGAACGGAATTGAATATCACTTTCTGACAAAGGAAAAATTTGAAAGCATGATAGCCGAAGACGGATTTTTAGAGTATGCCCAGTATTGCGGAAATTACTACGGCTCACCGAAAGCACCTGTTGACAAGTGGCTTTCAGAGGGAAAGAATGTCATATTGGAAATAGAAGTCGAGGGCTATAAGAAAATCAGGGCAAAAAGACCTGATTGTATCGGAGTATTTATCATGCCGCCGTCCGTTGAGGAATTGGAAAAACGTCTGCGTGGCAGAAATACCGAAACCGAAGAACAGATACAAAAACGTCTTGCAAGGGCAAATGAAGAAATGCAGCTTTCGGAGCTGTATAATTACGTTGTTGTCAATGACACTGTACAGGAATGTGCAGACAGAATTGAAGATATATTTAAGAAAGAAACGAGTAACTGAGAAAAGGGGAATGTTGTTATGATGTATGAGAATTACACAAAGCCGAATGTAGATGATATTTTTGCAGGAAAAATGAGTAAATATGCCCTTGCGATAGCCGTTGCAAAGAGGGCAAGGAATATCACGGACGATATCCGTCAGGATAAGGATAAAGTTTGTGACAAGCCCGTAATCGTGGCTGTAGAGGAATTCAAGAATCACAAGTATATTATATTAGAGCCTGATGTAGATGACTGAACATCTTGTCGGAGGGATAGCCGTAGAAAATACGCTGTATCACTTTGATAAGCTGTATGATTATATCATACCCGAAAATTGCCGCAGTCATGCACAGATTGGCTGTCGTGTGATGGTGAATTTCAGCGGTTCACTCCGTCAGGGCGTTATCATGGAACTGCATGAAACGGAAGATATTTCCAAGCTCAAAACCATCAGTGAACTGCTTGACAAAGAGCCTGTTTTATCGAAAGAACTCGTAAAACTTGCTTTCATGATGAAAGACAGATGTTTCTGTACGTTTTTCACGGCGTGTCATGCCATGTTACCCGCAGGGCTTTCGCTGAAAGTCATGTACAGCTATACGGCAAATGCACTTTCACAGCAGGAAATTGATGACCTTGAGGATATTGAAAAACAGATATATTTCTATCTGAAAGCAAAGAAAACTCCCGTAAGGCATGACAGGCTTTTAAAGGCGATAGGACTTTCCGAGGGCGATATCTTCACGGAGATGTATAAAAAGAATATTATTGCAAGAACTGAAACTGTTAAGAAACGTTTGCAGGATATCACAGTGAAAATGGTACATCTTGAAAACGACAGTGAAGATATCAATTATACACCTCAGCAGACGGAAGTTATCAATATATTGCGAATGTCGGACGTTTCAAGAAAAGAGATACTCTATTTTACAGGGGTATCGGGCAGTGTTGTTGACAATCTTGTGAAAAAAGGCATTTGCAGTTATTATGATGATAAACCGCCTGAAATTCCTGAAAGTGAAATTCCCGTTACAGATGAAAGTGATATTATTTTAACGGATAAACAGCAGGCTGTTTATGATTCGTTTATCAAAAAATATGAAAGTCCGAAGCCGTCGGCAGCACTTTTATACGGCATTACAGGCAGCGGAAAAACGTCTGTATTTATGAAACTGATAGACCGTACCAATGCAGACGGCAAGGGAGTTATCTGCATGGTGCCCGAAATAGCCCTGACACCGCAGCTTTTAGCGAAATTCAAGGCACGTTATGGGAATAGAGTTGCCGTATTTCACAGTGGCTTGTCACTGTCGGAAAGGCTTTCGGAATGGCGGAAAGTGAAAGAGAAAAAGGCAAATATCGCTGTCGGCACACGTTCGGCAGTATTTGCACCGCTCGAAAATATCGGTCTTATCGTCATTGACGAGGAACAGGAATATACTTATAAATCCGCTTCATCACCGAGATTTCATGCAAGGGAATTGGCAAAGATAAGATGTGTGGAAAACAATGCACTTTTATTGATGTGTTCGGCAACGCCGTCTATTGAAAGTTACTATTTTGCGAAAGAGGGCAGATATGCCCTTGAAACGCTTGATGAACGCTACGGAACGGCAAAATTGCCCGATGTGATAAAAGTGGATATGAGTGCAGAAGAAAATGCAGGAAATTTTTCAGGCTACAGTTCGGTATTGCTGAATGAGATACAGTATAATCTGAATCACAATCAGCAGTCGATCATATTGCTTAACAGGAGAGGTTATAATACATTTGTGATGTGCATGAACTGCAGGGAGGTCATTAAATGCCCGAACTGTTCGATTTCGCTGACATATCACAGTGCAAATCACAGGTTAATGTGTCATTACTGCGGCTATTCGATACCCTCACCGAAAGAATGTCCGTCATGCAAATCGGACAGATTGAGATATTCGGGTGCAGGCACTCAGAAAGCGGAAAGTGATTTGCAGAAATTATTTCCAAGGGCGAGAATTATTCGTCTTGATACAGACAGTACTATGCAGAAATTTGCCTATGAAAAGAAATTGCAGGCATTTCAGAACGGTGAATATGACATTATGCTTGGCACACAGATGGTCGCAAAGGGACTGGATTTTCCGAATGTGACGCTTGTGGGAGTACTTTCGGCAGACTTGATGTTACACAGTGATGATTTCAGGAGTTATGAAAGGACATTTTCACTTCTGACACAGGTGGCAGGACGTTCAGGGCGTGGGGATTTGCATGGTCGTGCAGTCATACAGACCTATGAACCCGAAAATCCCGTAATAGACCTTGCCGCACAGCAGAATTATACGGAATTCTATCAGGATGAAATCATGATAAGAAAGGCGATGTTGTATCCGCCTTTCACGGATATATGCATAGTGGCATTCATAGGAAAAGACATGGAAAAGACAAGAGCTGCTTCACAGCATTTTGCAGACAGTCTTGCGGCATTGGCAAAAGCGGAATACAGTGAATTGCCTATGAGAGTTCTGGGACCGTCAGCGGCACTTGTTGCAAAGATAAATAATAAGTATCGTTATCGTTTGATAATCAGATTCAGGAATACAAAGCGTTTCAGAGAAATGCTTTCCAGACTGCTTGCGGATTTCGGGAAAAACAGGCAGTTCACGGATATAACGGCATATGCCGACATTGATCCCGAAAGCTCAAATTGAGAGTGGAGTGTGGAGAGTTGAGAGTGGAGCTGTTTTGAAAACGGCTGATTTCAAGATAAAGGAGAGAAATTTTATGGCAATCAGAAATATAGTCAAAGAGGGCGACAGCGTTTTAACGAAAAAATGCAGACCTGTCGAAAAATTTGATGACAAGCTGTCACAGTTGATTGATGATATGTATGAAACAATGGATAACGGCGGCGGTGTAGGACTTGCCGCACCGCAGGTTGGCATTTTAAGAAGAATTTTTGTGATTGACATAGGTGAAGGCAGGCTTGAATTTGTAAATCCGCAGATTATCAAAACAAGCGGTCATCAGGAAACAAATGAAGGCTGTCTGTCATGCCCGGGGGAATTTGGCATTACAAGCCGTCCGATGTATGTGACGGTCACGGCTCAGGACAGGACAGGCAAACAGTTTACTCTTGAAACAGAGGGATTTTTAGCAAAAGCCGTATGTCATGAAAATGACCATCTTGACGGAATACTCTTTAAAAAGCACGTTATCAGAATGTTAAGACCTGATGAAATGGAATGAGTGATAGAATGAAGATAGTATTTATGGGAACACCTGATTTTTCGGTACCGTGTCTGAAAGCATTGATAAATGACGGAAATGAAATAGCAGGAGTGTTCACTCAGACGGATAAACCTCGTGGCAGACGTGGCAATCAGTTGGTACCGTCACCCGTGAAAGTGTGTGCACTGGAAAATGATATTGCTGTATATCAGCCGAAAACGCTGAAAGACGGTGAGGCTTTTGAGATAATCAGGCAGCTTGCCCCTGAAATGATAGTAGTAGTGGCATACGGAAAGATTTTGCCGAAAGAGATTCTGGATTATCCGAAATATGGCTGTATCAATATTCATGCGTCGCTTTTGCCGGAATACAGAGGTGCTGCACCGATACAGCAGGTCATTCTTGACGGCAGGACGAAAACAGGTGTCACGGCCATGTTAATGGATATCGGACTTGATACAGGCGATATGCTGATGAAATGTGAAACGGATATCGGCGAAAATGAAACGATAGAAGAACTGCACGATAAACTTTCGGAAATGGGTGCGGAATTGATAGTAAAAGTCGTGCATGACGCTGAAAAGGGCTTATTGAAGCCCGAAAAGCAGGACGACAGTAAATCGTCTTATGTCGGAATGCTGACAAAGGATATGATGAAGATAGATTTCACGAAGTCTGCCAAAGAAGTGCATAATCTTGTCAGGGCACTGACGGGAACGGCATTTCTTGACGGAAAGCGTGTAAAGATATATAAAACTCTTGTCAGGAATGACAGGGGAGAGGCAGGAAAAATATTATCCCTTTCACCGTTTGTAGTAGCTTGCGGAGAGGGTGCAGTTGAGATAATGGAAATACAGCCCGAAGGCAAAAAAAGAATGTCGGCAAAGGATTTTGCCAACGGCTTGAAGAATACGGACAGCGATTTGAAATTTTCATAAAACAGGAGCGTAAATATGACGGAAACATCAAGACAAACAGCTTTTTCGGCTTTGATGCGTGTTGAAAAAGATAATTCCTATTCCAACATAGCACTTGATGCGATACTTTCAAAAAGCACTCTTTCTCAGAGAGATAAAAATTTTGTATCGCATATATTTTATGGTGTCATAGAAAGATGTCTGCTTTTGGATTATAATATATCGGCATATTCGGATATACCGCTGAATGAGCTGGATATGGAAATTGCAGTGATTTTAAGAATGGGACTGTATCAGATATTTTTCATGGACAGTGTGCCGAATTCTGCGGCAGTCAATGAAAGCGTGAAGTTGTGCCATGAAAATAAACTTTCCAATGCGGCAGGATTTGTCAATGGCGTTTTGAGGGCGGTGGCAGAAACAGATGAAATCAAATTGCCGAATCCCAAGAAAAGCAAGACAAAATTTTATTCTGTATCTTATTCATGTCCCGAAACGATTGTAAGATTGTGGCGGCAAAGCTACGGCGATGAAATGGCAAGGGAAATTCTGGAATCTCTCGAAGGCAGACCGCCCGTGAATGCAAGGGTGAATACCCTGAAAACAGATATTGAAAGTTTGAAAGAATCGTTTGAAAATGCGGGAGTAAAGGCAGAATACAGTCAGTGTACAGATAACTGTCTGGAATTGGAAAATACAGGTGCAATAGAAAATCTTCCGGAATATAAAAAAGGTTTGTTTCACATACAGGATACGGCTTCACAGGTATGCTGTAAACTGCTCGAAGCCGGTGAGGGACAGACAGTTTTGGATGTATGTTCAGCCCCCGGCGGAAAGAGTTTCACTCTTGCGGAAATGATGAATAATAAGGGAAAAATCATTTCATGCGATTTGTATGAGGCAAGAACGGGACTGATTCAAAAAGGTGCTGAAAGGCTTGGCATTGATATCATCAAAACGATGACAGGCGATTCTGCTGAAATGGAATTCCCTATGGCAGACAGGGTTTTATGTGACGTGCCGTGTTCGGGACTGGGAATTATCAGAAGAAAGCCTGAATTGAGATATAAAGAGGAACTGGGACTTGATACACTTCCGGATATACAGTATGCGATATTATGCAACAGTGCAAAGTTTGTGAAAACAGGCGGAATTTTAGTTTATTCGACTTGTACGCTCAATACATGGGAGAATAACGAAAATGCAAGGAAATTCCTTGAAGAACATGAAGATTTTGAAGCGTATGCCCTGAAATTGCCTGACGGGATAAAGAGGGGTGTTGAGGAAAGTGAAAATGAACTCACACTTTTCCCGCATATTAACGGGACAGATGGATTTTTCATAAGTGCTTTCAGAAAGAAGTGATGATATGCCCAAAGATATCAAATCCATGTATGAAGAGGAACTCAAAGAGGAATTTGCACAAATGGGTGAACCTGCATACAGGGCAGGACAGGTATATAAATGGCTGCATGAAGGTGTCACCTCATTTGATGAAATGACGAATATTTCCAAGAAACTTCGTGAAAAACTTACGGAAAATTATGATATATCGAATGCAGTGATTGAAAGAAAATTGATTTCGGCTTATGATGATACAAAGAAATATCTGTTTTCATTCCGTGACGGTGAAATGGTGGAGTCTGTATTGATGAAATATCATCACGGATATACAAGCTGCATTTCGACTCAGGTAGGCTGTAAAATGGGCTGTACATTTTGTGCAACGGGAAAAAGCGGTTTTTCAAGAAATCTGACGGCTTCCGAAATGATAGCACAATTACAGGCGGAACAGCGTGACAACAATATAAGAATATCGAATATCGTTTTAATGGGCATGGGCGAACCGCTGGATAACTTTGATAATGTGATAAGATTTTTAAAGCTTGTCAGCAGTGAAAACGGCATGAATATCGGCATGAGACATATATCACTGTCAACGTGCGGAATCGTGCCGAAAATATATGAACTGGCGGATATGAAATTACAGCTGACGCTTTCGGTGTCACTTCATGCACCGAATAATCAGATAAGAAGTAAAACCATGCCTGTCAACAGGAAATATCCTATCGAGGAACTGCTGAAAGCGTGTCAATATTATGTTCGGCAGACTAACAGGAGAATATCATTTGAATATGCAATGATAGATGGAGTGAATGACAGTCAGGCAAATGCAGAGGAGCTGGCAGGACGGCTCAAAGGCATTCTGAGTCATGTCAATCTGATACCCGTGAATGCTGTAAAGGGTACAGGGTATGAAAAAAGCAAAAAGGAAAGCATAAGGAAATTTATTGCTGTGCTTGAAAAAGCGGGAATCACAGCAACCGTTCGCAGAACACTCGGCAGTGACATCAATGCGTCATGCGGACAATTAAGACGTTCTGTTTCGGACGGTATAACAAAGGAGGGATAGATATTGGAAGTTTATTCCGGAACTGACAGGGGAATCGTGAGAAGTTCCAATCAGGATTACTGCAAAACGGGCAGTTTGCCCGATGGTTCTGTATGGGCAGTTGTTTGTGACGGCATGGGCGGTGCAAACGGCGGTTCGACGGCAAGCAGAATTGCAGCGGAAACTATTGCACAACAGCTAAAAGAGTTGTATAATATAAAGAAGTATCATGATGATATTGAAGAGCTCATCAAAGAGGCGATAGCGATAGCCAATCAGCGTGTGCATGATATGTCCGTGAATGTGTATTCTCTCAGCGGCATGGGTACGACTGTGGTAGCTGTTTTAATGAGGGATGAAGTTGCCCATATCGTCCATGCGGGTGACAGCAGGGCTTATCTGTATGAAAACGGCTCTGTCAGGCAGATTACCAAAGATCATTCCATGGTACAGGAACTTGTCGATTTAGGCAGAATCACGCCTGAAGAGGCACGGAATCACCCGAATAAGAATATTATTACAAGGGCATTGGGCACAAGGGGCAATCTCAGAACGGATTATAATAAAGTGCCGTTCGGTAAGGAAAGCGTCCTGCTGATATGTACAGACGGTCTGTCGAATTATCTGACGGAAGAAGATATCGCAGGTTTCATCAGTGAAAACAAGGGCATGGAGCTCGTGGAAAAACTCATAGAACAGGCAAAATCAATGGGCGGCAGTGATAATATCACGGTTGCCGTGATAGAAAGCGGAAAGGGGCTTTGATCAATGGATAAATACATAGGCAGAAGACTCGACAGCCGATATGAAATCAAGGAGCTTATCGGCATGGGCGGAATGGCAATGGTCTATAAAGCGTATGACAGCGTTGATGACAAAACCGTTGCAATCAAGATACTCAAAGATGAATTCCTTGGAAATGAGGAGTTTATCAGACGATTCAAGAATGAGTCAAAGGCGATAGCGGTACTTTCTCACCCGAATATCGTGAAAGTATATGATGTGAGTTTCGGTGACAGGATACAGTATATCGTCATGGAATATATTGACGGCATTACACTGAAAGAATATATCGGTCAGCAGAAAGTTGTTCCGTGGAAAGAGGCAGTGCATTTTACCGTGCAGATACTGAAAGCTCTGCAGCACGCTCATGAAAAGGGCATTGTTCACAGGGATATCAAGCCGCAGAATATCATGCTTTTGCAGGACGGCACCATTAAAGTGACGGATTTCGGTATCGCAAGATTTTCCAATAACGATACCCGCACCATGACGAGCAAGACAATAGGTTCTGTACACTATATTGCACCGGAACAGGCAAGGGGCGGTGTGACGGACGGAAAAGCAGATATTTATTCCGTAGGTGTCATGCTGTATGAAATGCTGACAGGTCAGCTCCCGTTTGAAGCGGACAGTGCCGTATCGGTTGCCATCATGCAGATGCAGAATGAACCGAAACCGCTCAGAGAACTCAATGACAAGATACCCGAGGGCATTGAACAGATTACTCTCAGAGCCATGAGAAAAGAACCCAAACAGCGTTTTGCGACGGCAGGGGAAATGCTGGAAGCTATCGAAACATTCAGACGAGATCCTTCCGTGAAATTCCGTTATACCTACAGTGTCGATCAGGCACCGACAAGGGAAGTGGAATCCATCGGTTCTGTCAAGCTGCTGTCATCGGCTGAAAGTGCCTATGAACTGGACGACTATCTCCCCGAAGATGAAACGGTATCTTCGGTACGTTCCAGAAAAGCTGTCATTTTCATTACCCTGACAATCACTTTGCTTGTACTGGTAATGCTGATTGTGTTCATTATCAATCTGGTGCAGTCCCTGACAAAAGCGACAGATGTAAAAAGCGTGGACGTTCCCAGCTTTGTCGGACAGCTTTATGATGAGATTGTGCAGAACAAGGAATATAAATTTACTTATGATATCACTGCCAAATATGATGATACCAAGCCTGTCAATATTGTTTTGTCACAGAGTCCCGAACCCGATTCCAAGCAGGTAAAGGAAAATGCCGTCATCAAGCTGACCATCAACAGCAAGAGTACAAAAGCCGAAGTGCCGAAAGTCAGAAATTATCTGGAACAGGAAGCAATAGATAAACTTTCGGACAAATATTTCACATACGAAGTAAAGCGTGTGAACAGCAGTGATGTCAGCAAGGGCTATGTCATACAGTGTTCACCGCAGGAAGGCACAGAACAGGAAATCGGTACAGTAATCACTCTTATCGTGAGTGAGGGCAAGGCTCCCGAAAAGGTCACAGTTCCGGATGTAGTCGGAAAAAGCTATGAAAATGCCAAATCCGAACTGGAAAGTGCAGAATTCACTACGCAGCGTGTTATGGTAGCAAGTGCCGTTACAGCAGGTCAGGTCATTCTGACAGATCCGCTTGCAGGCAATAAACTGACAAAAGGTTCTCTTATTAATATACAGGTCAGTGACGGCAGCAAGATCATCAGAGGTATGGAACAGTATATCGACTTGCCGCAGGATGAATATGCAGAAATCAAAGTGACGATCTATGTAGATGCCGTGAGGGCTGAGGAAGTTTCCGGCAAACCGGCTTACGGCTTCAAAAAGAGTATCTATCTTGAGCCGGAGGGTGCAAAGAATCATCGCAAGACAGTTGTTGTCATGATCGATGACGTGAGATATGAGGCATTTACCTTTGACTTCAAGAACCAGACAGTCACAAGGGATTACATCAATACCGACTACAGAGTAAAACAGGGTTCCGATCCGCTTGAAAAGCAGAAGGCAAATGCCGTCTATGAACTTGAAACATATATCAGCGATATGTCACTGTATTATGAGAGCGACCAGAATGAAATGTATGGTATCATAGATGAATACAGAAGCAGCATCAGAAATGCAACAAGCGAATATGAAATCAATTCACTGCTCAGTGAAGCGGAATATAAGCTTGACGGCTATTATCAGATTCCTGAAGAACCGTCCGAAGAGGAATCCTCTGAAGAAGAATCGTCGGAAGAAGAATCGTCGGAAGAAGAATATTCTGAAGAAGAATCCTCTGAAGAAGAGAACTCTCCCGAAAATAATGATAAACCGTCATCTGAAAATGTTGTATATAACTATATAAGAAACGGTTATGAAGATGTCAGACACGGTTATGAAGTATTGTTCGGAATTTGAGGAAAAACATGGATAAAATTTTAACAGGATTGATTGTTAAGGCTATCAGCGGTTTCTACTATGTTGAAACCAAGGGGCGTTTTCAGAAAAAAGGGTATCAGTCCGTGTGTTGGTGACAGGGTGAATATCAGCCTGTCCGATGACGGGAAAGGTACGGTTGATGAAATTCTTCCACGAAAAAATTCGATTGTCCGTCCGCCGCTTGCGAATCTGGACAGGCTTTTTATTGTGTCATCGGTTGCACAGCCGTCACCGAATACCATTATTATTGATAAAATAACGGCTGTTGCGGTCAGCAAGGGCATTGAACCCGTTATTATTTTCACAAAATCCGATTTGGGTGACTGTTCCGGACTTCTCGATATATACAGGGATTCCGGCATTACTGCTCTTTGCTACAGCATAAAGACAGGTGACGGAAAGGAAAATATCCTTTCACTGCTTGAAAATAAAATATCCGCATTCACGGGGAATACAGGGGTAGGAAAATCTTCCATGTTGAATTCGCTTTTCCCCGAATTCGAGATACAGACGGCTGAAATAAGCAAAAAACTTGGCAGAGGCAGGCATACTACCCGTCACAGTGAACTGTATAAAATCAACGGCGGATATGTTGCCGATACGCCCGGATTTTCAACAGTCGATATAGAGAGATATGAGATGATTGAACTTGATAAAATACAGCACTGTTTTCCGGAATTTGACGGCTATATATGTGACTGTCAGTTTACAGGCTGTTCGCATACCGTTGAAAAGGGATGTGCTGTCCTGCAGGCAGTCGCTGACGGCAGGATATCAAAGTCACGGCATGAAAGCTACAAATATATGTATAATGAAGTGAAGTCGATTCCGAAACACTATCATTAGAAAATGAATTTTTGGGAGTGTGTAAATTGAAAGACAGATGTGTGATAATAGGTGCATCTCCTGTATGTGATATTGCTGTGATAAAAAATCATGTGCATGAAAGTGATTTTGTCGTATGTGCAGACGGTGGTTATCAATATGCACTCAAAGCGGACAGAAAGCCTGATTTAATCATAGGAGATTTTGATTCATCGGAATTTCCCCAAAATATGAAATGTGATATTATTAAACTGCCCGTGCATAAAGACGATACAGATACCATGTACTGCGTGAAAGAATGCATGAAAATGGGATTCAAAGAGATACTGCTTTTGGGCATGACAGGCGGCAGGCTTGACCATACTTTTGCCAATTTCTGCACACTTCTCTGCACGGCGGAAAATGCCGTCCATGCAAAAATCCTTGATGGTGAAAATACGATTTTTGCCATGACAAAGGGCATGAAAGAAATAATCGAAAATAAAAAAGGTCATATATTTTCGATATTTCCGTTTGGCTGTAAAAGCTGTCAGGTCACGCTTGACGGCTTTGAATATCCTCTCAATGAGGGAACTGTTAAAGTGAATACCGTGCTTGGCACGAGTAATTCCGTTATATCCGACCATGCGGAGATTATTCTGCATGACGGTAATGCAATATGTATATTGGGGTGATTTTTATGAAGATTTCAACAAAGGGCAGATATGCGTTAAGAATGCTGCTTGACCTTGCGATGAACGGAAACGGAAATTATGTTTCTCTTAAGGAAATTGCGGAAAGGCAGAAAATATCCAAAAAATATCTTGAACAGATTGTTCCGCTTTTAAGCAAATCGGGTTTGCTCAAAACCAACAGGGGTTATCAGGGCGGTTATATGCTTTCAAAGAATCCCGAACAGTACACGGTAGGGGAAATTCTGCGTCTGACGGAAGGCAGTCTTGCACCGGTATCATGTCTTGATACGGAAGTGAATGAATGTCAGAGGGCAGACGGCTGTATCACACTCTCCGTATGGCAGGGGCTTTATGAGGTGATAAAGAATTATCTTGATAATATCACCCTGCAGGATATTATTGATAAAAGTCCTTATACACGGGGCGATGACTACTACATATAAGTGAGGAAATATCAAATGGATATTGTTTTGCTTATTATCGGGATAATTATTATCATATTGCTTGTGGTTGTTATCATGAAACTCGGCAAGCCGCAGGAAATTTCTTTGCCCGACCTTGACGGCATAAAGTCACAGCTTGATGTCATGCAGAAAGACAACAGGGAGTCGCAGTCGGCTTTAAGACAGGAAGTGTCTGCAAGTATCAAGGAAAATATGTCTTTTTTGAGTCAGCAGGTGACGGTCAATCAGAAACAGGCAAGTGACGAACAAATCAGAATGTCCAAAAATCAGCGTGAACAGCTTGATATCATAGGCAAATCACAGCGTGAAGAACTCAAAGCGATGAGCAGAAATATTTCAAGTCAGCTGCAGCAGCTTGAAAAGAGATTGGAATCACTTGAAAATAGCATGGAAATCAAGCTGAAAAATATTCGTGACGACAATAATAAGCAGCTGGAACAGGTGAGAGGAACTGTTGATGAAAAATTGCAGACCAATTTGGAAAGCATGAATAAAGGCATATCAGGAAATCTTACACAGCTTGAAAACCGCTTTGGAACGCTTCAAAACAACACGGAAGCGAAACTTGAAAATATCCGTTTGACCATGGAACAACAGCTTGACGGTGTTAGAAATGATAATACGAATCAGCTTGAAAAAGTCCGTCAGACCGTTGACGAAAAGCTGCAGACAAATCTGGAAAGTATGAATATCACAATTTCCCGAAATCTCAGACAGCTTGAAAGTCGCTTTGGAACGCTTGAAACCGGCACAGGACATAAACTTGAAGATTTGCGTCAGTCGGTTGAAAATCAGCTGAAAAATATCCGTGACGATAACAATGAACAACTTGAAAAAATCAGGGGAACTGTTGATGAAAAATTGCAGACTACGCTTGAAAACAAGATGAATGAATCGTTTAAACTGGTAAGTGAACGTCTGGAACAGGTTTATAAAGGCTTGGGTGAAATGCAGACGGTTGCACAGGGCGTAGGCGATTTGAAAAAAGTGCTCTCGAATGTCAAGACAAGGGGCATTTTGGGAGAAATACAGCTTGGTGCGATTCTCAAAGAGATTCTCACGCCTGAACAGTATGAAGAAAATATTGCGACTGTTCCGAAAAGTACGGAGCGAGTTGAATTTGCGGTAAAGCTTCCGGGGGCAGACGAGGGGAAATATATATATTTGCCGATAGATTCCAAATTTCCGGGCGACAGGTTTGCACATTTGCAGGACGCTTATGAAACAGGCGATAAAAATGCGATAGCACTGGCTAAAAAAGAATTAGTAAATATTGTCAGACAGTGTGCAAAGGATATCAGTACAAAATATATATCCGTGCCGTATACAACGCAGTTTGCAGTGATGTTTCTGCCGTTTGAGGGACTGTATGCGGAGATAGTCAATACAAAGGGACTTGTCGAAGAATTGCAGCGTACATACAAAATCAATGTGGCAGGACCGTCCACAATGGCGGCAATGCTGAATTCTCTGAAAATGGGATTCCAGACGCTTGCCATACAGAAACGCAGCGGTGAAGTCTGGGAAGTTCTGGGAGCTGTCAAGACGGAGTTTGAAACATTTGAAAAGGCTCTGACGGAAACGCAGGAGCGTTTGAGAAAAGCAGATGACAGTCTTGAAAAGCTTGTGGGAGTGCGTACCCGTCAGATGAATAAAAAACTCAGCCGAATCGACAAACTTGATATTGAAAAAACTTATAAACTGCTTGAAACAGAATAAAAAGAAAAAATTATTTTCTTGATGGAGGTGTTCTGATTTGGAAAATAAGAATAAAAAATTAAGTATATTTTTGAGTCTGCTTTTGCGTCATAAGCCCGAAACGATTGGCTTGCATATTGAAAAATACGGTGCATGGGCGGATGTCAATGAACTGATTGAAAAAATCAACAGAAATTCGCAGTATAAAATCGACAGGGAAGTGCTGGAAGAAATTGTCCGTGAAGATGAAAAACAGCGTTATAAAATCAGTGATGACGGCAAAAAAATCAGGGCAAGTCAGGGACATTCCATTGACGTTATCATTGAAATGGAGATAAAACAGCCGCCTGAAATTCTCTTTCACGGTACGCCCGTTGAAAATGTGGATTCCATATTTGAAAAGGGCATTCTCAGGGGAAAAAGAAATTATGTGCATTTGTCAAAGGATATTGAAACCGCTTTGACAGTCGGTTCAAGAAAGCATAAAAAACCTGCTGTATTCAATGTCAGGGCATTGGATATGCATAAAGACGGACATATATTTTATTTATCAGATAATGGTGTATGGCTGACGGACTTTGTGCCGAAAGAATATATTGAATTGAGAGGTGTCGGAGATGCTTGTTATTGAAAGCAGAGAAATAAAAAATATTGAAAATCTTGCGGCAGGTCAGGGAATACCCGTGTCCTCACTCATGGAAAGGGCAGGTAAAAATGTGGCAGATTTTGCGTCAAAGTTCATTAAAGACAAATCTGCTAAAGTGTGTATCGTATGCGGTACGGGGAACAATGGCGGTGACGGCTTTGTAGCGGCAGGCATTCTGGCGGATAAATGCAAGGTAGCCGTCATTTTAGCGGACGGTTTTCCACGTTCACTGCTTGCGTCCAACTATTTCAATATACTTCCTCATTCCGTTATCATGAATGACTTTACGGAAAATAATGTCAAATCATCGGAAATTATCAAAACTGCCGATATTATCATTGACTGTATTTACGGCATAGGCTTCAAAGGAGCTTTAAAGACAAATGTAGCCGAGGTCATCACTTACTGTAATCAAAATAAAAAAGCTGTAAAGATAGCCATAGATGTGCCGAGCGGAATCATGTGTGACAGCGGTGCGATTGTTTCGGACTGTTTTCACCCTGATTATACGCTTTCATTTACTTCTCTGAAACCGTACCATGTATTGTATCCGTCAATCGATTACTGCGGTGAAGTGGCAGTTTCCGATGTCGGCATACCCAAAAATATTCTTGATACCTGTGCCTACATGATGAGAACGACAGATGAATTTATTGAAAAGAATCCGTTAAGACAAAGAAAAAAATCCGCTCATAAAGGCAATAACGGAACTTTGCTTGCCGTATGCGGCAGTTACGGCATGGCAGGTGCGGCTATGCTTGCAGGGGAAGCCGCTTTGCGTTCGGGAGTGGGACTGCTTAAAATTGCCCTTCCACGTTCCATATATAACATAGCGGCTCAAAGACTGACGGAAAGTGTATTTTTGCCGCTGGAGCAGACTCCCGACGGAAAAATCAGTGCAAGGGAATTTCAGCAGATATTTTTTGAATTGTCAAACAGTGCGGATGCCATGCTTTTAGGCTGTGGAATGGGTGTGAATAACGATACCCGGCAGTTGACGGCAATGCTCATACAGAATTCACCGAAGCCGATGGTAATTGATGCAGATGGTCTGAACTGTCTGCTGGGAAATATAGAAGTGCTCAGAATGGCAGTTTCACCTGTCATTATAACGCCTCATCCGAAAGAAATGGCAAGACTCATCAACAGTGACGTGAACACGATACAGGCATACAGATATGATGTTGCAAAGGATTTTGCGATGGAATACAGAGTAACAGTGGTGCTGAAAGGTGCAGATACGATTATTGCCACCCCTGACGGCAGTGTGTATGTGAATCTCACGGGCAATAACGGCATGGCGAAAGGCGGCAGCGGAGATGTGCTTGCAGGCATGATGTCCTCACTTCTGGCACAGGGCTTGACGACGGAACAAGCCGCTGTATATGCAGTATATCATCACGGGCTTGCAGGCGATAAATGCCGTGAAAAGATGTCTGCAAGGACGATGCTTCCATCGGATATCATCAAAGAAATCGATTTCTGAACAATAAAAAAACAAAAGGTACAGTTTTCGGAACTGTACCTTTTTTCAGTCTGTTTCAAGCCTTTACGGTGAGAGTGAAGAATTTTTTGGCGATATCTCCTGTTATATTATCCTTTACTTTGGAACATATCTGATATTCTGCCACTTTGGCAGGCTTGATTTTGATATTCTTTTCCTCACCGAAACCTTGGGCAGTTTTCCATTTGGGATCGGTAGTTTTCTTGTAAAGGGCAGAGTAGAGATAATCGCCCGAACCGCCCTCGGCAGAGGATTCTAAAATAATACTTTTGCCATGCTGTAATTCTTTCACGGGGATAATGGAATTATTTACAAGTTCGGGCAGGTCACTTTTAATAGTGAACGGTATGGACATGGTACCGGTGAAATTGCCTTTGAAAGTCAGTATCAAAGAGGCTTTACCGGGCAGGACATTGTTTTCATACTGTATGTCATAGTCTTTTTCTTCTTCAAGGGAAATATCACCGAATTTCACGGCAATCTGCATGGTTTTAGGCTTGCCGTCATATAAAAATACAGTGCTGTCGGCAAAATAGGAAAGTGTCCTTGCCTGAACAGGTTCTATCTCGAATGTATAGACATAGGAGCCTGTATATTCGCCCAAGCCGGTGATATAGACATGAGCGGTGCCGACATTGACGTTATCAAGTATTTCCATACGGTAATCTTCGCCCTGTACAAGCGTCTTTCCGTTGATATTCAGTGCAAAAGGCGGTTTAATGGGCTTGCCCGTGTAGGTGTAAGATTTTTCCATGTGAAATTTCTCCTCTGTCTAAAAATACCGTACCATGATATCACTTTTCACGGACACATTCAAGCATTTTTGAAAAATTCAGCTTTTTATACACATTCCAAAGCAATTTCCATCATGTCGTTGAAAGTTTTTTCTCTTTCGTCAGATGAACAGCTTTCTCCCGTCAGCGGACAATCTGAAATCGTGCAGATACAAAGGGCATTTTTGCCGAGCCTTGCGGCATTGAAATACAATGCGGCACATTCCATTTCAGTGGCAAGAATACCTAATTTCTGCCAGTCCGCAAGGCAGTCGCTGTCATGATAGAAAATATCCGTTGTATAGACAGAGCCGACATATACTTTTTTATGAAGTCTTTCGGCAGTGTCAAAGGCTTTTTTGAGAAGTTCAAAATTGGCAGTCGGGGCAATATTTCCCGAAAGTCCGTATTGTGCGGCAAAGTTGGAATCGGTGCATGATGACATGGCAATAACGATATCACGCAAGCCTAATTTTGAGCTTACGGCACCGGCAGTGCCGATTCTGATAATATTATCTACATCAAAGAATTTGAACAATTCATAGGAATATATTGCCATAGAGGGCATACCCATGCCGCTTGCCATGACGGAAATATTTTTACCTTTATACGTTCCCGTATAGCCCAGCATTCCACGCACTTCATTGACTAAAACAGCATTTTCAAGATAATGTTCGGCAATATATTTAGCCCTCAACGGATCGCCGGGCATTAAAACGGTTTTAGCGAAATCGCCCAATTCAGCCTTGATGTGTGGTGTTGCCATTTATTTACACTCCAATCAATAACCAAGATTTTCATTGACAAGAATGACTTTGATTCTGTCCTTGTGACGCTGCTGAGCGGTTACGACATAGTTACAGCAAATTCTGTCGGGACTTTTGCAGCCCTCTGCAAGTAAAGGATTTTCAGCCGCCATGCATTTGCCTGTATTGGCACAAGGCGTTTTGCAGTTGAGTCTTTTGGTATTGAGAGGGGCAGCGATAGTTTTCAGTCTGTCCATAGCGGCATTGATGTCGGGCACGATTTTATTGACACCTGCAATTACAATAACGCTTTCGGGACCATAAACAATGGCAGCGACTCTGTTGGAATTGCCGTCAACATTGTAAAGCAAGCCGTTTTCCGTAATGGCATTGGCACTTGTGAAAAATACATCGGCAGAGAAAGTTTTTCTGTAAAGTTCTTTTACCTGTTCGGGAGTAATGCCGGGGGCTTTTCTGTCGAGATAGGTGTAATCACCGTTGGAGAGAAGTGCAGGTATGCCGCATTCGGCAAGTGTCACGGAACCGCCGTGTGTGACGGTATCGCCTTTTTTGATGAGAGTTTTCACAAGGTCGATAACGTCCTCTTTTTTCTCGATAAAATATGCCTGCATATTATTTTTGCGGAGGGCGGTCATGGTTTTTTCGATAATTTCGTTCATGATAAAAAACTTCCTTTCAGTGTATAGATTGATAATTTTATGGCAAAAATGATTTCGGGAGGGATTTACATGGAAAATGTGAATAACGAATTGTTATCGGGGATATATAAACTGTCAAAGACGGGCATAGAAGCCGTTGAAACGGTATTGCCGAAAGTGGAGCAGGGTGCCTTGAAAGAAGAACTGACGGAACAGTATAATGATTATTGTGAAGCGGCATCGTATGCGGAACAGTCACTTTTGCAAAACGGCGTAGTGCCGAAAGATATCGGCTTGCTGCAAAAGGCGGGAATGTGGAGTTCCGTACAGCTGCATACTATTAACGACACGAGTTCCGACCATATTGCCGAAATCATGATAACAGGCACGACAAAGGGCATCATTGACCTGACAAAGCATATCGGAACGTGCAAAAATGCGGATAAAAATATTGTTGACTATGCCAACGGATTTATTTCCAAAGAGCAGAAACACATTGACAATCTGAAAGTATTTCTGCAATAAGTTTATTTTACTACAGAACGGAAATTTTTACAATGAAAAAATGAAAGTCAGCAAAAGAAAAATTGCTGACTTTTTTGTTAATTTTCACTTTTACGGTAGAGAATGAATTTTCTTGCGAAGAAGTTCCACATATAGACAAGCACAATGGCGGCACATTTGCCGATAATATAATATTTGTCAATGGGGATAAGCGAGCCGAAAACGGCATTTCTGACAAAGAACCCTGCCGATTGGAAGATATTCTGTTCGGCAAAGGGTGCTATAATGAGTTCGGTAAGAAAAAGACCGATAATGCCAATAATGGCAAAGCCAATGAAATCGGCTGCACGGTTTTTAACTTTTGCCTTGGCGAACACCCAGAATGTTGAAATGATATAGTTAATGGTAAGACCTGTCGTGAAGCCAAAGACAGCCGCCCATGTTTCAGGCATATGAAAAAGTTCCTTGCAAATAATCATGACAATCATATCCGCAATGGAAGCGATGGCACCGACAAAAATACTGCGGAAAAACTGTATTGCCGTATTGCTTGTTTCCTGAATAAAGAGTTTATAAAAGAGTTTTTTCATCAGTGATTCTCCTTACTCAGTGTGAAGTGGTTTTCTGATAGTATACTCTGTAGGCAAGGAAAGATGTCAAGGAAAGTATGGCAAGGATTCCGGCACAGATATAAAAATACATGAAGAAGTTGGTGAAGTAGCCGACAAAGAGATTATAGAGGGAACGGGTATTGATGTTGACTTTTGTGATTTTGTCGGAAACAGAAACGATAAGGGGAATGACAAATGTGGCAAGCGTGGCCCCGGTAAGACCGTAGCAGAGATATCGGAAACGCCGATGCTTATATCGGTTGGTGAAGAAGATAACAGCAGATATGCCGAAAGTCATGGCAATAAGCACGCCGGTGGTGATATTGACGGCAGAATAGAGTGTATCAATATATTTTCCTATCGTGGAAAAGAACGGTACAGATATCTGGTCAACGTATATTGACGCTGCTTCGTTGACGAAATAGATGATATTATTTTCGGTTTCGCTATCTATTTGAATGTTTTTTTGTTTGGCATATTCTTCCACGGCGACATGGAGCTGCTGTTTGAATTCCGTCGTATCCACAAGAGTGGTATTTTTGGAATAAAATGAATCGATATAGTTTTCGACAGCATTTTTCACATCATAGCCGTTGGCAAAGCTCACAGCGAATTCTTCATCAAAACCGCTGGCGTGTACAAGGTCTGTAAGGCGGCTCTGGAGTTCATTCCTGACCATACTGTAATAGCCCTTATTATCCATGATGCCGAGCATATAGTTTTTGGAAAGGAGGGTAAATCTGAGCACTATGCATATGGAAAGCAGGAACAGCACAAATGACAGGAAAAATGCCATAACGGAATACAATACAGACTTCAGCTTTGACTTTTTTCGGTGGTGATGTCGGTGTTCATGTTCATGGACTTCCGGTTCAAGTTCATTTTCGGGCATTTTTTATCAACTCCAAATCATTAACTGGTTTTGTCTATTACAGGGCCTGAAACGTATTTGGCATATATAAACGCCCTCAGATTCGTAAGACCGAGTGTATCGAAGGGGTAGCAGGTGTACATAATGAGGTTTTCCTCATTTTTGGCAAGATCATAAGCCGAGCGGTCTTCATTGTCGGTTATCTTGGTACCTGTTATTTCATATTGGTAGTTGCCGTAGTTGGTTCTGATTTTGACGATCTGACCTTCTTTGGCATATTTAAGACCGTTGAAATAGGTGTTGTTGTGACCTGCGATGAGAATGGTTCTGCCATATCCGGGGATGGCACTGCCGTTATAGATTCCCACACCGTTGCCGAGCACATACCAGCTGTCACCGAAATAGAGATCGGCTTTTATCTGGCAGTCATCAATAATAAGTTCGCCGAACTGGTCTTCATAAGACGGGAAAATGAAACTGGACGCCCTTACGATATCGGGTTTATCAGGATTTTCGGGAGATTGGGAGGTGTCCTCGACAGGCACAAATATATTTTTATGTTCTTTTGTAAAGGATTTTTCCTTATCGGAGAAAAATATATTGGCCATGGAAAGATAAGAGGAAGTGGAGGGGAGGATCACCATTCCGCATACGAGATATATCAGTATACAAAAAATAATGGGAAGAATAATAAAATTCTTCCCATCGGAAAATCCGGAACTGTGGGATCGGCTTTTGCGGTCACTCTTATGGTGGCGACGATGATGATCAGACATCTTCACTTACTGTCGACTTTTTTCTTTTAACAAGGCAGACACCTGCAGCGGAAACGAGGAACACACCTGTGCCTGCAACGGACATAACACCCGGAATGTTGAAGTCCAAGCCTGTATTCTTGATGGGGTTATCATCAATGGGAGTAGGTTTGCTGGTATTGCCGCCGGGCTTGCTGGTATCGTCACCGGGCTGACTCGAATGCTGTCTGGGATTGTCGTTGTAGGGGTTGCCGTTGTAGCCGACATTGGAAGCAGTAAATACAACATTGCCGTCTATATCTACGACAGTAACGGTTCTTGTCGACTTGTCATAGAGAAGTTTAAGATTGATAACGCCTACGATATCGTTACACCTTACGATAAATTCATCGACCTGTGCATCGGTAAGGGCATCATATTTGACAGCCTGAGTATTTGTGAGGAAAACTTTGGTATCCTCAATTTTACTGATAATGGTGTCGGCATCAGCATCCGATATTTCGATGGTGTTCATATAATTTTCAGCCTGATTGATATACTGTACGGGGAGAGTTTTCATATTGCCTTCCATATCAACAGTTGTTCTGAGTTCATCGAGGATTCTCTGTTCTGCATTGTTGATACCGGCAGCCGAAACAGAAAGTGAAGCCGAAACGGCAACTGCTGCGGAGAGCATGGCTATTGAAATAAGCTTAATAGTCTTTTTCATATACATTTCCTTTCTCAAAATAGGATCACTTAAAAATCCGGTTACCAGAATTTAAACCTGTGACAATTATACTACCATTCCATGGGTTTGTCAATAAAACATTATATAATTTTTGGCTGAATAAACAGGAAATTTTTTACGTCTGATTACAGCATGGATAATTTTGCGATTCGTTTATATTCGTTTTTGGTGAAAAAGTAAAATTATCCGGGCAATATTGACATTGGCAGAGCAAATGTTTATAATATTATTATTTGGAAAATATAATGAAACAGGGGAGTTTGAATGGAAGAGAGAATCGAACAGCAGTTGCTGCAGTCGCAGCAGTCGCAGAATGAGTCGGAGATAGACCTGAGGGTAGTGTTCGGCATTATCAGAAAAAATCTGATTCTGATAATCATTGTAACCACTATTTTTGGAATAGGAGCCTATTTTTATTCTTCGTTCTTTATTGCCAAACAGTATTCTGCAAGTGCTACGATCATAGTAAACAACAAGGCGACTGACAAGACTGTCTTGAGTACTACAGAAATCAATGCCGCTCAGGGACTTGCAGAAGTTTATTCGATCATCATCAAGTCGGATACGGTTCTTCAGCAGGTAATTGACAATCTCCAGCTGAATATGAGCTATGAAACTCTTAATTCCAAAATCAGTGTTTCGGCTGTCAACTCCACTCAGGTCGTGAAAATTACCATGACACATACAGATGCGGAATTTGCACAGAAGGTCGTTGCAGAGATAGTTGAAGTGGCACCGCCCATTATTGCAGACAAGGTTGAGGCGGGTTCCGTAAAGGTGATCAGTGCCTCGAAGATATCGAACAACGGCAGACCGGTAAGTCCGGATCTCAAAAAGAATGCTCTTATCGGAGCATTGGCAGGAATGGTGCTTGTACTTCTGCTTGTGTTCCTCAAGGAAATGACCAACAATACATTCAAGACCGAAGATGATATCATCAATACACTGAATGTTCCGCTGATAGGAATCATTCCCGAAGTTGACGGAAAGGAGTTTAATCAGTCATGAAAAAACACGGACACAGAAAACCGACTACCAAACAGCTTTTCAGCGTTGCAGATGATAATGCCCCCTTTTCCTATGTAGAAGCATATAAAATGCTCTGCACAAACCTTGAATTTATCACTGCCGCACAGGACTGTAAAAAAATAATGATTACTTCTACCCTTGCCAACGAGGGTAAAACCAATGTTTCCGTCAATCTTGCCTTGACGCTTGCCGGCTATGACAAGAAAGTATGCCTTGTGGAATGTGACCTCAGACGTCCCAGTTTACATAAATTTCTCAAGGCAGAGAGAGGTTCCGAAGGATTGACCAATGTGCTCAAGGGTAAGATAGAACTGAAAAAAGCACTCCGGAATGTTGACGGTACAACAATGGATATTCTTCTTTCAGGTTCGACACCCCCCAACCCGTCAGAACTTCTTGCAAGTGCCAAGATGAAGGACGTAATAGATGAACTTGAAACAATGTACGACTATATTATATATGATACACCGCCTGTATTGCTCGTTACAGATGCAGCGGCTCTCGGAAAATATATGAACGGTGCCCTGCTTGTCGTGAAGCACAACTCTACAGAAAAGGGCATGGCGCTCAAAGCAAAAAGCAATCTTGATTCCGCAGGTGTTAAAGTGCTCGGTGCCATCTACAGTATCTACAGCGAGAAATCAGCCGGCAATTATTATTCATCAAGATATTCTTCCTATAACTATTACTATTACGGCGGATATTATGGCTATGGCTATGGTTATGGTTCCAGAAAGAAAAAAGATGATGAAAAAGAGGATAGCGAGGAATAATTGATATATGATAGATATGCACTGCCATATACTGCCGGGAATCGATGACGGAGCACAGACAATAGAAGATTCCCTTGCCCTTCTCCATGCGGAACAGGAACAAGGTATCAAAAAAATCATTTTCACTCCCCATTTCAATCCCGAAAGACAGGATATCGACAAATTTCTCCATGCCCGTGAAAAAAGCTTCGATGCTCTGAAAAATGCAGACGGATTTTCCGACCTTGCTTTTGAAACAAAACTTGGATGTGAGATATTTTTTTCCATGCATCTTATTGAGATGGATATAGCAAAACTTGCCTTTGAAAATACAAAGTATATTTTGATAGAATTTCCCATAATGAACAGACCGTATGGCATTACACGCACCATGCAGAGTATCCTTGACCGTGGATATACACCGATACTCGCCCATGTCGAGAGATATGAATATTTTACGCATGATCCCATAAAGCTGTACGACCTTGTATCCATGGGCTGTATTGCACAGGTGAATGCGGCTGCCGTTGTGAATACTTCTAATGTAAAGGGTGTCAATGCCCTGCAGTACATCAACTGGGAAATGGCACACATTATATGCAGCGATGCACATTCCATCGACAACAGACCGCCCAATACAAAAGCGGCTTATCGCTTCGTTGAAAAAAAGCTCGGCTCACAGTACAAAGACTGGCTTATTAAAAACAGCCGTGATATTTTCAGCAACAGATATTTCGATGAACCCGTTATACAGAAACCGAAAAAATTTCTCGGACGCTGGCGTTAATAGGATAAACAATGAGCGATTGGCAGTGATTTGCCGGTCGCTGATTTTTTTGATACGGATATTTTTCTCGTTTCATATTGACAATATACTGAAAAATATAATATAATTATGTCAGTAAATGAAATCGCCTTTGCAGTGATTTTTAATGATAAAACCATCTTTAAGGAGGAGAAATATAATGAAAGTTTGTCCTGTATGTAAGAGTGCCGTTCCCGATGATGCCGAATACTGCGATACCTGCGGAAATGATGAGTTTTTTGATGACGGAGGTTATCCCCAGCAGTTTGAGCAGCCTTATCAGGATGGCTATGAGCAGAATCAGTATCAGCAGCCGCAGTATGACTATAATCAAAATCAGTATCAGCCGCAGCCGCAGTATAACTATAATCAGAACCAGTATCAGCCGCAGCCGCAGTATAACTATAATCAGAATCAGTATCAGCAGCAGCCGTATAATTACAATCAATATCAGCAGCAACCGCAGCCGCAGTATAACTATAACCAGAATCAGTATCAGCAGCCGCAGCCGCAGTATGACTATAACCAGAATCAGTATCAGCAGCAGCCGCAGTATGACTATAACCAGAATCAGTATCAGCAGCAGCCTCAGCCGCAGTATGACTATAATCAGAATCAGTATCAGCAGCAGCCCCAAGCCCAGCAGCCGCAGTATCAGGAACAGTATGAACAGCCTGTCGAAGAACAGCAGATAGCAGAAGAACCTGTTTATGAAGAAGTGCAGCCTGTCGAGGAACAGCAGACAGTGGAAGAACCTGTTGAGGAAGTACAGCCTGTTGAAGAAGTGCAGCCTGCCGAAGAACAGCCCGCTGAGGAAGAACAGCCTGCCGAACCCGAGGAACCAAAAGAAAATCCTTATGAAGTTTCAAAGAATTTCGTGTTCGAGAAAAAGGAGAAAGAAGAACAGGTTCAGCCTGAAAATAAGGAAAAACCCAAAAATATCAAAGGCTTTATTTCCATGTTCATGAATACGAAAGACCATACCATAGAATTTGACAAGGACGATATTGCCAAAAACAGTAAAAATGCCATTCTTGCAAGCCTTGGCATCACTTTCTGGATACCGTTCGTTATGAAGGACTATTCCCGTTATGCGAGATATTACGGCAATCAGGGACTTCTGACACTGATACTGATGATACCGTGTACCATTCTTTATTCACTGATAACAGGTGTAGTAATCTGTAATGCCTGTACAGCGGCAGTTTATCAGAATGGTGTCGCAGCTTTCAGATATCTGACTCTGGGCGGTTGGATAGCAGCCATTATTTTCTTTGCAATATGCTATGCAATACCTATATTTATCATATATTGTTCTGTCACGAATATCAAGCAGGGCAAGGCAAAGGATATACCGTTTATTGGTGCATTGAGATTGATAAGCTGATTAAAAAATCAGTCCGGACAAGTTGATTTGTCCGGACTTTATTATTTTGAATGTGAAAACAGAAATCTGATTTCGGGATATTCACGGTGCAGCCGTCTGAGCGTTGCCGTGACGGAAATGTAATCATCGGCATCATACTGCATGGAAAGAAGTTTTTCCGAAGGGAACAGGTCCATTTCGAGAAATCTTTCATCAATGGCGGCATCTGCCGCAAAAAAGATATTTTCTTCGGGAATGAAATAGCCTGTCATGGCATTCGCTGCACCGCTGATATCAACGGCTAAAACCGAACCGTCCCCCAATACGTCATAGACATATTTGAAACAGCTTTTCAGGGGCGTTTCCCCTTTGTATACATTGAATGCTTTCATAGGGATATTGTCTTTCGGAAAAGTGCTTTTAATGATATTGTCGGAATCGTTGTCGAATTTCATCACGCAGAGTAACTGAGCCGTTGATAAAAGTTCATATTTCGGCAGCAGCGGCAATGCACCGCAGCATTCCGCATTGGCATGGGTGAGCAGAACCTTTTTGATGCAAAGCGGATCCATATGTTCTTTTTCAAGCTGAGCGATGACGGTATCGTCTTTTTTGAAAGTGATTCTATGTTTCATGATATATTTGGCATAAGCCGCAGGATTTTTTTTCATCTCTTTGGAACAGCCTGTATTGATGAGGATATGCCCGAATTTTCGGTGCTCGAGCAGAATGACATTGACAGGCAGTTTTTCCGTTTTGAAGTCCGTATTCATATAGAGTTCGGACATTTTGAATTCTTCATATCCGCAGTGCAGGATTTTCAGTGATACTATCTTTTTCATGAATATTCTCCGTTTTCCAAAAATATATGTTACCATTTTTACATATACTTTCTAAAAAGTCAAGTTTTTTTATAATTTACTGTTGAGAAATCGAAATTTTTCTGTTATTATATAATACGGAAAATTTTTTAATACCGAAAGGGGAAAGAAAATCATGGCAAAAACAAGTATAAAAATATGGGCAGCGGTCCTTGCCTCTGCAATGGCATTATCGCTGACCGGCTGCAATGATATGTTCAAGAAAAATGAAACAAGCGGAACTCAAACTTCTCAGGTTTCATCACAGGAAAGTGAAGCTGTCAGTAAATTCGGCGGAAATATCGCTGTAAAGTCAGAGAATTTTTCGGTTGGTCTGCCGATGGTACGCCGTATTTTCAAAAGCACTTACAGTGACTTTGTGAATTATTATGCCTCGAACTACGGTTTTGATACGGCAAAGAGTTCAAAAGTTCAGTATTATGATGAAGAAAATAAAATCACATGGTATGACGAGTTTATCAGCAGTGCCAAAGCAAGTGTAAAGCAGTTGCTTGTGCTTTGTGAACTGGCTAAAAAAGACGGATTTTCCATTGATGACAGTGACCAAAAGACCATTGAAGAAAATATCGAAAATATGAAAACTGCCGCCGATAATGCCGGACAGAGTCTGGATGAGTATATTGCATCTGTTTTCGGTGAGGGACTCGATGAAAATGAAGTACGCAGCAATCTGGAACAGACACTTCTTGCCCAGAAATATTATCAGAAATTGTATAACGGCTTCACATACACCGATGAAGACTATGAAAAAGCCTATGAAGCAAATAAAGAGTCCTATCTGTATGCGGATTTCCTTGTATTCGCATTCGGATACGGCAAAACGGATTCTTCGGAATCGTCTGTAACGGTAGATGAAAAGCAGAAAGAAATTGCCAAAAAAGCCGCCGATGAATTGCTGCAGACAAAGACCGAAGAAGAATTCAAGGCATATATCACAAAATATCTGAATGAAAATCACGATTATGTGAATATATCGGCAGAAGAATCGCATACCGAGGAAGATTATAAAGCAGCAATCGAGTCGCAGGTGAATTCCGCAAAGGTGGAAAAATATGCTTATGAAGCGACTTCCGATGCAGGCAAATGGCTTTTCAGCGATGAAAGAAAAGTCAATGATACCTATCAGTTTGAAGGCACGAGTTCCTACAATGTTATCATGGTATTGAAAACGCCCTACCGTGACGAGAGTATCAAGAAAAATGTAAGGCATATTCTTTTCACGAAGGATAAATATGAAACCGATGAAAAAGCCAAGGAAATGGCTGAAAAGATTTATGACGAGTGGAAAAAGGGCGAGGCTACCGAAGACAGTTTTGCCGCACTTGCCAAAGTTCATAATGCGGATTCCGATTCGGGTTCGGCTGCCAACGGCGGTCTTTATACGGACGTTTATGAAGGTCAGATGGTTCCGGAGTTCAATGACTGGGTATTCGATCCCGCAAGAAAAACAGGCGATACGGATATCGTAAAAACAACTTACGGTTATCATATCATGTATTTTGTAAGCGACAGCATACCTGCATGGAAGTCTTCCGTTGATACGGTTCTGAGAAGAAATGACTACAGCGAAAAATATGCGGAACTGGAGAAAACTGTCACGATAGAGTTTGATGATGACTATATCAATACGATTCCCGATCCGACAGAGGAAATTGAACCTGATGATACAAGTGAGGATTCAGCCGAAAGCAAACCGGAATCCAATGCAGCTTCCGAGGAAAGCAAGGCAGATTCAAGCAAAGAATAATTCAAAAAATGTAAAGTTGAGTTTGAAAGGGGAGTATTTGTATGTATGAAGAATTGAAAAAAGTGATTGATGAAAGCGATAATATCGTATTTTTCGGAGGTGCAGGCGTTTCGACCGAAAGCGGCATACCCGATTTCAGAAGCGTTGACGGCTTGTATCATCAGAAATATGACTATCCGCCTGAAACAATTTTAAGTCACAGCTTTTTCATTCGCAAGCCTGAGGAATTTTATAAATTTTATCGTGACAAGATGATATGCACATGGGCGAAACCCAACAATGCACACATAGCCCTTGCCAAGCTCGAAAAAATGGGTAAATTAAAGGCTGTTGTCACGCAGAATATAGATGGCTTACATCAGATGGCAGGCAGTAAAAATGTATATGAACTTCACGGCTCCGTACTGAGAAATTACTGCATGAAGTGCAGAAAATTCTACGGCATTGAAGCGATAACCGAAAGTACAGGCATACCGAAATGCACCTGCGGCGGCATGATAAAGCCCGATGTTGTTTTATATGAAGAAGGTCTTGACGACAAAACCGTGACAAAAGCCGTAAATGCGATTGCGAATGCAGATGTGCTTATCATAGGCGGAACGTCTTTGAATGTCTATCCGGCGGCGGGATTTTTAAGATATTTCGGCGGCAGTAAAATCGCATTGCTCAACAAATCGGAAACGCCTTTCGACAAAGAGGCTGATATCATAATCCGTGAACCTATCGGACAAGTTCTGAACAATGTGCAATTAGCAATGTGCAATTAGCAATGTGCAATTAGCAATGATTAAAAAGTCGTCTGCTTTTCATGGCAGACGGCTTTTTTTGTCAGTAAATTTCCTGTTCCATACTTCTGAAATAATTGGTGTCAAAGAAATCGCATATCGATATTTCAAGTCCGTCACAAAGTTTCTTTATTGTGACGATACCTACATTTTTTGCACGGTTATTGACGATATCGCTTACGGTTGACTGAGTAACGGCAGAGATAGTTGAGAGCTTGTTCACGGTGATTTTTCTTTCACTGCATAAATCCAAAATTCTTTTAGCAACTATCCAAAATTCTTTTAGCAACTCCTTGTGAAATGTTCATATTTTAAACGTCCTTTCAAAATTTGTATAAATTCTATAAAATATCTTATCAATATTTGTCGCTAAAATTTAACGGTAAACCGTTGACTTTCAAAATCAAGGGCAGGAATCGTTATGTTTTGGTTGCTTAAACCTCTGATAGTGTCGATATTGATATTGCGGTGGTAAGTACAGTTTTTAGGTTTGAGAGGAGGTGGCATATATGTGGTGGCAGATTAGTCTTCATATTTTACCAATAGTTTATTTGTTGTAAGTTGTGTGATTTAAGTAGGCTTTGTTTGTATGTTGAGAGGAGGTGAAATTTATGGGAACTTGGTTTGTTGCCGGCTGCGTAACCGGTTTGCTGATTAGTGCCAGATGGTGGTTCTGAGAATGAACAATTTTCGCAAATTCAATTTTGTATAGGTCTGTGCATTGCACATAATAGATTTGGTTTAGATATGGAGAGGTGGTGAAAGATATGTCAACAGCAGGCGGATTACTGTTATGGTCAGCTTTTTTGGTATCGTTGCCCGGTTGGTATAATGTATTTTTCGGTTAATGATTGATTTTCGCAAATGCCCTCTTTCAGCCAAAGGTGATGTCGTTTGATATGACATTATCTTTGGCTGATTTTTGTAATTATCACTTGAATTTATTATGGCAATATTGTATAATTTTATACAGTAAGTTAATGAAACGGAGGTATAGATTTGGAACTTAAAGTGCAGAATGTTTTCAAGAACTTCGGTGAAAAGGAAGTGCTCAGAGATATTTCACTGTCTGCTCAAAGTGGTACGGCTCTGGGACTTTTGGGAAGAAACGGTGCAGGAAAAACCACTACCATCAGAATCATCATGGGCGTGTTCTTTGCAGACAAGGGGGAAATCCTCATTGACGGCAAGCCGATTAACAGGGATAAAATCCGTATCGGCTATATGCCCGAAGAAAGAGGACTGTATCCGAAAATCAAGATATGCGACCAGATGGCATATCTTGCACAGCTCAGGGGAATGACTTCCAAAGAGGCTCAGAAAGCGTGTGACAAGTGGCTGGAAAGAATGTCCATGACGGAATACAAATACAAGAAACTGGAAACGCTCAGTAAAGGCAATCAGCAGAAAATACAGCTTGCGGTAACTTTGATGTGCAATCCTCAGATAGTGATACTGGACGAGCCTTTTTCAGGATTGGATCCTGTCAATGCCATGCTTCTGAAAGACGTTATCAAAGAAATGATAGACGGCGGGGCGATAGTGCTTTTTTCAAGTCATCAGATGAATTATATCGAGGAATTTTGTGAAAGCATAGCCATTATCAATCAGGGCAAAATTGCCATAGACGGTAAAATAAGCGAGATAAAGCATAGTTATCCCCGTGACAGAATAGCCGTCACATCTTCACAATATGAGAAAATTGCCCCTTTTGTGCTTCAAAGAATGTCGGAGCATATTATTGATGTCAAAAATGACGGTGAAAATACGCTTGTTATCAGAATGAAGTCACCCGATTTCAAGAACAGGCTTTTTGCGGAATTATCGGATTTTGATATCGACTGCTTCAAAGTATGCGAACCGTCACTGAATGATATCTTTGTGGAATATACGGAGGGCGGAATATGAAACATATATTGCAAGTATTGAAATTTGAATATCTTAACTGTATCAAAAACAAGGCTTTTATCATTACAACGATTGTTATTATGATTTTGATACTGGGTATGTCATTTGTGCCGGCAATTATCATGGATATAGCGGAATCCGACGGCGATTCGGCAGAAGGTGATATCATAGGTATAGTGGATAATGCCTATCATAACAGTGATTTGATTACCCAATCCTTTCAGAAGATATATCCTCACGGTGTTATCATAGTAACGGAAGAAAGCATGGACGAAGTCAAGGCAAAGGTTGACAAATCGGAATATGAATTTGCCGTTGTTCTCAATACGCCGATATCTTTCACATACGTTACTAAAAACAATTCATTGATGAGTGAAGAAGTCAGGACGATAACGGAAGCCGTACAGGGCATTTACAGAGCAGTGAATTTTGAAAAATTCGGAGTGGACTACGACAGAACGGCAACGATTCTCGATGCACCGATTATTTCCGAAACGATTACCACAGGCACCGACCAGACGAAAAATTATTTTTCTACCTATGTACTTGTCATGATACTGTATATGGCGATAGTCATGTACGGTCAGATGGTATCGCAGAGTGTCGTTACAGAGAAGAATACAAGAGCCATGGAAATGCTGATAACGTGTGCAAAACCGACACATTTAATGTTCGGCAAGGTGTTCGGTTCAGGATTGGCAGGATTGACACAGCTTGTCGTTATTACGGGTACAGCGTTGGCTTCTGTCAAGATGATATCCATGAAGTCACTTCCCGAAGGTCTGTCGGAAATGCTGACAATGCCCGTTTCAACGGTGATATATGCACTGATATTCTTTATCACGGCATATTTTATCTATGCATTTTTGTTGGGTTCACTTTCCTCTCTTGCGTCAAGGAGTGAAGATTTGAATACCCTGACGACTCCGGTTATGATGATATTTGTAGTGGCATTCATGATAGTCATGATGTCAATGACAAGTGATATCAATAATACACTCATGATAGTATGTTCCTACATACCGTTCACGGCACCGATAGCAATGTTTGCAAGAATCGCTCTTTCAGACGTGGCATTCCATGAGATTATTATTTCAATCGTGATACAGCTTGTATCGATATATCTTTTGGGAATGCTGGCAGCGGCTATATATAAAATAGGCGTACTCATGTACGGCAAGCCCCCGAAATTCAGTGAGATATTCAAACTTCTGAAAGAACAGCACCAAGCGAACAAGGCTTTGAAATCGAAAGAGTAATGAAAAATACCGTTTCTGCGAAAAAACAGAAACGGTATTTTTTTATCGGTTAAGGAACCATACACCGAAATTGAGATATGCCGCAAAGCCCAGCCATATCATATAGGGAATCTGAATGAGTCCCGCCAATTTATTGATACGGTAGAAAAGCACTGTCATGACAAAGACAGTCAGGAGAAGTATCAGAAGCCATATAAAAGAGAAAAAATACAGACGGAATCCGAAAAACAATACACACCACCAGAAATTCAAAGTTAATTGAATGGTGTATATAAACAGGGCTTTGCCGGACATTTTATTATCGGAATCGTATAGAATGGCGGCACTCACCGACATCAGCAGAAACAGGATACTCCAGACAATCGGAAACAGGTATGACGGGGGAGAAAGAGGCGGCTGCTGTACATTTTCAAATTTCGGCATACCGATGTATGTAACAATTCCGCCGAGTACTGCAAAGATAAATGTTATGACGAATGAATACAGGAACGATTTCCATTTAAGTACCACAATATCACCTTTTCAGATATAATTTTGTATATTATATGCATAAAAAAACGGCAGTATGTCATTTTTGAGGTGACATACTGCCGAATATTATTTTGTTCGGAAAGCGGGATTATTCAACGGTGATAACGAAATATCTCTTTTCTTCAACGCCGTTTGCATCTTTTACTTTTACGCAGATATCATAATCTACAGCCTTTTTGGGTGTGACAGATACCGTTGCATTTTCAGCGTAAGCCTGTATTTCCGACCATTTGGTTTCAGTCGCTTTCTTATAGAGGAAAGCGTACTGATAGGGAGCTGTACCGCCCGTTGCAGAACCGTTGATGGTGATTGTTCCGCCGAATTCCACTGTAGCGGCATTGACTGTTGATGTATTCTTGACACCCGAAGTTGTCTTGAATGTCATATATTTCTTTTCAACAGTGCCCTTGCTGTCCTTGACTTTGACGCATACCTGATATTCGGCAACCCTTGCAGGCTTGATATTGACAGTTGTATTTGCACTGTAGCTCTGCTGTTTTACCCACTTGGAATCGGTAGTTTTCTTGTAGAGAATCTCATAGGTATAGCCGCCTGCACCGCCGGAAGCCTTTGCCGTTACTTTTACGGTATTGCCGAGAACTACTTTTTCGGCAGAAAGTGTAGATTCATTAATCAAATCCGTATCTTTTACGACTACATTGTAATATTCTTTTGCAACCGTGCCGTTGCCGTCCTTTACCTTGACGCATATCTGATAATAGCCGTTGTTTGACAAAGTAAGCGTCTTGGAAGTTGCAGTGGAATAATCTGCAATCTTTGTCCATGCGGACTGGGTGAATTCTCTGTAATAGTAAGCGTACTGATAAGAACCTGTACCGCCTGTTGCAGAGCCCTTAATGGTAAGGGTGTCGCCTGTTTTCAGGGTAGGAGCACTGACGGAAGAGGTATTTGCCAAATCAGCGAAAGCGGTTACGTTAAAGGTCTTTGCAGCGGTTTTTCCTGCACCGTCTTTTGCAGTAATGCGGATATTGTAAGTGCCTGCTGCAGCAGGAGCATACAAAGCGGCACCGCTTGATGAATAATTCTTGACAACTGTCCATGTTGAAGCAGTGGAAAGTTTCTGTTCATACTTGTAGGTGACACTGCCTGTACCGCCTGTCGAATTGCCGAGCATGACGATATTTTCACCGACTTTGACGGAATTGGCGGCAACGGAAGATGTATTTGCAAGAGCAGCAGCCGGGGCAGTGACTTTGAGAGTGAAATATTTCTTTTCTTCGGTATTTTCAGTGTCCTTGACTTTAATGCAGATGTCATAAGTACCGGCTTTATCGGGAGTCAATGTTGCGGCTGCGGTTGTGCCGTAGGCTGAAAGCGTTGTCCATGTGGAATCCGATGACAGCTTATAGAGCATATTGTATTTTGCAGTGCCAAGACCGCCGACAGAAGCAGCTTTCAGTGTAACGCTGTCGCCAAGGGAAATTTCGGAAGCCGATATATCGGAAATATTGACAAGTGCGGGACTTACGGATACATCACAATAAGCAATTTTACCGTCAGCCGTGGCAGCGGATATTTTTGCATAGCCTGCCGCAACAGCCGTTACAGTTCCGTTTTTCACGGTTGCAACAGAGGTATCGCTGCTTTTCCATGTAACCGTCTTGTTGGTTGTTCTTGTTGTATCAATGGTTGCCTTGAGGGTAACTGTTTTTCCGACAGTTGTCTTGACAAGATTGCTGTCAAGGGAAATGGCATTGGGGAGCTTGTTGAATTTAATGTCGTTGTAGTTGGAATACCATTCCGCATAGCTGCCCTCATAGCCTGAGATAGTGAGATTCGGGAATTTTTCATAGAAGTTGCTGCCGATGGAAGTGACGCTTGCAGGAATGGAAAGACTTGTCAGAGCTTCCATGCCTGTTGTGTTGAAGCCGATTTCCGTGATGCTGTCGGGGAATACGATACCTGTCAGTTTGGAACAGCCGTAGAAAGCATAGTTCTTGACAGATGTAACGCCTGCCGGTACGGTATAAACGCCCTTTTTGGCATTGGGAACATAGCATAATGTTTTCATGTCCTTGGTATACAAAACACCGTCAACTGTCTTGTAGTTGATGTTGGTATCTGCAAAATTAACAGCAGTAAGGCTGTCACAGTAGGTGAATGTCCAGTCCAGATTGATTGTGCCGAGGTAGTTTTTCGGGAAGGTCACGGAAGTGAGCTTTTTGGCATCTCTGAAAGCGTATTCATAGACGGAGTTCACGGATTCGGGAACGGTATAGGCACCTGTTTTTGCACCCGGAACAAAGACAATATGTGTTATATTCTTGTTATAGAGAATGCCGTCAACCGTTTTATAGTTGGGGTTGTCGGAAGGAGCATTTACTGATTTGAGTTTCGGACAGTTCAGCATAATATAATAGGAATTGAAATCGCTGAAATTCTTGGAAAGATTCAGTGTTACAAGGTTCGGACAGTTGCATAATGCCGCATCTCTGATACGTCCCTGCGACTGGATACTGTCAGGAATTGTAACGGTTGCCAGACTTTTCGGAATGGCATAGAGATAGTCTTTGGCAAGATTCATCATGCAGCCGTTGACGGAAGTGTATTTGGGATGGTCTGCTGCAATCGCTATTTCCGTGATACTCTGAACACCGTCAAAAATGCTGTCCCAGAGATTGACTGTGGCAGGAATGGTAAGTTTCCTGATGCCTGTACAGTTATTGAAAGTATAGTTGCCGTCAACGGTCGTAACAGTTTCGGGAATAGTGACATCACCGTCATAGGCATCGGGAATTTTATAAAGTCTGGTTTTGTCCTTGGTATAGAGCACGCCGTTGACGGAAGCATACCACTGGTTATTTTCATCAATATTGATGGCTTTGAGAGCGGGGTTATTGATAAAGTTGTTGCTCGGGTTCAGATATCTCATTGTATTGGGAATATTCAGTTCCGAGAGTCCTTTGACATTTTGGAAAGCATAGTAATATGTGTCACTGAGCGTATCGGGCATTGTATAGGCACCCGTCTTGTTTTTCGGATAGAAATAAAGATACGTTTTTGTCTTATTGTAGAGGATACCGTCTTCGGATCTGAAAGTGGTATTGTTGTCGGGAACATTGACGGCATCCAGATTTTTCATATACAGGTTCAGGTCGTTATAGTTGAGGCTGCGGGTATTCGGACTCAGGTTGACTGCCGTAATGCTGTCGCAGTATTCGAGTGCATCGCTGTTGATGGATTCGGTTTCATCGGGAAGGGTAATTGTGCCTTTCTTTGCTCTGGGGCAGTAGATGAGATTTTTTCCGTTCTTTGAATAGACGATACCGTCAATGGACTTGTATTTCTCATGCTTTTCATCAATGTTGATGGCTTCGAGCGTATTGCCGCAGCCGTTGAAGATATCCATGAAATTGATGTCATCGGTAACGCTTGCGGGAATGGTAACGCTTTTAAGACCGCTTCCGTTCTTGAAAGTACGGTTATCAATCCATTTTGTGCCGTCCTTGACAGTAACATTTGTAACAGCACCTTTGGTGGCATAAGCTGTACCGCCGAAATAAACAACACCGTCGGGCTGTAAATCCATCCAGCCGCTTGCATCAAGGGCATGGTCTTCAAGGTAAACTCTCTTTTGCGGCATACTGTAGAATTTCACGAGGCTCGGTGTATTATAGAAAGCATTGTTGTCAATTCTGTTGAGGCTCTCGGAGAAGTACACGTTCTTGAGGGAAGTACAGTCTGCAAAAGAACCGTTGCAGATACGCTGCAAGCCGCCTGTACGCACTTCCGTCAGAGAGGTGCAGCCCTTGAAAGAGTCATTGTCGATGTATTCGAGATTTGACGGGAAAGTTACTTTTGTCAGGCTGACGCAATTCTGGAAAGAATGATAACCGATTTGTCTGAGCGTATCATTGAATGTAACGCTGGTCAGTGAACGGCAGTTAAAGAATGCATCTGAGTCGATTCTCTGAAGACTCGGCGGACAAACAATGCTTTCAAGTGCCGAACAGTTGTAGAATGCCTGATAATAAATATTGGTCAAAGCGGAGTTTTCACCGAAATTGATTTTTTTCAGGTTACGGCATGAATAGAAAGCGTAATTATTGATGGTTTCAACGGCATCGGGAATGGTGATCTCGGTGATATTGCAGTAGGAGAAGCACTCATTCGGGACATATTTCAGTGTTTTGGAAAGGGTGATTGAAGTAACGCCCGGGCAGTTCTTGAAAGCATAACTTTTCATTTCGGACAAGGTGTCAGGAAGAACTACTTTTGTGAAAAGATAGCACTGCTCAAATGCCGACTGACCGATGGATTCCAGACCTGACGGGAAAGTGACGTCTTTCAGATAGTAGCATCTGTAGAAAGCAGCATCACCGATTTTTTTCAGGCTTGAGGGGAATTTCACGGAAGTGATTTTTGATTCTCTGAAAGCATTGTTTCCGATTTCTTCCACAACGGTATTTGCGATTTTCGAGGGGATGGTGACGGCAAGTTTTTCACCGATATACTTGGTAATGGTGACAGTGCCGTTATCATTGATTTGATATTCATAATCGCCTTCGGTGAGAGTATCGGCAGCACTTACAACGGTATTGACACCTGCAAGAGAGCCTGTCGAAACGCTCACGCCGGTTCCTGCAACCATGGCAATCGCCATAGAGCCGGCAAGAATTTTTCTTAAAATAGCCGATTTCATTTTGCATATACCTCCAAAATAAAATATTTTCTAAAGTATAGCATACAAGTTGATTTTTTTCAATACGAAAAAACGAAAAAAATGATTCCGCTGAAAAGCTGTTTTTTCGTTGCAATCACAAAATGATACGATTTTTTGCCCATGTGTAAAATTTTACCCTGTTATAACATTCCGCCTTATTTTTGTCAATATTCACGTTGATTTGAAAAGAAAAAGAGAGTATAATCATTATGTAATCAAATGAAAAGAGGTTTTTATATGGATATCGAAAATGCAAGGCAGAAAGCCGAAAATCTCCGTGAACAAATTATATATCACAATGACAGATATTACAATCAGGATTCGCCTGAAATCAGCGATTATGAATATGATATGCTTTTGAAAGAACTGGAAGAAATTGAAACGGCATTTCCCGAACTCATTACACCCGATTCACCGACGCAAAAAGTCGGCGGTCAGGCAGGTGCAAAATTTTCTCCTGTTGAACACGTTGTCCCGATGGAAAGTTTGCATGATTCTTTTTCACATGATGAAGTCAAAGACTTTGCAAAGCGTGTCAGCGAAAATGTCGGAAATGCCCTTTACGTCGTTGAACCTAAAATTGACGGCTTATCTGTTTCGGCTGAATATCAAAACGGTGTATTTGTCCGTGGCTCAACGAGAGGTGACGGAAAAATCGGTGAAGATATTACAGAAAATTTAAAAACCATTAAATCTCTCCCCATGAAACTGAATAAAGCCGTACCGTATCTGGAAGTGCGTGGAGAAGTCTATATGTCAACGGACGTATTTGAAAATCTGGTTGCCCGTCAGGAAGAAAATGATGAAAAGCCTTTCAAGAATCCGAGAAATGCAGCGGCAGGCTCTCTCCGTCAGAAAAACGCTCAGATTACAAAAGAACGTCAGCTTGATATATTTGTATTCAACATTCAGCAAATCAAGGGCGAAACTCTGACAAGCCATATACAATCCCTTGAATATCTCAAAGAACTGGGCTTTACGACTTTGCCGTTTTATTATGAATGTGACGGTGTTGAGGAAGTCATTGAAAAAATCGAAGAAATCGGCAATAAAAGAGGTGAACTCGCTTTCGGCATAGACGGGGCTGTTATTAAAGTTGATGACTTTAATCAGCGTGACATTTTAGGCAGTACGTCCAAATTTCCGAAATGGGCAGAGGCTTATAAATATCCCCCCGAGGAAAAGGAAACCGAATTGCTTGATATCGAAATCAACGTAGGCAGAACGGGCGTTCTCACTCCTACAGCGATATTTGCCCCCATCACTCTGGCAGGTACGACTGTAAGCCGTGCCGTACTTCACAATGAGGATTTTATTAAACAAAAAGATATCCGTATCGGTGACACCGTGATTTTGCGTAAGGCTGGCGAAATCATTCCCGAAGTCGTTGCAGTTGCAAGACATAAAGAAAATTCACTTCCCTTTGAAATGCCGAAAATATGTCCTTCATGCAGTTCACCTGTTGCGTATGAAAACGGTGAAGCCGCTTTAAGATGCACCAATACAGATTGTCCTGCACAACTCATGCGTCACATGATACATTTTGTTTCAAGAGATGCCATGGACATTGACGGACTCGGTGAAAGAGTATTAAGGGCATTGGTCGATAATTCCCTGATATCTTCACCGCTCGATTTATACAGACTTTCCAAAGAAAATATCATGACGCTTGAAAAGAAAAAAGACAAATCGGCTGAAAATCTCATCAATGCCATTGAGAAATCAAAGTCGAATGACTTGTATAGAATTGTATTTGCCTTGGGAATCCGTCATATCGGACAGAAAGCTGCAAAAATCCTTGCAGACAAATTCCGCACTCTTGACAATATCGCCAATGCCAATATCGAAGATATATCTTCAATAGACGGTTTTGGAGATATCATGGCGGAAAGTGTATATAAATATTTTCAGCTTGAGGAAAGTAAAAAACTTGTTGAAGAAATCAAATCCCTCGGCATTAATACAAATAATCTTTCCGAACCGAAAAGCATTGATGAAAGCAATCCGTTTTTCAATAAAACTTTCGTGATAACGGGCACTTTGCCGAATTACAAGCGTACAGAAGCGGCTGCCATCATTGAAAGCATGGGCGGAAAAGTTTCTTCAAGCGTTTCCAAGAAAACGGATTATGTCCTTGCAGGTGAAGAGGCAGGCTCAAAACTGACAAAAGCACAGTCTTTAGGCATTACAATCATCAGTGAAAATGAATTTGAAAGCATGAGGGGTTAAAATGGAAATAGAATCGAATATCAATGAAAAATTCGTTGAATTGCTCAAAGAAAAAAATTTGAAAGCCGCAACTGCCGAAAGTTTAACAGGCGGTTTGGTTTCAAAAAGAATTACGGAAATTTCGGGAGCCTCACAGGTATTTGAATGTGGAGTATGTTCCTATTCCAACAGGATAAAACATGAACTCTTGGGGGTGCCGTCAGATGTTCTTGAAACCTACACGGAGTACAGCAGTCAGACTGCCGAATCAATGGCAATCGGCATAAGACGTTTATCGGGGGCTGACATCGGCATATCTACAACAGGCATGGCAGGTCCGACAGGTGATAATGTAGGCTTGGTGTATATAGGCATAAGCACAGAAAAACACACTTTTTCAAAAGAACTGCATTTATCAGAGGGCTTGCCCGATGAAAGAGAAAAAATACGTTTTCTTGCTTCATGCTATGCCCTGTACTACGCACTTGAAGAAATTGAAAATGGAAAATAGAAAAAACATGAACGGAACATATACCATGAAAAGTATTTGTTCCGCTGTTTTTTTCAAAAACTGTTGACAAAAATTTATAAATAGTGTATAATGATTTCGCAATGGTATCCGAAACGGTTCGCACAAAACGCTTTATTTGGCATTAAAAAGTCCCATGACAAGCGGACTTTTTTAGCATATTTCAGGGTGCTATTACAACCCGCACGCCCCATAGGGGACGAAACTTTAATTTCGTTTGTCATAAATGCTCCTTTCCCCAGGTCACAACTCACACGCCCCATAGGGGACGAAACCGACATCACAATGATTACAATCGTAATCGCAAGTTTCATTACAACCCGCACGCCCCATAGGGGACGACGACTCATTATTGTCTTCATAAATCTTGTATACCATTGATTACAACCCGCACGCCCCATAGGGGACTTTTCAATTAATAATGCATAATTAATAATTAGTAATGGTGCTTTGCAGGGAGTTTGAGGTGGATGGCAACTTCACTCTCAACTCTCCACACTCC
>CADCJK010000018.1 GCA_902801715.1 uncultured Ruminococcus sp. | reverse complement strand
AAAGCTCAGCCAAAAGCTCAATAACCTGTCTGTCACGATCCAGAACAACCACACGTCTTTTTCTCAGGCTGAAAGCTGTATTTAATACCAGAGCGACAGTTTTCTGATAAACTTCCAGCAATGCAGAATAGCTTTCCGAAGTCTCAATCAAAACATCTTTATCAAGCTCTTCATCGAGCTTATCTTTCACGCTCTCAAAAATATCCTGCAGATCCTCAGCTGCAGCAATAGCTTCCTCACGGCTCTTAAAACCTTCCTGGCCGCCATTACCGCCGTCAGAAGATGAGCTCTGGCCACACGCAAAAGTCACGCCCTCGCAGATAGCGCAAACCGCACCCTGCAGCGACATTTTCATCATGGTATATTGATTTTTAATTTTCTTATCTCCGAATGGATCATTCTTAAACTTCTTAACAATATCCTTAATCATGTTACTGTAAGAAGTGATAATCTCCATAGGCGCACAAACAACAGTCGCCGGCAATCTCATCAGCTTCAAAACCGTAGCAGAATAGCCACGAATATCGTTAGTGGCTGCAGTAGCATTATTCACTATTTTTCTGATAGCTCTGTAAGCTCCATTCGTAAAATCATTCAAATTAAAACGGCTGCTTTTTGTAGCAACGTCATCCGCATAATTATCAATGTTATCACAGATGATTTTTGCAGAATCAGCGCAAATAGTCTGAACCTGCAAAACCTCAGGCGCACTATCAAGCGAAATATTAGCGACAACCTCATCAATACAGTTATCAACAAAAACATCCGCAGCCTTAGTAATATCAGAGCTGCTTTCAGTAACGCTCTGGAGAACCTCTTTATCAGTATTAGTCTCAGAAAAAGTAACAGTGACAGTAGAAGTATTAACCTCAGTAACAAGACCATCCTCACGCTTAATAGTACCAGTCGGCACAACAGCGCGAGTACCGTATACAGGATGCCTTAAAGAACCGATTCCTCTTTCTTCCAGAGCCGCCTCAAATTCATCAGCTTTCTGCATACAATTCTCACCTGTAAAAATACAGGTAAGAGGAAAGCGGCGACCGCCACGGCCTAAGCTCTGAATATAAGCTCCGTCCTTTTCCGGAAAAGTAAAAGTCGCAGTTTTCAAGTCAGTTTCTTTAGAAACATTATCAAAAACAAAAGAAAACTCTTTACCGCTAGGCGAAGTATATTTAATGTCATTCAATTCCATGATTCCATTTTTATTCAGGTCAAAAGAGAAGTGGAAATATATACTGAATATGTTCGGAATGCCGTTGGCGATAGAGATTTCTCAGCTTTTATGGTGTATAGTACTGGATTCACATTACAGAATGGCGGATATAGATGATGTATTGCTGAATGCTCTGGGTATCTTCATTGGATATGTCATTTACAGATATCTGCCTGATAATATCAGAAAGTTTTTTGAATTTAAATAAAAGGAGTTGGATTTTGATGGACGAATATATCCTTCAGACAAAAGGACTGACAAAGAGATTCGGCAGAAAAGTCGTGGTGAACAACCTTGATTTGAACATCAGAAAGGGGGATATATACGGCTTTATCGGACCGAACGGTGCAGGAAAAACTACTGTAATGAAAGTGATATTGGGATTGCTTTTTGCCAACGGGGGAGAAGTGAGTCTTTTCGGAGAGCCGCAGAATATCAGGAATTTGAGGAGAGTAGGTTCTCTGATAGAAGCCCCCGGACTTTACGGAAATTGTACTGCTTTTGAAAATATGAAAAGATTTTCGATACTGAGCGGAGGAACGGATTCGGAGATACATGAAATACTGGAACTTGTGGGACTGAAAGAGGCAGCGTATAAAAAAGCAAGGACATTTTCGCTTGGCATGAAGCAGAGATTGGGAATAGCGATTGCTTTGCTGGGGAATCCGGAAATGATGATACTGGATGAACCCGTGAATGGACTTGATCCAATGGGAATGAAAGATGTAAGGGATATTATTCTGAGAATCAATCAGGAAAGGGGAGTAACATTTTTTATATCGAGTCATTTGCTGGGAGAACTGGAAAAAATTTCAACAGTGTATGGTATCATCAGATACGGAGTGCTTGCCGAGGAGATAACGGCAGCGGAACTTGCAGAGAAATGCGGAAAAAGTATCATATTGAGATGCAGTGACGTTCAGAGGGCGGCTGAAATCATTACAACAGAAATGGGAATACCGCAGGTATTGATCAATGCAGCCGAAAGCAAAGTGAATATCAATACGGAGCTGTCAAGGGCAGGAGAAATCAATACAAGGCTTGTCAAGGCAGGCTTGGAAGTGTCGGAGCTTGGCGTGATAAGTACAAGCTATGAAGAATATTTCCTGCAGAAGATGGGACCTGTGAATGTGTGAGGTGAAAGAAAATGGGAAATATGCTGAAATTTGAGTTGAGAAGACTTCTGAAAAAGCCGGTTTTTTATGTCATGCTCGGATTGTGCGTTGGTGTGGCAATATTTATGGTATTTTCCATGAGAATTTCCATGGATTATATGATACAACATATGGGTGAAAGTGAATATTATGCTTATGGTATTGATGAAAATTATGTAAAGGAAAATTTCGTTGAAAATTTGTCACCGCAAAAGCTCGTATTGAGTGAATTCTGGTATATATTGCCTACGGTTTTAGCGGTATTCGTGGGCATATTTGTATGTGAGGACAGAGTAAGGGGAACGATAAAAAATATCTATGCAAGGGGATATTCGAGGACAAGCGTATTTTTGGCGAAATTTATCGTATCATCTGCAACATCGGTTTTGCTGTATTGGCTGGTGATAGCAGCAATCTATTTGTCAGGCGTGATTGTATTTGCAACGGCACCGTTTGAAGTACATCCGCAGACTGTGAAAGGATTCTGGCTTCTGATACTTGGCAGGACACTGGTTTTATTGGCTGCTAATGCAGGATATTTCATGATATCGGAACTGATAGGAAGTACAGGATTTTCGATAGCGGCAAATATGTTTGCCCCGTCGATTCTGAATGGCATATTGTATTTAGGCTTGTCGTTTATATTTTATGTTTTCATAAAAGATCCCGATTTCAACAGATATGATGTCATAGAGAGCATCATTGAATATTGGATATATACGCTTGTGATGGGCGGATTCCGTATCGATATGAAAGTTGATGCTTATATATGGCATATGGTGGCAAGCAGTGCGTATTTGCTGATATTCGGTTTTTTGGGCTGGCTTATCGCAAGGAAAAAAGAAGTGAAAAACTGATGTTTTCAGAGAGAACAGAAATGTTCTCTCTTTTTTTAAAATCAGTTTTTTTTGAAAGGGGGTGTGGGGGAAAACTTTTTTTGCAAAAAAAGTTTTCCCCTGCCCTTTAGCAGTTTACTTTTTGGTTGATTTAGGATATAATTTTATCAAAAAGCAGAGGAGATGCAGAGAATGCAGGAAAATATTTGCAGTATACCTATTAATGATGTATTCATGCCAAGAGATGGCTGTCCGATGTGCAGAATGAGGGATATGCTTGAAAGACGGAAAGCGGAATATGTGACAGGTTCTGCCATGATGGAGCCGAATGTCAGGGTGAGAACGAATGAAGAAGGCTTTTGCTACAGGCATTTTTCCATGATGATAAAGTCGGGCAAGAGGTTGTCGAATGCCTTGATACTGGAAAGTCACTTGGAGGAAGTCATGGGAAAGCTGTCTTTGACGAATCCGAGAGGAAAATTTGACAAGAAGAAACTGGAACAGTTGGATAATATGTCGAAAGACTGTTTTATATGCCGTGATATCAGGGATAACATGGAAAACATGGTGAGAATTGTTCATGCTATGTGGATAAGTGAGCCTGAATTCAGACAGTTGTATGATGAACAGCCGTATATATGCCTTGAACATTATATTTTACTTTTAAGCACAGACCAGAAAGGGCTGGGAAAAAATTTTGATGCGTTTTATCAGGCGACTTTTGCACTGGCGGCTGAATATCTGACGGAATTGAGAAATGATGTCCATCATTTCAGTGCGATGTTCGATTACAGAAATGAGGGTGCAGACTGGGGAAATTCCCGTGACAGCATTGAAAGGGCAGTCGAATTTCTGACGGGCGAAAAAATTATTTCGGAAGAAAGCGAAGAATGATTGACAGAAAGCGGATTTATGTATAAAATAAGATAGTGAAAATTTTTTATTAAGGAGTATGAGAAATGGCAGAAATAAGACCTTTCAGGGCACTGAGATTCGACACGGAAAAAGCAGGAAAAATAGAGAAATTGGTGTGTCCGCCCTATGACATTATCAGTGAAGTGCAAAGACAGGGATATCTTGAAGAAAATGAAAATAATATTATCCGTCTGGAACTTCCAAAAGGTGAAGAGCCGTATAAAACAGCAGGCGAAGTGCTGAAGAAGTGGCTTGACAGCGGCATTTTGAAGCAGGACAGCGAAGAAGCCGTATATATCTATGAAGAAGAATTTTCGATAAACGGCATTCATGCGAAATTCAAGGGCTGTATTGTGAGAGTGAAGATAGAGGAATTTTCAAAAGGCGTTGTATTGCCGCATGAGGAAACGCTTTCCAAAGCGAAAGAGGACAGATTCAATTTGATGAAAGCAACGAATTGTAATTTCAGTCAGATATATTCACTTTATATGGACAGTGAACATAAGATAATCAATCGTCTGGATAAGCTGTCGGAGTGCAAGCCTGAGATTGAATTGACAGACGGTGATGAAGTAACGCATAGATTGTGGATTGTCACGGATAAAGATGAGATAAAGGCTGTATGTGAGGATTTTGCGGATAAGAAGCTGTACATAGCAGACGGACATCACAGATATGAAACGGCTTTGAATTACAGAAATTACTGTCGTGAAAACGGCATCGGTGACGGTGGAGAAGATTATGTCATGATGATGCTGGTGGATATGGAGCATGACGGATTGGTAGTGCTGCCGACGCACAGGCTTGTCAGAGATTTGGCAAGTTTTGATAAAGAGAAAATACTGTCGGATTGCAGAGAATATTTTGAAGTCACGGAAGAAAGTGATGTAAACAAGGCTGAAAGCAAATTGAAAGAGTTGTATGATGAAGGTAAAAAAGCCTTTGCATTTTACAGCGGCGGAAACGGATATGATTTGCTTGTGCTGAAAGATGAAAACGTGATAGCCGAGTTGCTGCCCGAAAAGAGTAAGGCAAGTCAGGGATTGGACGTTACTGTATTGCATACGCTTGTACTGGAGAAGATATTCGGCATAGATGCGGAGAACATGGCGAAACAAATCAATCTGACATATACAAGACTGTTTGATGAAGCCGTTGAAAGTGTAAAGACGGGCAAGGCACAGTGTTCATTTATATTGAATCCGACAAGAGTAACGGAAATCAGGGACGTTGCAGCGGCAGGTGAGAAAATGCCGCAGAAATCGACGTATTTTTATCCGAAACTGATAACGGGACTTGTTATGAATAAGTTGTTTTAAAGAAAAATCGGAAAATTCTGCGGCAATTTTTGGTATCGTGATGTGCAAAGAATTTCCGACAGCGTTGGTGATATTTTTCAGGCTGAGGGAAATTTTGCGGAATGTTTTCAATAAGATATTTTATGAGTGCGGCATGGTCGGAAATGACTTCACCGAGGGAATGTTCTTTAAGGTCATCAATTTTGTATTCAGGCTGTATGGGGAGCTTTTTCGGCATATAGTAAATAACGGGTTTGTCGAGATAAGCCATTTTATAGAGAAGTTCGGAATAATCTGTGATGATAACAGCGGCTTTTCCCGTAAGGAGAGCGATATTTTTTTCGGAATAGGAATAGAAAGCGATGTTTTCATCGGAGAAAAATGAATACATATATTTCTCGACAGAGGGCGGCATGAGAACGGCAATTTTAAAATGATTTTCTTTCAGGGAATCAAGGAGAGTTTCATCTGTAAGAATGGTGTTGTAGACTTTGAAGAATTTGCTTTCGGAGAATTCGGAGTAATCGGAATTCAGGTAAGCAAGGAATTGTTTTCTGTTGCCCGGTGAAATGAGGATAAGATTTTCTTTTTTGTCGAAAGTGGGGTCAAGAATGGGATAGCCTGTAACAGAGATGTTTTTAGGGGAGTAGTTGTATTCTTCTTTAAGGAGATTATTTTTTTCAAATTCCGATGCACAGAAATAGTGAGATATATTGTCTTTCAGGCGGTTGTCGAAACGGGGAGAATTTCCTGTGACAAAGAAGTTTTTAACGGAAAATATCTTGGCATTGAACATATCACGCAGAAAGAGCATATCATTTTCATCAAAGCCGAGGGAATCGTATACATTACATTCCGAGGCAAAGAGGATATCGGCAGACAGAATGGCAGAGATGGCTTTTTTGGAGCCTTTTTCGATAATGTTCTGATAGCCTGCATTGACAAGAAAATGATATTCGGGTGAATTTTTATATGTGATGAAAAAAGGAATGAATTTGTGTTCGTTTTTGGATTTGGAGAAGTAACGGAAAAGGAGATTGCCGTTTGAATTAATGCCGAAATCGTCATAAAAAACGATATATTTCATGTCGTTTTTGTCTTTGAGGGTGTGACGGACATTTTTTCTTATCTGACGGTAACGGACATTTTCGGAGAAAGAGAGATGTTTTGAACATTCGGTAAAGAATTTTCCTTCATAGAAAGTCATAAGACTGTCAGTAGCACGTCGAATGATAATGGATTTGGTTTTTTTGTCATAGGTGAGGACTTTATCGGCAAAGCACCAGAAACTGCTTTCGATTTGGGTGGAAAGTCTTGCAAAAACGCCTTCAAATTTCATGTTGAGCCTGAAAGTGAGATGTTCATATTTCATGATAATGCAGGCATTGTCGATTTGCTTGCCGTCGCTGACGGGGATATTGAATTTAAAAGCGTGTCTGCGGAAGAAGGGAACGTCAAAATAAGAAACAGTGGTGTATATTTCAGAAGAAAACACTTCCGATTTATCCTGATTGATGAGAGTATAGAGGGAAAAGCCGTCTATGTAGGAACAATTTTGGAGAGTGCCTTCAATGCAGATATTTTTGCCGTCAAAGTTCATGGCATTCACTTCAAGTGCAATATCTTTGGAAGAGCTGATAAAGGCATTGTTGACGCTGAGGGTGAATTCACCGTTGAGGGTATGGAGAACGGGGGTACCGTAATGGGAGAGATAGATTTTTTCCACGGTATCTCTGAAAAGGACCATATCGACATCGGGAAGAAGTTCCTTGTTGTCATATTTGATTCTGAGCAGACTGAAAGGAAATTCACTTTGCAGACGGCTTGCCGAACAGAGATACGGATTCAGGATAATGCCGTCATCGATATAGGAAAGGGCTTTTCTGACGGCAGAGAAAAAGTCTTTGGTATTGTCTTCATTGAGGATATATTTGTATCTGTTATTCTGGTTGAGTGAAAATTTGATATTGATAAGAAAGAGCATGGCAGATTTGACGAAAGTTGAATTTTTATATTTTTCAAGCATGGGGACAATGAAGTCATTGATGGTATTGGTATAAAAGGATTTGCTGTATTGATAGGAATATTTGACGAAGCTGTGTTCATCGGGCAGCAAAGAGGTATAAGAGCAATTTTCAGTGAATAGAAATGAATAAGTTTCAAGTAAAGCCTGAATAATGAATTTATCTTCGGAGTGGAAGCGGAGTTTTGCATCGAAAGACAGGGATTCCGTGATATTGCGGCTGAAGAAGTAACAGCCGAGCATGAATATAAAATTATCGGGGGTATCCCTGAGAGAAACCATTCCGGGAGAGATATGACTGATATAAGGAGTGCCGTTTGAAAAAGGCTTGACGGCGGCAATATCGATATCAATATCGTTTCCGCTGAGGATTTCCTTGAGAACAGGCAGGGTTTTTCTGGAATATCTGCTGTAATTGTCGATAAAGGAAATATATTTTCCTGTGCACAGGGGATAGGCATCATTATAGCTTGAAGCGGATTTTTTACCTGATGTATCAACGAAAAAGATATTTTCGGGGAATTTTTCATTATATTCGGAACATTTTTCAATGCTTTCATCGGAGCAGACGGAATCTATGAGTATCAGCTGAACGTTTTCGAGAAAGAATTTTTCATCTGACAGAATAGAGGAAATCGTGTTGTCGATAGGGGTATTGTCTTTGATAAGGAGATTGATGCTGAAAAAATATTGTTTAGGCATAGAATGCCCTCCTGAAATTTATTGATAGTACACAATAAATTATAGTACAAAACTGCTGAAAAGTCAATTTTTTACAAGGAAATCAAGGAAGAAATAAGAAAAATAGAATAAATTTACCAACAATGTCAGCAAAAAATGATAGGTTTCACGAAAAGGATATTTTGCGGGAAAAGTTCTTGACTTATGGGATTAAATGATTTATAATTTTGTCAACAACAGCAAAGGTGCTGTAGGTTGATGTGACCTGCAGTGCCTTTTTGACATTTTGACATATTTTTAAGAATGGGGAGTTAATATCATGCCGAATGTACCTGAAATTTTCGGATGCAGAGTGTTCAATGATGCAAAAATGAAAGAGCGTCTGCCGAAGGGCACTTATAAGGCTCTTAAAAAGACCATCGAGGACGGCAAGGAATTGGATGTTTCAGTTGCGAATGTAGTAGCCCATGCGATGAAGGAATGGGCAATCGAGAACGGTGCAACGCATTTCACGCACTGGTTTCAGCCTATGACAGGCATTACTGCCGAAAAACATGATAGTTTCATATCACCTACACCGGACGGCAAAGTTATCATGGAATTTTCGGGAAAAGAACTGATAAAAGGTGAACCTGACGCATCAAGTTTTCCGTCGGGAGGAATCAGGGCAACGTTTGAAGCAAGAGGATATACGGCATGGGATCCGTCCTCTTATGCATTTATCAAAGACGGTTCCTTGTGCATACCTACGGCATTTTGTTCGTATACAGGTGAAATTCTCGATAAAAAGACACCGCTTCTGCGTTCCATGGAAGTGCTGAATACACAGGCTATGAGAATACTGAAAGTATTCGGTGATACCGAAACAAAGAGAGTTGACACGACAGTAGGACCGGAACAGGAATATTTTCTGGTAGATAAAAAAGTATTTGACAAGAGAAAAGATTTAATCTACTGCGGAAGGACTCTTTTCGGAGCAAGACCGCCCAAGGGACAGGAATTGGACGACCATTATTTCGGAACGATTAAAACGAGAGTTTCGGCATACATGAAAGAGCTTGACGAAGAACTCTGGAAATATGGCATACTGGCAAAGACAAAGCATAATGAAGTAGCACCTGCACAGCATGAACTTGCCCCCATTTTTGATACATCGAATATAGCAACCGACCATAATCAGCTTACGATGGCTGTCATGAAAAGAGTAGCGGAAAGACATGGGCTGGTATGTCTTTTGCATGAAAAGCCCTTTGCAGGCGTGAACGGTTCAGGCAAGCACAATAACTGGTCGATGTCGACGAATACAGGAAAGAATCTGCTGGATCCGTCAAAGAATCCGAGAGAAAATACACAGTTTCTGGTATTTCTGGCAGCAGTGATAAGAGCCGTTGACGAACATCAGGATTTGCTGAGATTGTCGGCAGCAAGTGCGGGAAACGATCACAGATTGGGAGCAAATGAAGCACCGCCTGCGATTCTTTCCATGTATCTGGGAGATGAACTGGAAGCTGTTTTAAGCTCGATAGAAACGGGTGAAATTTACGAGGAAAAAGATGCGGCTATCATGAAAACCAATGCGAATGTATTGCCGAATTTCGTGAAAGACACGTCCGACAGAAACAGGACTTCACCGTTTGCGTTCACGGGAAATAAATTTGAATTCAGAATGCTGGGTTCAGCGGATAATATTGCTTGTGCGAATACGATTATCAATACGATTGTAGCAGATGTTTTGCAGGATTTTGCCGATACGCTCGAAAAGGCGGAAGATGTGAAAACAGCTGCTGAAGAAATCGTAAAGAAAACCATCAAAGAGCATAAGAGAATTATTTTTAATGGAGATAACTATTCAAAAGAGTGGGTGAAAGAGGCGGAAAGACGTGGTTTGCTGAATCTGCGTTCACTGCCTGACGTTATGCCGATGTATATATCTGAAAAGAATGTAAAGCTTTTCGGAAAGCATGGCATTTATACAGAAGTTGAGCTGCGTTCAAGATGTGAAATTCTCATGGAGAACTATTGCAAGATTATCAATATAGAGGCACTCACGGCATTGGATATGGCAAAGAAAGATATCACGCCTGCGGTAGCGGCTTATGTAAGAGAGCTTGCCGAAACGGCAAACTTAATAAAATCAGTTGATGCCGATATCGTCACGATTCCCGAAACCGATTTGATGAAGAAACTGGCAAATCTGCTTTCCTGCTTTATCAGAAAGATTGATGTACTGGATAAAGCAGTATTGGGTGCCAAGGGCATTGACGGTGATATTGTGAAAACGGCAATGTATTATAAAGATAATGTTCTCACTGCCATGCAGGAACTGAGGGCAGTTGCGGATGAAATGGAAGCCAATATGTCTGCAAAACTCTGGCCTTATCCGTCATATGGCACACTTCTTTTCAGCGTTTGATGATTTTCAGGGCAGAAAAATAAATTCTGCCCTGTTTTTCGATAAATCTATTGCAAAAAGTCTGAATTTGTTGTATAATGAATCAGATTGATTATATTAAGGAGGATAAATTTTTATGGCTGTCACACTTAACGATAAGCATTTACAGGAATTTATTTCAAATGAGGAATATCAGGCAATCGCTCCGCAGATTGCTGCATCACATGAAATTCTTCATAATAAAACAGGTTTGGGAAATACTTTTTTAGGCTGGCTGGATTTGCCTGTTGACTATGACAAAGAGGAATTTGAAAGAATAAAGAAAGCTGCCGATAAAATAAAGGCTGATACAGATGTATTTGTTGTAATAGGCATAGGCGGTTCCTATCTGGGAGCAAGGGCTGCAATAGAATTTTTGAAGTCCCCCAATTACAATGCACTGCCGAAAGAAACCCCCGATATTTACTTTACGGGAAATTCCATCAGTTCCACGGCGTTGGCAGAGCTTTTGAAGATATGCGAAGGCAAGAGAGTATCCATCAATATGATATCGAAATCGGGTACAACGACAGAGCCTGCCATCGCTTTCAGAGTGTTCAGGGAACTCCTTGAAAAACAGTATGGAAAAGACGGTGCAAGAGAGAGAATCTACTGTACAACAGACCGTGCAAAAGGTACTCTCAAGCAGCTTGCTGCAAAAGAGGGTTATGAAACATTTGTCGTGCCTGACGATGTAGGCGGACGTTTTTCTGTATTGACGGCAGTAGGACTTCTTCCGATAGCCGTAGCCGGTGCGGATATTGATAAACTGATGGAAGGTGCTGCACAGGCAAGGGAAGAACTTTGCAGTACAGACCTTGAAAAGAATCCTTGTTATAAATATGCAGCTGCAAGAAATATTCTTTACAGAAAAGGCAAATGTGTGGAAATGCTTGTAAGCTATGAACCGGCATTCACGATGATGTGCGAATGGTGGAAACAGCTTTTCGGAGAGAGTGAAGGCAAGGATCAGAAGGGCATATTCCCGGCATCCGTTGTATTCTCGACAGACCTTCATTCCATGGGACAGTACATTCAGGACGGTTCAAGAATCATGTTTGAAACAGTCGTTCAGATAGACAAGCCCAAGTATGAATTGACAATAGGTACAGATCCCGAAAATGTAGACGGCTTGAACTTCCTTGCAGGAAAGACTGTTGATTTTGTCAATAAAAAGGCATTCGAGGGCACAGTATTGGCACATACAGACGGAAAAGTTCCGAATATTGTTCTGAATGTTCCCGAAGTAAGTGAAAAAGAGCTTGGCTATTTGATATTCTTCTTTGAAAAAGCGTGTGCGATAAGCGGTTACACAATGTGTTTGAATCCGTTCAATCAGCCGGGTGTTGAAAGCTATAAAAAGAATATGTTTGCCCTTCTCGGCAAGCCGGGCTATGAAGATCAGAAAGAGGCTCTTGAAGCTCGCCTTAAATAAAAAATACATTGACATATCGGAGAAATTATAGTAAAATTATATCAGACTAAAAAGTTTATAAGGAGGCAGATTCCGATGGTTACACTTATTATCGGCAAAAAGGGCTCGGGAAAAACCAAAAAGCTCATCAATCTTGCAGCAGAGGCTGTTGAAAATTCAAAGGGCAATGTTGTAGTAGTTGAAAAGGGCTTGAAACTTACTTATGACGTATCCCACAAGGCAAGACTCATTGATACAGAACAGTATGGCATTACAGGTTATGATGCATTTTTCGGATTCCTCAGCGGCATTTGTGCAGGAAATTATGACGTTACAGACGTGCTTGTAGATTCTACTCTCAAAATAGGCGGTCAGGATTTCACCGCATTTTCGGAGTTCATCGAGAAAATCAACACTCTTGCAACGCAGTCAGACACAAAGTTCACATTCCTTGTATCAGCAGATGAAAAAGAACTTCCCGCAAGCCTTGATGCAGTTACCGTAAAAATTTGATTTGAAAAATTTTATCCCCGTTGCAGTTTGAGCTGTAACGGGGATTTTTTTATCTTCTCACGGAAATATTGTTTTTGCTTAAATAGTCTTTTAATTCGCCTATGGAAATTTCACCGAAATGGAAAAGGGAAGCAGCTAAAACAGCGTCAGCCTTGCCTTTGGTGAAAGCGTCAGAGAAATGTTCCAGAGCACCTGCACCGCCCGAAGCGATAACGGGAATACCGACATTTTCGGAAATAGCCTTTGTCAGTGCAAGGTCATAGCCGTTTTTAGTGCCGTCACAGTCCATGCTTGTCAGGAGAATTTCACCTGCACCACGTTTTTCAGCTTCAACAGCCCATTTTACAGCGTCTTTATTGGTATTGATTCTGCCGCCGTTGATGTAAACGTCCCAGCCGCTGTTATCGCTTTTTCTTTTGGCGTCAATGGCTGTGACAACGCACTGACTGCCGAATTTAAAAGCCGCCTGATTGATGATATCGGGATTATGTACGGCTGCGGAATTCACGGAAACTTTATCGGCACCTGCACGAAGAATGGCTGTAAAATCTTCTACAGTGCGGATACCGCCGCCGACTGTAAACGGAATGAAAACACTGTTGGCAACAGCCGTTACAATGTCAACGATAATATTTCTGGCATCGCTGGAAGCCGTGATATCGAGCAGGACAAGTTCATCTGCCCCCTCTTTGTCATAGACTTTGGCACATTCCACGGGATCGCCTGCGTCACGGAGATTCACGAAATTAGTGCCTTTGACGACTCTGCCGTTTTTGATGTCAAGGCATGGTATGATTCTTTTGGCATACATAGTTATACCCCCTTTGTGATATCAATGAAATTTCTTAAAATCTGCAAGCCGACTTCACCGCTTTTTTCTGGGTGAAACTGCGTTGCAAAGATATTTTTATACTGTACGGATACATCCAAATCAATACCGTAAGTGGTTCTTGCGGCAACGATATCTTCATTTTCTGCTTTGAGATAATAGGAATGTACAAAGTATACATAGGAATTCTGCGGAATGTTTTTGAAAATGCCGTCATGCTTGAGAATATCAAGGGAATTCCAGCCCATATGTGGTATTTTGAGAGTATTGTTCTGATTGGGAATTTTCGTGACAGAGCCTTTAAGAAGTCCGAGTCCCTGTACGCCGGGACTTTCTTCACTGCCGTCAAAAAGTAACTGTAAGCCAAGACAGATACCCAAAAAAGCCTTTCCGGTCTGCACGAATTCCAATACAGCTTTATCCGCACCGGATTTTCTCATACAGTCCATAGCATCAGCGAACGAGCCTACACCGGGCAAAATGGCTCCGTCAGCTTTGAGAATTTCGTCTTTTTTATCGGTGACAATACATTCACAGCCGATGTGATTCAATGCTTTCACAACGCTCTGGAGATTGCCTGCACCGTAGTCGATAACTGCTATCATGTTTTTTCTCCTTCTTTCTTTTTAAAATACAGATTCATTCTATCATAAATTCATTGGATTATCAAGAATTTACAGTTATAATTCAGAAATTATTACAGATAATACAAATGGGAGATGATGGAGATGAAGAAATATATATATCTGATTCTGGCAATGATTGTGATTATACCGACAATCATTATGTCGGGGTATGCCCTGCAGGGAAGTACTGCCAATGTGAAAACGCTTGTTTTAGAGCCGCAGGACATGGACAATACAGTGACATCTTCCGGAAAATTGCAGTACCGTTCGGGAAAGGCTGTCAAATGTGACGGATTCGGCATTATGAAAGAGGTTTATGTAAAAAGCGGTGACACGATAAAAAAAGGTGACATACTTTTTTCGTATTATCAGGCGGATATGGCGGAACAGTATGCGGATATGGGGAATATACTGGGAAATCTTTCCGTGAAGGAAAAAGTCATAGAGGAGATAAAGAAATACTGCACTGTAAAGGAGATTGTTTCGGAAACGGAGGGAAAAATCACTTCAATTCAGTATAATGCAGATGATATCATGCCGAAAAATGCCGATGTGATAAAACTGGCAAATACAGATATTCTGGAAGTGACGGTTAATATCAATGAAAATTATATCAGTGAAGTGCAGAAAGGACAGAAAGCGGAAATTACATTTAATGCGGTTGCCAATAAAAAATATACAGGCAAGGTGACGAAAATAGCGGAAGAAGCGGTGCAGACGACAGGACTCAACGGCAAAGAAACGACAGTGGCAGTAACAGTGACTTTGGACAATAAAAAAGATAATGAACTGCGTATCGGTTACAGTGCAGATTGTTCGATAGTGACATCAACGGATAAAAATATTATCGTAGTGCCGTATGAATGTATTCATTCCGATGAAAAGGGCGAATATGTGTATACTGCCGTGAAAAATAAGGCAAAGAAAATTTATATTAAAACGGGAAATGAATATAAAAACGGTGCGGAAATCATTTTGGGATTGCAAAAGGGCGATAAAATCATTACAAATTCCGATGTATATAACGGGCAGAATATTACAGTGAATTAAGGCATTTTGGAAAAAGGAAGTGAATTGCCGATGAATTTTTTGAAAGGGCTTTTCAGCAAAAAAGGCAGAACTTTTCTGACGTTATGCGGCATAGCGGTAGGAGTTGCATCTGTTGTTGTGATAAACAGTATCAGTGAATGCGGAAAAAATGCTTTAACGAGTGAAATAGACGGTCTTGGCATAGGCGGTATTACAGTAAGTTTAAAAAAGCAGTCTGCACGGCTTTCCGAAAATGAATTGGACAGTATCAGGGAACTTTCTTATGTAGACCATGCCATGCCGGTAATGTTCGAGGCAACCGAGGCATATATGCGTGACAGGAAAAGCAGCATTTATCTCTGGGGCATTGACAAGACGGCAAAAGATGTGATATCTCTTGAACTGACAGAAGGCAGATTTCTGAATTCAGGCGATATATCCTCTCATGCAAAGAATTGCATGGTTGACAGGAATTTTGCGGAAAATTTCTGGCATACCGATAATGTAGTCGGAAAAAAAATGTTAATCAACAGCGGCGGTTCAGGTTCGGAATATGAAATTGTGGGAGTTGTGAAAACAGGCAGCAGTATTTTGCAGAATATCATGGGTTCATATATACCGAATTTTGTGTATATACCGTATACGACAATGGAAAATAATATAGGCACGACAAATTTTTCACAGATAGCCGTGAAAGTGCAGGATAATTACAGTGAAGAAACGGCAGGCAAAAATATTATCAAAGCGATTGAAAGGAATACCAATATAAAAGGAGCGTATTCATTTACAAATATGGCTCAGCAAAAGGAAAATGTGACGAATATTTTAAATATATTTTCAGGCATTTTAACGGCAGTCGGTCTGGTATCACTGTTTGTGGCGGGATTGAGTATCATGAATGTCATGCTTTCGGCTGTCACGGAGAGAACAAGAGAAATCGGCATTAAAAAAGCCTTGGGTGCATCGAGGAGAGTTATTGTAACGGAATTTTTGACAGAAGCGGTGATTCTTACGGTAATCGGTGCAGTTGTTGGAATTGTCACGGGGATAGCGATATCATGGGCAGGCGTTTCTGCACTGGGATTGACACTTGCACTTCAGGCTGATAAAATAATAGAAATCATGCTGTTTTCTGTTGCAGTGGGAGCGGTTTTCGGGATATATCCGGCATTCAGAGCGGCAAGTTTAAAGCCGGTGGAGGCTTTAAGGAGATGAAAAAATGGAGCAATTTCTGAAAAATCCGAACTTGCCTGAAAATATGGTAAGTGAAGTAATGTTATCGGATTATAAGCCTGAATTTAAAAGAGAATTGGAAAGAATGGGAATAAAGGCGACAGTGCCGAAAATGATAGAAAATATAGAGGGTTCGGAGAGATACCATGCAGATATGAGTGTATTGCATATCGGAGGAGATAAATTTTTATATGCCGATAAATTAAGTGAAGAAGTGACAGCGGAAAAGCCGCTTTTGAATATCTGTATATTCGGGGAAAATGTGATATGCAATACCAAAACGGCATATAAACCCGCACTTGAAATGCTGAAAGATAAGAAAATCATTCATACGAATCAGCGATATGCCAAATGCTGTTGTGCGGTGATAAGTGAAAATGCGGTAATTACTTCCGATAACGGTATATATAAAATTTGCGTTGCAAATCAAATTGATGTTCTGAAAATATCTGTCGGGGATATTCTGCTTGATGGATATGCCTATGGATTCATAGGGGGCTGCTGCGGTCTTATTGCAAAAGATACGCTGGTATTTTCGGGGAATGTGGGGTTACATAGAGATTTTGAAAATATGCGTGATTTTGCACGGAATCATCATGTTGAATTGTATTCACTGACAAATGAAAAACTGTATGATATAGGCGGAATATTGCCGATAAAAGAGATTGGTAATTGAAATTTATCGAAAAATGTCGTATAATGTAGAAAAGACTTTAACAGGGAGTTTTTCTATGAAGTGGAGGATATTTTTTCTCATTGTACTGATGTTCACGGCGTTTTCTGTATGTGTGTATGGAGTATCGCTGAATGAAAATACATTTTTGCCTGACGGTATGGGAAACGTATATACAATCAAAAAATCGGGTAACGTCACGGAAGTTTTGAGGACATCTCCAAAGGGTACAGTAAAATGTTTTGCAAGCGGAGATGAATTTGATAAAGTTTTCTGTATCAGGGGTGAAATATATCTGACGGCAAATAAACAGAGATTTCTGTATGTTGTCACGAAAAGCCGTGCGGAAATTGCGGAAGTAAGCCTTGACGGTGATTACACTATGACGGCAGACGAAAATTACTGGTATTTCAAAGACAATTCAAAAACCGTTAAATATCATATTCGTACAGGCGAAAGTGAAGATACAGAGAATTTCCCGGAAGTTTCGGAAAGCAGTGAGGATATGTATTTGCTTGAGGGAAATAAAATTGCCTGGCTTGATGACGGAAAAGTCATGGCGGAATATATTTCCGGTTCAGATATATCTGAAATTATTGTGAGCGGTGAAAATTTGTATGCGATAGTGAATGGAGAAGCTGTATATATTCCCAAAAATTCATTCAGGGCTTTGAAAAGTGAAGAAAGCAAAATGGAAGTTTCACAAAAAAGCGAGCCGTCAAAGAGTGAAGTTTCAAAAACGGAAATTTCCAAAATTGAAAGTAGAATTGAAATATCGGTTGCAGAGAGGTCAAAAGCATCGTCAAAAGAGCCGAAAATTTATGATTATACGATTTCAAGTAATGTGTATGAAATTTCGGAAGACGTGATATATATTCCGCAGGGAACGACTGTTGCGGAATTCAAGAAAAGCATGAAATACGGTGACTGCAAGGTGAGTTTCACGAATCACAATGGAAAATCCGTAACAAGCGGTCAGATGGGAACGGGCTGGAGAATTGATTTTTCAGGCGGTGGAAATTCAGCGAGTTATTATACAGTCGTGATGGGCGATGTCACAGGTGAGGGAAATATCAATTCGAGGGATATTTATCTGATGAAAGATTACCTTTTCGGGAAAGCGGGATTCACGAAATATCAGGAAATTTCAGCAGATGTCAAGAAAAATAATGTCATTGACAGCGTTGATATGTACATGATAAAAAAAATCAGCTCGGAATGAGCTGATTTTTTTGTGTCAGAAAATATTGTTCACAGTGGGAAATTCAACGCTTTTAAAATTTTCGGTCATGAGAAAAGCCCTTGTACATTCGGCTGTATACATGGAAATATCATTGTTTTTGATATAGGCATAGGCAGTATTGAGTGATTGTTCGATTTCATCAAGTCTGCCGTGAGAGATGAATAAAAGCATGGTATCCATTTTTTTATTCCATTCATTAAGGGCTTTTTCCAATTCGGATTTTGCATTGGGAATATCATTTTTTTCGGCATAGTCCATGGAGAGTGAAAGGGATTTTCCAACGGTTTCGGCAGTAGTGGTATTGATGAAAAATCCCGATAAAATGATGATAATCACGCCTGCAAGCACAGCAAATGCTCCGAAAAGTCTGTTCATATTCAGCCCTCTTTTTTTATGATAGTGTAATTTTTATATTTGTCGGCAGTCATGAGGAAAACGTCTTTTAAAGCGACATTTTCGCTTTTAAGAGTTTCATAAAGCCAGTTTGTCCCCAGACCGCATATTTTAAGAGAGGAATTGGCAATTTCACCGTCACTGATGACAGTGACTTGTAAAATACTTTCGTCTTTTTCAATTTCCATATCTTTGGCGGTAACGGGTTCATAGAGGGATTTTTTGAAAACGCTCATTTTGCCGTTGGTTTCGAGAATGGCATAAGCCACTTCCGATATATCGAAGACATCTTTTTGTCGGAGCTGTTCAAATAAATCTTCGGTGCTGATACGCAGTTCTTTCATAGCCTGCTGGTCAATGGTGCCGTCATTGATGACAATAACGGGTTTACCGCAAATCAGCCGTCGGATACCTGATTTTTTCAGCATTAAGTATGAAATGGATATTTCGCATACAAGCAGTACCATAATGGGAACGATACCGCTGAGCATGGATTGTTCGGTATCCTGCATGGGAATGGATGCGATATTTGACATTAAAAGAGTAATGACAAGTTCACTTGTCTGCATTTCGCTGATTTGCCGTTTACCCATCATTCTGACGGCAAATATAATAATGATATAGAGTAACAATGCCCTGATAGCTGAAATTATCATAAAAAATCTCCCCTGAGATTATTTTGCACAGGAAAAAAGAAAAATATGCCTTGCATAAAAATTTACAGTAAGTGCAAAATATTACATAGAGGTGATAGGCTTGTATGAATTTGTAAGGGACTTGAAAGATATTTATACGCATTCACAGCAAAAGCCGTATAAACAGAAACATACACCGCTGTCGGATTCACTTGAGAAGAATATCAATTATTTCAGGACGGCATTTTCGGACAGTTCGGATTTGACTGTAAGAGAAATATCGCTTTCGGGGATAAGCGGTGCCGTTATTTCGATAGATAATATGATAGATAAACAGGTATTGGCAGAGGGCATTTTAATGCCGTTGTTTTCGTATGATTTCGGAGAAAGCAGTGCGGAAGTATGCTATAATGATATAAAATACAGAGTGTTATTCACGCCTGACATGGTGGAATTATTCACTTATGAAGATGTTGAAAAGCAAATCATGTCAGGATTTGCAGTGATAGCGGTAGACGGCTGTAATAAAATGCTTGGTACGGGCATACAGGGATATGCTTCAAGGGGAGTATCGGAACCGCAGTCGGACGTTGTGCAGAGAGGTTCAAAAGAGGGCTTTGTGGAAAGCTTGAGAGTGAATATGTCAATGATGAGGAGGATAATAAAAAATCCGTCATTATATTTTGAAACAATGGTGATAGGGGAAGTCAGCCGGACGGAAGTGTGTATATGCTATTTAAAAGGGACGGCATCGGAAAATATCGTTGACGAACTGAAAAAACGATTGTCAAAGGCAGATGTAAAAACGGTTTTGACATCGGGCTATTTAGTGCCGTTTTTGGAGGAAAGAAATGATTTTTCCTTTTTCAGCGGTATCGGGGTATCGGAAAGACCTGATACTGTATGCGGAAAGATAACGGAAGGCAGGATAGCTGTATTAGTGGACGGAGTGCCGTCTGCATTGATAGTGCCATATTTGTTTGCGGAGTATTTTCAGACACTTGATGATTATTCCAACAGGGCATATTTTGCGACTTTCACGAGAATACTGAAATTTTGTGCCTTTTTTATATCCATGTTACTGCCGGGGGTATACGTGGCATTGGGGACTTTTAATCCGGAGATGTTCCCGACTTTAATGCTGAATAAAATAGCGGTTTCGATAGGTTCAACACCGCTGTCTTTAATGTCGGAAACGATACTGATACAATTTGTGTATGAAATCATGAGAGAGGCAGGCTTGCGAATGCCTCAGCCGTTGGGATATGCCGTGAGTATCGTGGGCGGTTTAGTTGTAGGTGATACGGCTATCCATGCAGGTTTGATAGGTTCACCGACTTTGATGGTTGTGGCGATTACTTCAATCAGTTCGTATGTGATACCGAATTTATATGCACCATCGGCTATATTAAGGATAATATTCACGCTGGCAGGGGGATTTTTAGGAATTTTCGGCATAGCGATTGTATTGTGTGTTGTATTGGTGAATATATGCGGAAAGAACAGTTTCGGAGTACCGTACACGACACCGATTACGCCATTCAGTGCGGTAGCTGTCAGAGATGTGCTGATTCGTGCGGGCTGGAAGATACTTTCAAAGAAAACGGCAAAAGTGCAGAATTTACCGGGAGCAGATGTCAAGTGACAAAGAAAAATACAGTGACAATCGGACAGATATATACACTATTGTTTATCAGCAGAATATCGCTTTCGGTGATATATTCTGTATTTGTATCGGGCATGGAAAATATATGGGATTTATTCATGCCTTTATTGATTTGTATACCGATAAGCATATTGCTTTTATTGCCTGTGAATTTCGGGAAAAAATCGGTATGCATACAGGCTGTTGAAAAATTCGGAAAAATCGGGTATGTGATACCTGCATTGTACGGGATATATTTCATTGGTTCGGGATTGTATGCGATAAAGGCACTGGAATATTTTTTGAATATGATTTTGCCTGATGGAATCAATGCAAGGCTTGTCATGACGGGACTTGTCATAGCCGGCATATATGCGGCAGTCAAAGGGATAGAGGCACTTTCCAGAATGGCGGCAGTCGTATTGGGATTTATTTTAATTTCGTCTGCCATTATGTTTATTTATCTGATACAGGGTTTTGCGGTGGAAAATATCATGCCTGTGGAATATGTGACATTTGGTGCAGTCACGGACGGCGTTGTATTTGTCATATCGAGAATGAACACATCAGCAGCACTGAATGTATTATTGCCGTCAGCAAAGGGCAGATTTTGGAAAAGTGCAGTGACATATTCGGCACTGACATTTTTATTTATGTGTTTCATGCTGATATTGTTAAAGGGTACAGTCGGGGATTATCTGAATGCAAGGGAGCTTTCCGTATATCAGGCAACAGAGGGTGCAGGTTCTCTGCAAAGGCTGAATCCGTTTTTTATATTTGTGACAATGTGCAGTTTATTCTGTAATGTATCGGTAATGCTTTTTGCGGTATCGGAAAGCGTGAAAGTGATTTTTAAAAATTCTCATGGAAAGATAATTGCAGTCATAAGCGGAATATTTTTAATTGTGTTGGTGCTTGCAGTACCTGAAAATAAAGTGCTTTTTGATAAATATATATGGTGCATATTAACGGTGACATTTACGTTTTTGATACCGCTGATAATAAAAATGCCGAAATTAACGGCAGTATGCTTGTCGGTGCTGATATTGGGCGGCTGTAATAATATGCAGTTGAATCAAAGACTGATTGTGCAGGGGATAGGCATTGACAAAAATACTGACGGATATAAGATAACTTTGATAGTGCTTGATACGGATAATAAAGAGAATGAAAATTCAGTGAAATTGGTTTATACGCAGGGAAAGACAACGGAAGAAGCATTGGGAATGCTTGAAAATCAGCGTGGAAAGAAACTGCTGTTAAGTCAGTGTCTGTTTTTGATGATGGACAGAAATGCAGCGGCAGACTGTAAAAAGACACTTTCGTATTTTGTTGGTTTAAGTGAAATGCAGAAAACGACAAATTTAATGGTAACGGACGGCATGGCGGAAAAGACGATATCGACAGCGATAGAAAAGTTAGGATACAGGTCAGAATATATCAATGTACTTGCAGACAGTAAAGCGATAGACCAGACGGAAGTGCACTGTTCATTTATTGATTATATCTCGACACTGAAAGGCATGGAAAAAGCCCTTTTATTTCCGTATATAGCGGTGAATGAGGAGATAAAAGCATTGAGTGTAAAGGGAAGTTATCTTGTTGACGGGAAAGAAAATGATTATTTGACGGCAGACGAAACGGTCGGAACGCTTATTGCAAACGGAAAAGTAACGGATTTCACGGATACCGTGGAAAATATGAGTTATCGAATTAAAGATGTGAAGTCAGGTATCATTCCTGTATGGAAAGACGATAAATTTGAGATAGATTTCAGTGCAGAGATTCATCTTGACAGAAATTACAGTAAAGAGATGATTCAAAAAATCACTTCAAGAGTAGAAAATATGGTGAAGTCGGCTGTTGAAAAAACTGTTTCAAAAAATGGGGCAGATGTATTTTCGATAGAAAAGTATATCAGGGGTGCATATCCTGAGTTATATCAAAATGCGGATATGAAGAAACTTTTGCAAAATTCTTTGATAGAAGTAAAAATCACCTGCCGAAGTTAAACGACAGGTGATTTTTTTAATAGATGTATTTCAATATATTGCTGACTCTCGTATAGCCGGAAGTGCCGTCTGAGTTGCGTTTGTACGCTTCCATGTAAACAGTGTATGTTTTGCCTTTTTCGGCTTTGAGGTATTCCCAGAGGGAATCGGGGATTTCCGTTTCATTTTCAGCTCCACGGCTCATCAAATGGTCGTCACCGTCATAGATAACCCAACTGATACGGTCATATTTATCATTTTCAGTACGCTGTACACGGTTATTGGAATTGACACTCAAAGTGAAAGCGGTTTCATCAGTATTTTCTGTGCGGAATTTGTCAGTATAGGAAAAATATCTGCAGGGTTCACCGTTGACTGTCACATCAAGTTTGCAGTCGGTGTAAATGCCTTCACCGCCACGACCGATAAAACCGCCTGTATCTTCATCATTACCGTGAATTTCACCGCTTAAAGATACGTTTGTGAATTTTTTAGTGCCGTAACATTCACCGCTGAAACCGCCCACACATCTGCTGCCCGAAATATTGACATTGGTGAAGCTGACATCTTCCATGATAATACTCCATGCATAGCCCGTGAAACCTACTTCCTGAATGCCACGGCAGTTGATGGTCAGACCGTTAATGGTGTGATTTTGACCGTGAAAAGTGAGATTTGTCGCATGGGTATTTGTCCAGCCCATAGGCTTCCAGTGATATTCGGATAAATCAAGGTCATTTTCCAGATAAATTTCAACAGGCTTTTCGTTGATGGCATTGACGTAATAGACAATGCCTGCAAGCTGTTCGGGGGTGCTGACATGATAAGTCGGGGCATTTTCGACAGCCCATTTTTTATCGGCTAATTTCAGGATATCGCCTGTATCACGTTCACGTTCCCAGTCGGACTGGTACAAAGTTTTGTCTTTTTCATAGGCATATTGGGAAATTTCCATTCCCATAGCTTTACCGTATTGGTATATGTCAAAAAGAATATAAACACCCTCATTTTCGACGGGAAAAGAAACGGTATTTTTTTCTGTATCGGTGTTGAAATCCTCAATGATTTTCCATGTACTTTCCTCATAGTTGACATACATGGGGAAAATATTTTTTTCGGGAATTCCACGAAGTTCCGTTTCATTGTAGGTGAGCGTCATGGTGATATTCTTTACAGTTTCCTCTGCACTGATTTGTACAGGCGGACCGATAATGCCGACAGTCTGACTTATCAGAACATTACCGGGATAATCTTCACCGATATAGCATTTATCATAGAGATTTCCGCTGCATTCTGCCGTTACCGACACATAGATGATTTCAGGTTTTTCATCAACCTTTATTCTTTCCCCGTAAGTCTGATAGCCGTTTTCATCAATGACAGCGGAATTTTTGTTATTTTCTCCCTGAATCTGAAAAAGGTCATCATCGCAGGCGGTTGCAGTCAGTGAAACGGCAAGGCATAAGCCTAAACAAAACAATCTCTTTTTCATAGAAAACACCTCTTTATAATCTGCGTTTAAAATCGGAATAATCAAATTGTTTAAGAAGCAGTGTTTCACCGTTTTCTTTAAGGAGATAAATGGACGGCAGGGGCATACCATTGAAAGTATTGTTTTTGACCATAGAGTATATTGCCATATCCGTGAAAACGAGTTTATCGCCGATTTCAAGCGGTTTTTCAAAGGAATAATCACCGATAACGTCACCTGCAAGACAGGTAGGTGCACCGAGTCTGTATGTAGAGGGCAGGACATTTTTTTCTTTAGAGCCGATAATCATAGGGCGATAGGGCATTTCAAGGACATCGGGCATATGACAGGCAGCAGAAGTATCTACAATGGCAATATCCATATTATTTTTGATAATATCAAGTACAGATGTAACAAGCCAGCCCGCATTCAAAGCGACAGCTTCACCGGGTTCAATATAGACTTGCACGCTGTATTTATTTTTGATGTTGTTAATGCAGTTAATGAGTTTTTCAACGTCATAATCAGGTCTTGTCACATGATGACCGCCGCCGAAGTTAATCCATTTCATTTGATGGAAATACTTTCCGAAACGCTGTTCAACGATGGTAAGAGTTCTTTCAAGGGTATCGGAATTCTGTTCGCACATGGTATGGAAATGCAGACCTGAAATGCCGTCCAGTTCATTTTCTTCAAAATTGGCAAGAGTAATGCCAAGACGGGAATTTGTGAAACATGGGTTATAAATATCTGTTTCAATTTCGGAGTATTCGGGATTGATACGCAAGCCGAATTCAATTTCAGGGTGTTGGAGGGCTTTTGGGCGAAAATGTTTCCATTGGGAAAACGAGTTGAAAACGATATGGTCACATATATTCAGAAGTTCATCAAAATCCTTGTCAGTGTAGGCAGGGGAATAAACATGGATTTGTTTATGGGGCATTTCTTCATAAGCGAGTTTTGCTTCAAAAAGACCGCTTGCAGTTGTACCGCTGATATATTTTGCAATTAAGGGGTAAGTGTGATAAGCGGAAAAAGCCTTTTGAGCAAGCAGTACATGACAGCCTGTTTGCTGTTCAACGTATTGCAGAGTTTCAAGATTTTTGATAAGCGATTTTTCATCAATGACATAGCAGGGAGTGGGGAGAGATAAAATAGTTTTCATTTCAGCACCTCTTTATAAAATAAGCAGTGTCATTAAAAAACAACACTGCTTAAAAATTATTAGTCAACTAAATCGGGGTTATAACTTTCTTTCCAGGGCAAGCCGAATTTATTAAGGTCGTCCATGAAAGGATCGGGATC
>CADCJK010000017.1 GCA_902801715.1 uncultured Ruminococcus sp. | reverse complement strand
AAATACCACAAATCTCACGCCCGGACCGTCTACCAATCCGAAAGTTTCCAATGAATTGACACGACCTGTTATAACTCCACTCTCCACTCTCAACTCTCCACTCTTTTATAAAGTTTTGTGGCAGGTACGGGCAATAACATCAAGCTGCTGTTCTCTTGTCAGGTCTATGAATTTTACGGCATAGCCCGATACCCTGATAGTAAAGTTGGCATATTCCTCTTTTTCGGGGTGTTCCATAGCGTCAATGAGTTTTTCAGTGCCGAATACGTTGACATTCAAGTGATGTGCCCCCTGGTCAAAATAGCCGTCCATAACCTGTACAAGATTATTGATTCTCTCCTGTTCATCATGTCCGAGAGCGTCGGGGTGAATGGTCTGTGTATTGGAAATGCCGTCCAATGCCCAGTGATACGGCAATTTCGCAACGGAATTCAGTGATGCAAGCAAGCCGTTTTTCTCTGCACCGTAACTCGGATTTGCACCAGGGGCAAGAGGTGCACCTGCACGTCTGCCATCAGGCATATTGGAAGTTGCCTTTCCGTAAACGACATTGGAAGTAATTGTCAAAATAGAAGTAGTCGCTTCGGAATTTCTGTATGTATGACGTTTCTTTATCTTTTCAAGGAAAGTTTTCAGTACCCAGAGGGCTATGTCATCCGCACGGTCATCATCATTTCCGTAGCGTGGGAAATCGCCCTTTGTCGAGAAGTCCACAGTGATTCCTGCGTCATCTCTGAGAGCCTTTACAGTCGCATATTTAATGGCACTCAAAGAGTCTACTACATGGGAAAATCCCGCAATACCCGTTGCAAAGGTTCTTCTTACGTCTGTATCTATCAAAGCCATTTCAGCGGCTTCATAATAGTATTTATCATGCATATACTGAATGAGATTCAGCGTATTGACATACAAGCCTGCCAGCCAGTCCATCATGATTTCATATTTCTCTATAACTTCATTGTAATCGAGAATTTCGGATTTAATCGGACTGTAAGCGGGTGCGACTTGTTCACGGCTTTTTGCATCAACACCGCCGTTGATGGCATACAAAAGACATTTTGCCAGATTTGCCCTTGCCCCGAAGAACTGCATTTCTTTACCCGTCTGAGTTGCGGAAACACAGCAGCATATAGAATAGTCATCGCCCCAGACAGGCTTCATGACATCATCATTTTCATACTGCACCGAACTTGTATTGATAGATACCTTTGCAGCATATTTCTTGAAGTTTTCAGGAAGTGCCGAAGAATACAATACAGTTAAATTCGGTTCGGGTGAAGGTCCCATATTTTCAAGTGTATGCAGGAAACGGAAATCATTTTTCGTTACCATGGAACGTCCGTCTAGTCCGTCCACACCGATACCGGCAACTTCCAGCGTTGCCCAGACGGGATCGCCCGAAAACAGTTCATTATATGACGGAATCCTTGCAAACTTCACCATTCTGCATTTCATAACAAAATGGTCAATGAGTTCCTGAGCGTCTTTTTCAGTGATAACACCGTCATTCAAATCCCTTTCGATATAGATATCGAGGAAAGTGGACACTCTGCCGACACTCATTGCTGCACCGTTCTGCGTTTTGATAGCTGCCAGATAGCCGAAATACAGCCATTGTACAGCCTCTCTTGCATTAGTTGCAGGCTGTGAAATATCATAGCCGTATATTTTCGCCATTTCTTTCATGCCCTGCAAGGCTCTTATCTGTTTAGCCAGTTCTTCACGGAGTCGGATAACGTCATCTGTCATGGTGCCGTCACCACAGTTTGCTAAATCCTGTTTTTTATATGCAATCAAATTATCGATACCGTAAAGGGCAACTCTTCTGTAATCGCCCACGATTCTGCCACGTCCGTAAGTATCGGGCAAGCCTGTAATGATTTTATTGTGTCTTGCCTTTTTCATTTCGGGGGTATAGGCATCAAAAACGCCCTGATTATGAGTTGTCACATATTCCGTGAAAATTCTGTGAATTTCGGGATCGGGTGTATAGCCATTTGAAGTACAAGCCTGTTCTGCCATTTTGATACCGCCGAAAGGCATGAATGCTCTTTTCAGAGGAAAGTCTGTCTGCAAGCCGACGATTTTTTCCAATTCAGGTTCATCTTCAATGACATATCCTGCCCCGTAGGAAGTCAGGCTTGAAACGACTTTCGTTTCCATGTCAAGAATACCGCCCTGAGCTCTTTCGACTTTCTGATAAGCCTGCACTTTATTCCAGAGTTTTTCGGTAGCCTGTGTAGGACCTTCAAGAAAAGATTCATCACCGTCATAGGAATGATAATTTTTCTGAATAAAATCCCTGACATTGATTTCCTGTTTCCACATTCTGCCTTCAAAGCCATGCCATGCTTTATCATTTTCCATTCTCTTGAACATACACAAAAACTCCTTCTCGTAAAATCTCTTAACTAAATAATATAGCCGTTTCAGAGATTTGTCAACATCTGAAACGACTGTCACAAAATAATCGCTTTTATATACAAAATATAACAGTGATTATAATTGCAAATAGACAAATTCACAATCAAAATTCCTCTCAAAACACTATATATTGTGTTTCAGGTTATCCGACATACTATATATTGTGTTTTTTCTTTATTGAATCTTTTTCAAAAAGTCCGTGAAATAGTCGGGCAGAGGTGCGGAGAATGACAAAATTTCATTGGTTCGGGGATGCGTGAATGAAATATAATAAGCGTGTAAACATTGTCCGTTCAATTTTGCAAGATAATTTTTGCCGCTGTAAACAGGATCGCCTGCAACGGGATGACCGATATAAGCCATGTGCACTCTTATCTGGTGGGTACGCCCTGTTTCAAGAGTCAATTCAAGATGGGTATAGCCGCTGTAACGTGCAAGCACTTTGTAATGCGTCACGGCATTTCTTGAATTTTTAAGAGTAACAGCCATTTTTTTACGGTCTGTAGGATGTCTGCCTATCGGGGCATTGACTGTGCCCGCATCATCTCTGATATTCCCCACGACAACAGCCTGATATTTTCTTGTAAAAGAATGTTCTTTTATCTGTTCGGCAAGGAGATTATGGGCAAAATCATTTTTTGCCACAATCAGAAGTCCGCTTGTATCTTTATCAATTCTGTGAACAATTCCCGGACGGATAACGCCATTGATACTTGAAAGCCTGTCACCGCAGTGATACATCAGGGCATTCACGAGAGTACCTGTATAATTGCCCGTTGCAGGGTGTACAACCATTCCACGAGGTTTATTCACAACGAGCAAATCATCATCTTCATAGACGATATCAAGCGGTATATTTTCGGGCAGGGCTTCACAGATTTCAGGTTCGGGCATATTGACTGTAATTTCATCACCTGTTTTGAGCTTCATATTTTTATCGGGAATTTTTCCGTTAACGGAAACACAGCCGTCTGCAATCAATTTTTGAACAGCGGAACGTGTCAGATAATCGGCATTTTCCGCAATATATTTATCGATTCTTTGATTGGCGGCATTTTCATCGACAGTCAAATATATTTCATTCATGTTCTTTCGCCCTCAGTGACGGCACAACTGAAATAATCATCAAAACTGCACCAATGGTTACACAGCAATCCGCAAAATTGAACACCGGAGAAAAAAACGAAAATGACAGATAATCAATGACATATCCCCTGAAAACACGGTCTATTAAATTTCCGATTCCGCCGCCTATAATGAGTGCGGAAGATATATAGAAAAGTCTGCCTTTGAATATTCTTTTCACTATCATGTATATAAAGATACCTATAAAAACAACGGTCATAACAGAGAAAAACCAGAACATTCCCTGAAACATACCGAATGCAATCCCTCTGTTTTCGACATAGACAAGTGAAAAAAAGCTGTCTGCCACGGACATATAGCCGACAGGTCTGAGATTTTCAAGCACAAAATATTTTATCATCTGGTCAATCACTGCCAGAACCGCCGAACATATCAAAATAACCGTCAAAGTAACTGCCAAAATAATCACCTCTAAAAAGTGTTAAGAGTGGGGAGTGGAGAGTGAAGTTGATATGACTGCTTCACTCTCAACTCCCCACACTCCACTCTGTAAAAAAGGGGGAAACTGTTGTTAGTTTCCCCGATTTTTTCAGCCTTTTTCATTGATATAATTGATTTTAAGACCATCAAATTTCTGAGCCATGCCCGTTGAATTGAAAACCACTTCGTCTTCCTGAATTTTCGTTCCGCCTTTTTCAACGGTGATATGCCTGCCGTCTTTTTTCGGGATAACCGCTTTTTCTGCATCGTCCTTGAGTTTTTCAACGACTTCATCTGCTTTCAGAGGTTTTTCTGTCGGATAGTTTTCCGCCAGATTTTCCTGATATTTGCGGCATTCCTCACCACAGGGAAGTTTTTCCGTAAATTCCAGCTGTTTCTTATACATTTCAAGAAGTTTCTCCCTGAATTTCACGGACTCGTCCTGCAGCACAGATATATAAACTTTCTGGTCCTCAATCATTCTGTTATTTTCTTCCACGCACTGTGCAGAACTCGAAAGGGCATTATCAAGAATCATCTTTGCCTTTTCGCCTGCCTCATAGAGATTGTTTTCAGCGGTCTTTTCAGATTCCGCAACGATCTTCTGCGATTTTGCGACAGCTTCACTGATGATTTTTTCAGCCTTGGAAGAGGCATCTTTCATGAGTTTTTTCGCTGCCATTTCAGCCGTGATGATGGCATTCTGAACACTGTCAGCCTTTTCCTCATGCACTCTCAGTTTTTCCTTGAGTTCGGTTATCTGTTCTTCAAGAGTTTTCACGGTTTCCGTCACTTCATCGACAAAATTGTCTACATCACTGCACACATATCCTCTTGCCGCAGAAAAACGTGATGCTTCTCTGAAACTTGCATTTTCAATGTCACTCAATTTCAGCATTCCGATCGTCCTTTCAACAAAAATTCACTATGCCCGTTATGTATCAGAAGTAAACATTGTCGCTTTCCACTTCATCTACGAATTCATCGCCCGTAAGGTCGATATTGCTCGGCATAACGATATATGTATCTTCGGCAACTCTCCTGATATTGCCGTTATGAGCGTATGCAACACCGCCCAAAAAGTCTATGATTCTCTTGGCAACGTCTTTGTTTGTCTGTTCCATATTGAGAATCAGGGTATCTCCCTCAATAAATCTGTCTGCCATGGTGGTAACGTCCTTATCGAATGTTTCCGGCTTGAAAAGTACCAGATGTGTCTTTGGCTCTTCGGCAGGTGCCGCTTCTCCGCCGCCGTTATTATCCTGATTTTCAGCCGGTGCAGGTTCATTGTTCTGCTGGGGCTGTTCGGGTGCTGCCTCAGCCGGTGCTGCCTCAGCCGGTTCTTCTTCATCGTAGTAGCCTTCAAAGTCATCCATATTTTCATCTTCCTCAGGCTGCTTCATCATGTTAGCAAATCTATCTTTCCAACTGCTCATAAAAATTTTCCTCCATTTTTTTATTCATCTGTAAATTCTTCTGCCGAAAAGGCGGGAACCGATCCTCACCATATTCGCTCCCGAAAGTACAGCTTCTTCATAATCATCGGACATACCCATTGACAGATAGTCCATACATATATTATCCATTTTTTTGGCTGAAATGTCAATAAATAATTGCTGCATTTTGTCAAAAAATTTACAAACGTCGGTTTTTTTCTCACATATAGGCGGCACTGTCATCAATCCTCTCACTTTTATATTAGGCATTTCCGACACCCTGCCAAGAAGTTCTTCCAGTTCTTCCGCAAGAACTCCCGATTTATTTTCCTCTCTGCCTATATTCACCTCAATCAGTATATTGGAAACGAGAGAATTTTTGACACTCTGCTTTGATATTTCATTGGCAAGTTTCACACTGTCAACCGATTGTATCATGGATACTTTATCGATAATCTGTCTTACTTTATTGGTCTGCAAATGTCCTATGAACTGCAGGTCACAGTTCTTCAGGTCGTATTCCTCATACTTTGACAAAAGCTCCTGAACCTTGTTTTCACCTATATATTTCAATCCAAGCGAAACGGCATGATTAATCACTTTCGGTTCAACCGTTTTGGTTGCCGCCAAAAACAGGATATCTTCATATTTTCTGCCTGACTTTTCGGCAGCTCTGGCAATATTTTCCGTTATCTCCCAATAATTTCTTTCTACATCATCAAGAACTTCGCTGAATGATCTTTCCGTCATAAAGATTTGCTCCTTCCGTAATAATCTGGTCATATATCTGTAAAGCCTTCGTATTGTCCGCTAATTTCTCTTCTTCAATCGAAACGTTGCATATCACGAAATCTTCACCCGAATATATCCGGTCAATCTGCCTGAATGTCACTTCACTGCCCATTCTGACATAAACTCCCACTGTGCTCTTTTCAACAGTCTTTGCATTGTCATTATCATCATAGCTTGTATATTTCAGTGTTCTTTCATGCACTGCTGTCTTTGGCACATATATTCCCGTGAAATCATCAAGTATCAGTGAAATGTCCTCATGTCTGACATTTGCCATCTGATTGTCCATGTACGTCCCTTTCATCACAACAAGGGCATTCCCCGATTTATCGGGCTGATTCATGCACTCCAGTTCAACGGGTATATTCATGTTCGATACCACAGGGATATTCACTTTCAGATACGGTGCATTCTTGATTCTGAGTGCATCCTGCTGATCCACTTCAAAAACCAAATACCAATATACCCTGTCAATAATCTTTCCGACTGCCTTTTGGGGAACATCTTTTTTCTTTATATTTTCCTCTGTCAGTGCCCCCGGCATGAGTTCACTCAATTTCGATATGTCAAAGGATTTTTCATAGCCGTCCGTATGGCTCGAAAAATATCCCGATACCGCTGCATTGACACTTTTATTTTTCCTTACCGATTTGTCAGAATTCTTGATTTCTTCAATGCGTTCCTTTATTTCATTGATTTTTTCTTCATAGCTTGATACTTTTTCTGTAATAAGCTGCCTTTCATTGATGGCATAAAGCACGTCCTGTACATTTTCCGCTGCAAGAGAAAGATTCCCTTCGGATATCGCTATATTGGAACGGCACAGCAAATCATTCACGGTTTTATCAATTTCATCAGGTGTCTGTGTAAATGTACCTATATTTTTTTCAAGCTGTTCCAGTGAGGCAAGTTTCTTTTCCAGTTCGTCCAGTTCCTGTTTCTTGCCCGAAAGTCCCGCATTGTCAAACACATTGGCTATATTCTCATTTTTAGAAACTTTGTCACCGTCAGACACTGTATAGGATATTACTCCTTCCCCCTTATATTCAACATATCGCTCACTTCTGACGATATAGGCATTCACGTCTATCGAATCATATACCGTCATTTTAACTGCTCCGACACTTTTCACCTGCGTAAATCCTGCCCTGCCGAAAACGTAAATGACATATACAACAATCAGCAGCGTCGCCAGAGATAACACGACTTTTCTGATAACCTGCGAATTCAGCTTTTCCTTTATCATTCTTTCACTCTCCTTTTCCCCATCATTCTATCACGATATCATCTCTTTGTAAACCTCGCAGATAAAATTTTGTCGGCTTCTTCAAAAATATCCCTGCACTTATCTGCATAAATCCAGTTGATATCCGTATCTTTTTTAAACCATGTCAACTGTCTTTTGGCATAATTCCTTGTCACCTGCTTGAGATTTTCCACTGCCTGTTCCAGACTCATTTCCCCGTCAAGATACGGCTTCAATTCCTTATATCCTATTGCACCGGTTGCCGTTTTCCCTTTGTTTTCCCTGTAAAATTCCCTTGTTTCATCAAGAAGTCCCTGTTCAAGCATAATATCCACTCTTAAATTGATTCTGTCATATAATTTCTGTCTGTCGGCAAACGTAATCCCTATCAATGTCCATTCATACGGTGACGGAATATTCTTTGAATTTCTGATGTGTTCCGACATGGTAATGCCCGTTGTCTGATATATCTCGATTGCCCTGATAATTCGCTTGTTATTGGACGGGTGAAGCGTTTTGGCAATTTCGGGATCAAATTCTGCCAATTCCTGCAAAAGCACTTCTCCCCCTTCTTTTTCATATCTTTCATTCAGATGATTTCTTAAATTTTCATCTGCCTGTTCAGGCGAAAAACGTATATTTTCCACGAGTGAACGTATATATAACCCTGTACCGCCGCATACAATCGGGACTTTTCCCCTCGATAAAATATCATTCATGGTATTTTTCGCCATTTCAACATATTCCGATACGGAAAATAATTCCGTCGGCGAAAGAAAATCCATCAGATAATGTGGAATACCGCATTTTTCTTCTTCCGTTGCTTTTGCAGTAGCGATGTCCATGCCCTTATATATCCGCATGGAATCCGCTGATATGATTTCACCGTTATATTCCTGTGCAATTTTTATTGCAAGCGACGTTTTTCCCGATGCCGTAGCCCCCACTACCGCTATCACTTTATTATCCATTCATATCACCATTTATCAATATCTTCAAAGCATTCACGGCAGTTTTGACCGCCATGTCTGTATCAAAATCATCTTTATCTTTATAACCCAGCTTTTTTCTTTCCTGATTCCATAAAGAATGAAGTACACAACCCATTTTTATTTTTCTTACAGCACCGACTGTAAACAATGCCGCTGTTTCCATCTCCGATGCAAGTACACCCGATTGTTTCCATGCATTCCACTTATTTTCCAGTTCATACCCTACAGGCATACTTTCAGGCGAATGTTGTCCATAAAAGGAATCTTTACTCTGCACAACTCCTACATGATATCTGTAACCAAGCATTTCAGCAGATTTTGCCAATGCACTTGTCACACTGAAATCCGATACAGCCGGAAATTCTATCGGCATATATTCTTTGGAAGTTCCCTCCATGCGAACCGCTGCATTTGCTATGACCAAATCACCCGACATCACTTTTTCCTGAATTCCTCCGCAAGTGCCGACTCTGACGGCAGTTTTCAAGCCTGACATTGCAAGTTCTTCCAATGCAATCGCCGCAGACGGTCCGCCTATTCCCGTGGACATCACAATAACACGTTTTCCGCAAAGTTCACCTGCATAAGAAGTGAATTCCCTGTTCTGTGCCAAAAATTCCGCATTGTCAAGATATCTGGCAATTTTCTCTACTCTTGCCGGATCACCGGGCAAAACAGCATATTCCGCTCCCTGTGAGCGTGAAATGCCTATATGAAACAATTTTTCCTCGTTCATGAAAAAACCTCCGTAAAATCAAGCCTTTCCCGTCCGGAAAGGCTGTTTTCATCAAAACATATCTTTCTTTTTAAGAATAATATACATCACGAGCATGAGCACCACCGAAAGCAAAAGCGGAAACCACCATAATTTATCAAACGGCAATCCACCTATAATATTCATGCCGTAAAAACCCGATATGACTGTCGGTACAGATACCAAAAGTGTCAATGATGCCTGTATCTTCATTATCACGTTCAGGTTATTGGAAATGATAGATGCAAAAACGTCCATGGTATTTGTCAATATATTCAAATGTATCGCTGCCATGTCAACTGCCTGTTTTATCTCAATCAAAACATCTTCCAGTAAGTCCTGATCTTCTTCATACATTTTCAGGTACTTTCCACGCATGATTTTTTCAAGCGTCAGTTCATCCGATTTCAACGATGACGAAAAATATACAAGCGATTTTTCTATATCAAGCAGCTGATGAAGCTCTTTATTCTTTGCGGAACGTCTTAATTCCTTTTCAATACGACCGCTTATTTTATCAATCTGTTTCAGATACTGCAAATATTTCGTTGCCATTCTCAAAAGAATATGCAATACAAAATGCGTTTTGTAATCCGTTCTTACATTCCTGACAACGCCCTCTGAAAATTCACTCAAAATCGTATTATCCTTTATTGCAACGGTGATAACATTCTTATCCGTTATCATGATACCGATAGGCATTGTCGAATAAGTAATTCTTCTTGAAATTCTCTCCACAACAGGTACATCTATGATAATAAGCGTTGTGCCGTCCTCGCTGTCGATATGTGCCGATTCCTCGTCATCCAGTGCGGAACGCAGCAATTCCGGCGGTATCTTGCAGAAATCCAGAAGATATTCCACTTCATCATCTTCAGGTGCCACGCAGTTCACCCAACAGCCTGCTTCATATTCCTTTATTTCCTCGATTCTTCCATTGACAGTCTTATAATAATTTATCATATCAAATCAGCCCCTTCGATTCAGGGGCAGTTATCCTGTTCCCCCGAAAAATATTTTAAATTCTGTTCGTCATAAGGATCGGAATTCATAAACCCATACCATCTCCCAAAACAAATATTTCACATGAACTATTATAAACTCTTTTTGCAAAATAATCAACTTAAATAAATAAAAAAATTTCCGCAGGGATTTTTTGGCAAAATCGTTTATTGGCATAAGTCAGGAACATTCGGCATAAAAATTGTCAAGAAAGTTTCGGGAGGAAAAATATATGAAGATTAAAAAATTCCTGCTTGCAGTCGTATCGGCAGGACTTGTAATAACAGCCGTGATATGTGCGTGTACAAAGATGGCATATACAGATATACTGCCTGTATTTGACATTCTTGCAGCGGAAATGACCTTTCCCACGGGTAATGAAGAATATTCCGAACCTGAAATTTCCGAACCGTCAAAACAAGAAAGCCATGCCGCCATCACCGTGGAAAGCTCCGAAATATCCTCCCCCGAAGAAAGCAAGCCTGAAATAAAAGAAATGAAAACAACTGATTTTGAAATATCCGTTCCCACTGATGAAGAAATCAAAGAATATGAAAAAAATCACGAGGGTGAAGAACAATATCCCGTATATGAATTCACGATAACGCAGGGAAATCAAAGTTATAAAAATATACAAATTAAAAATACATCTTCTGCTGATATAGACATCAAGAGCGAACTGGAAAGCAAATTAGGCTTTGAAATGGAAGAAACGGACAAGCCCCAGGTATTGATTTATCACACGCATACATCAGAAAGTTTCCTGAAATATGATACAGGATATTTCTATGAAAGTTTCTATCCCAGAACCACAGATACAACTGAAAATATATGTGCAGTCGGTGAGGAAATTGCCAAACAGCTCAATGCCGCAGGCATTAAAACCATACACGATACCACTTTGCATGACTATCCGAGTTATAACGGTGCCTATGACAGAAGTTATGCAACTGTCACTGAATATATCAAAAAATACCCTACTATAAAAGTAACGCTCGATATACACCGTGACGGCATCGGTACCGATACCCAAAAATCAAAACCCGTTTTCACAGTCAACGGAAAAAAAGCTGCACAAATCATGATATTATCAGGCTATAATTATGACGGTGACGAGGAATTCAAAAATTGGGAATATAATCTCCGCTTTGCCCTGCAGATACAGAAGAAAGCCAACGAAATGTATCCGAACATGGTAAGACCGCTTAATTTCTCCGATTTCATGTATAATATGAATATCAATACGGGTTCACTTTTAATAGAAATGGGGGCAGAATCGAATACACTTGAAGAAGTGAAATATTCCGGCTTTTTATTGGGAAAAGTTTTGTCGGAAGTGCTGAAAAAAAATAATATGCCAAAATAATGCTGTATTCTTTTGAAAAGATGTGATATAATAGATGTTGTAAAGGGGGGTTCAGAATGAATAAAAAAATAATATGTCTGATGCTGGTATTTATGTGTACATTTGGAATAAGCTGTACTGTTCATGCCGAAGAAGAATATGACAATGAATGGAATTACACAGATGAATATACCGAAAATGAATACGATGAAAATAACGAAAACGAGTATTATGACGAATATTACTACAATGAAGAGGACTACATAGTGGAAAGCTCTGAAGAAGAAAACACGGAATATTACTATGAAGAACCGACAGAAGAAAATCCCGTTGAAGAAACAACAGAAGAAATTTCTGTCACAGAAGAAGTGTCCGTCACAGAAGAAATTTCTGTTATAGAAGAAACATCCGTCATAGAAGAAAGCGTTTCCGAAATGCCGTCAGAAGTCAGTGAAGAAAAAAGCCTCGTAACTGAGGTCAGCCGAATGGAATCAATCATTGACGAAGAATTAGAAGTGTCCGTAAACTCAGAACCAAGAATTCTGAATTTAGCATTTACTGCCGAAAAAGAGGATAAAAAAGTAAACAAAATTTCCGGAACGGCACTCTGGGGAATTGTATTTGTATTAACCGTATTTTCCATTATATTCCTGCCGAGAACAAGGGGAATCGAATTTATCAAAGACAGATACCGCTTCAAAAAAGCCAAAAAAATTACCAAACGTCACATAAGATAAACAAAAGCACTGTCCGGAAAAGACAGTGCTTTTTTATTATAACTTTCCAATGATATTTTCAATTTTATCGGCAGCGGCTTCCGCATCGGGATTCAGAATACTTTCCACTTTGCCGCTGTCACAGGCTTTTGCATTTTTCGGGTCAATGGGCAATCTTGCCAGAATATCAAGGCTGTATTCTTTTGCAATATTTTCAAGTTTGCTCTCACCGAAAGGATAATGTTTTTTGCCGCAGTCGGGACATACAAAATAACTCATGTTTTCCACTATGCCCAGAATCGGCACATTCATCATCTGAGCCATCTTGACAGCCTTTTCCACTATCATGGAAACAAGGTCCTGCGGAGATGTCACCACAATAATGCCATCAAGCGGAAGTGACTGGAACACAGTCAACGGAACATCACCTGTTCCCGGAGGCATATCCACGAACATATAGTCAACGTCACCCCAATAAACGTCTGTCCAGAACTGCTTGACCGTTCCTGCAAGAATAGGTCCTCTCCATATAACAGGATCGGTATCGTTTTCCAGAAGCAGATTTATTGACATTACTTTAATGCCCGATGCAGTAACGGAGGGCAGTATGCCTTTATCCGAGCCGTAAGCCTTTTCTGTGATACCGAATGCTTTCGGAATTGACGGTCCTGTGATATCGGCATCAAGAACAGCCGTATCATAGCCCCTTCTGCTGAACATCACGGCAAGAAGTGACGTAACAATCGATTTGCCGACACCGCCCTTTCCGCTCACTACACCAATCACTTTTTTTACATTACTGTACTGATTGAGTTTTTCTGTCATGTCAAGTGAAGAGGCACCTTCCCTTGAAGAACAGCTTTCACCGCATGAACTGCAGTCATGTGTACATTCTGACATAAAATTATTCTCCTTTTTCATTGATTTCTTTATCTGCAACATCCGGAACCGTTTTGGCAATCTCATCGAATGCATCGGAAAGAGCCTGTTCTTCAACGGAAACTTTCGGTTTTTCACTCGTCTTTGACGTATCAAGTTCATATCCGCTGAGGAATGTATAAGGCATACCGTATCCAAATGCGACTGCCGCAAAATTGATTACTTCCGCATGATGTGCAATCTGTTCCGAAAACGGCAGATTCGGCACCATTCCTGCAAGAATGATATAAAAAGCAGGCAATACCATTATGACAAGAGTGGCAGGCGAAAAGCGTTTCACTTGCTTGCCGTCACCGACTCTTGTGGCATAAAAAATCACAAGACCAAATACCGCATATACCATTGCCATGGCGAAAATTTTGAAAGTATCACTCCATTCCGTAGAATCCTTTATGAATCCGGAACAGAAATATGCACAAATGATAAATGCCGTCACCAGAAATGCGGAAAAAATCAGATTTGAAGTATCTTTATTCTTCATTAGTTTTCCCTCCGGAATATCATTTACGCATGGCAACAAGGCACAGCCAATTTTTTTCTTCCAACTGTTCGATAATTTTCAGATTATCAGGCAACGCTGAAAGCAAGTCATCAAGACGGGAATCAATAATTCCGCTCATAATATATATCGTTTTGTCATGCATGAGTTTTTCGATATCGGCTGAAAGCATGATAATGGCATCGGCAACAATATTTGCCGTGATGATATCAAAACAGCCGCTGACTTCATCGGCAAGATTGCCTTTAACAGCAGTATATCTGTCGGAAACATTGTTGAGTTTCGCATTTTCAACGGACGCTTTCACGGCAAGTTCATCAATATCTATACCAATAGCAGATTCAGCCCCCAACAGCAAGCCTGCCACAGATAAAATACCGCTGCCGCAGCCTACATCAAGCATAGTACAGCCCTTTGTCACATACTTTTCCAAAGCCTGTAAACAAAGTCTTGTCGTTTCATGCGTGCCTGTACCAAATGCTACACCCGGTTCCAGATTCATGACAATCCTGCCATTCGGTTCAAAATCATCTCTCCATACAGGACGTATCAATAATTTATCTCCTACTTCAATCGGCTTGAAATACTTTCTCCAGTTTTCAAGACAGCTCTCTACGTCACAGTCATTGGAATACAGCCTGTAATCTATCTTTTCAGCCGAAAATCTCTCCTTGAGAAACGACAGTGCTTCATTCGGATTATCTTCCGGAGATATATAGATATGCACTTTTGCCTTTGACCTGTCCATTTTGAGCAGCTCCTCATCAATGAGGTCGATATGGGCAATTTCAAGCACTTCTTCCTCCAGATTGGAGTAATCCTCTATATAAATTCCATAGGGTACGGTCATTTGTGCAATATCAGCGGCAGTATCAACCGACTCTGCACTGACCTCCGCAATAATTTCTGTCCAATCCATCCAAACATTCCTTTCCTAAAAAATCACAGCATTTACATTATAATACATTCATCACAAAAAAACAACCTTAAAAAATAAACTTGCCAAAAATTCTAAAAAATATGTCAAGTTTTTTTGCTCATTTGTGTTGTAATTTTTGTCGGAATCTATTATACTATAGTATGGATTTGTATGAAAAGGAGGGAGATATCGTGTTGGGCAAAATCGTCAAAATAGATATATTCGGCACTCTGACCGACAGAGAATTGTATTCCGGATTTATCATGGGCAGAAAATCGGGTGATTTCCGTCAGGTCTATGTCATGGCTGAAAGTGAACTTTCCGGTGAAACCGATTGTATGATCATAGCCGTGGCTGTTTCGGAAAAACGCTCTCAGACACGATTGATCGCTGCTCCTGTCGGAAAGATATACTATGAACCCGAAATCCGAAAAAGACTTTGCAGAAAGTCCGTTACATTCGACAGGATACTTTGTGTATATGAAAAATCCTGCGGTGCCGTTGTGTATCACCGTACAAGGCTCGGTGTGATAAAAGTTCTTCTTGTCAAGAACCATAACGGCAGATACTGGACTTTCCCGAAAGGTCACGTGGAACAGAATGAAACGGAACAACAAACCGCTATCCGTGAAATAAAGGAAGAAACAGGTCTTAATGTGATTATAGAGCCTGATTTCAGGCGTACCAGTACATACAGCCCTTTCGGAAAAATCAAAAAACAAGTCGTATTCTTTCTGGCAAAGGCTGATGAAAGTGCCGTGAATCTCCAGAAAAGCGAAATCGACTATTATCTCTGGGCAACGATTGATGAAGCCATGCATATCTGCAAATATGACAATGATACCAAAATTCTCCGCGAAGTCAAAAGGCGGCTTTTGTAAAATCAGCATGGAAAGGAAACTGCCTCATGAAAAAGCCCTTAAACAAAAAGAAAATAAAGCGTATCATACTTTTTTCGGTGACAGCTTTAGTGTTTATAGGTATCGTGTACCTGTTTATCCAAGCCAGAAAAGCGGGCGGCTGGGGTGATTTGGTACTCGCAGCAGTTTTGGGCATGGCTTGTGTTGTTATTTACATCTTGGGAGCCATTTTTTTGCCGCTTATCATTGCCATCAAACACAAAAATAAAAAATTCATAGTAATCTATAGTATTATTCTCACTGTCATCTTTCTGAGCATTGTCGCTGTTTTTACGGGAATATTGCCTCCTTGGCTTGTCGATCCATTTATTTTTCCGTGACAGATACCAAAATTCTCCGTAAAGTCAAAAGACAATTTTTATAAAATCAGCAATAAGCAGTTAACAATGAAACTGCCGATTGCTGATTTTTTATTGTCAATTATATATAAAACAGCAGGCTATTATTTATTTCAAACGTACAAATAAAAAACTCTTTACCAAAAGTATGCATTTCAGAATAAAATGCACTCTTATATATGACAGTTCAAAAAGGCAGTTTCAATGTTTCACCAACTTCAAAAGTATTACAGTTTATTTCAATGAGGAAACATTACTGCACTGAACATTTGCAGCAAGGAGTGTGATATATTTAAACTTTTTTCAAAAATACAGGCACATTGACATTTTAGTAAAGGAGATTTTAAGCTATGAAAAAAAATATTTTCACAAAAATAATAGCGTGTTCCATGGCACTTGCCATGATGACAGCTACCGGTATGACAGTATCTGCCGTTGACACAGGCAACACGGATATATCGACCAATGCTTCCGATGAACTTGATGCATTGGAAAGTATGTTCGATTACAGCGAAAATCAAAAAAATGACGGCACACTCAACATTACAAAATACAAGGGTTCAGCCGAAAATGTTGTTGTCCCGAATAAAATCGGTGATAAAGCCGTCACCACTATCGCACAGAATGCTTTTGAAAATACTCCCGTCAAAACGGTTACGATTTCGGAGGGCATTACTGCTATCGGTGGATTCGCTTTCAAGAACTGCAAAAATCTGACAGAAATCAATATGCCGAAAAGTATGACTTTCATCGGCAGTTGTGTATTCATTGGCTGTGACAGTCTGACAAGCGTGTATATTCCCGAAAATGTTTCCTCTTTGTTCGGTACAGCTTTCTTACAATGCAAAAATCTGACAGATATAAAAGCCGATGAAAACAATCCGCATTATACTTCAAAAGACGGTGTTTTGTTCAATAAGGACATGACGGAACTTGTAGCTTATCCGTGCGGAAAGAAAGGTGCTTACAGTATCCCCAAGGGTGTCGTAAGAATCTCCGACTCTGCATTTCTGGACTGCACATATCTGACAGGCATATCTTTCCCCGACAGCCTTAAACATATCTGCTATGACTCTTTCGGCAGGTGCAACGGTCTGACAGAAGTGACCTTCGGTGCAGGTCTGACAAATTTAGACAGATTTGTCTTTTTCAGCTGCAGGAATCTGAAAAAAGCTGTCATTCCGAGCAGTGCAACGATCGATGCCAATGCATTCCATGACTGTGACAATCTCACAATATACGGTGAAAAGAACAGTACTGCCGAATATTTCGCACAAAAAAACAATCTGCCTTTTGAAACGGCATCGTTCAACAAATCGACTGTTTCGGCAGAGCATATCGTACTCGGACAGGCTGTAACGGTAAAGGCTGCCGCCAGTGAAAGCGGCTGCACCTATGCAGTGCTTTACAAGAAAACTTCCGAAAAGAAATGGACGGTAAAACAGGATTACAGTGAAAATACCGTGGTATCCATAAAGCCCGCCAAAGCAACTGATTATGAGATATGCGTCAAAGTAAAGGGCAGCGACGGAAATATCCTTAAAAGATTCTTTGACCTCAAAGTTGAGCCCCAGCCGATTCCCCCCGAAGAGCCCGATCCCTCAACTGAATATCAGAGAAGGCTGGATATGCTGTCAGGTGAATTCCGGAACCATGAATTTCTCCAAAATGATGACTATTACTATGATATCAACAGTGACGGAACAGTGAGTCTGTATTTCTACAAGGGAAATGAACAGAATGTCACCATACCGAGTGAAATTGACGGAAAGACCGTTACAAGTATCAACTGGCCGACATTCAACTTTTATTCCGGACTCAAAAGCGTAGTGATTCCCGATACCGTCACATTTGTAGGCAGTTGTTTCATGAACTGTACAGGACTGGAAGAAATCAGCATTCCCAAAAACGTGACATATATATATGACGGAACATTTTCAAACTGTACAAGCCTTAAAAACATCTATGTTGACAGCGAAAATCCGAATTACAGTTCATTGGACGGTGTTCTCACAAATAAGGAACAAACGGAACTTATCGCATTCCCCGGCGGACGTGAGGGCAGTTATACCATACCCGAAAACATTGAAAGCCTGAATATATTTGCATTTGACGGCTGCAAAAATCTGACGGAAATCACACTTTCCGACAAAATAAAAGGAATCTCGTCCTATGCTTTCCGCAACTGTACCAATCTCAAAAAGGTAAATTCAACCGACAATTTAACAGCAATAGGCTGGTATTCTTTTGAAAACTGCATATCACTCAATCAAATATATATTCCCCGAACTGTTTCGACAATGTTTGAAACTACTTTCAGCGGATGTTATAATCTCACCATATACGGTGAAAAAGACAGCCGTGCCGAAACGTATGCACAAAACTTTAATATCCCGTTTGTCTGTGTATTTACCAACACTTCGACCATATTATCCCGAAATCCCATCACGTTAGGCGATACCGTTATGGTCAATGCAAGTGCCACTGCAGGAACAGGCGATTATACATACGCTGTTTACTACAAGAAAACTTCCGAAAAGAAATGGACGGTAAAACAGGATTACAGCACCAATACCATTGTAACGATAAAGCCTTCAAAGGCAACCGATTATCAGATATGCGTCAAAGCAAAGGACAGCAGCGGAAAAGTCATGAAAAAATACTTTGACCTTTTAGTAGTATCCAGACTTTCCAACACTTCGGAAATATCTGCCGACTCGATTACCAGAGGCGATAAAATCACCGCAAAATGCTCTGCCGCAGGCGGTCACGGCACTTATCAATATGCAGTGTACTGTAAAAAAACTTCTGAAAGCAAGTGGACAGTGAAACAGAATTTCAGCACCAATTCCGAAGTTCCCATAAGACCTTCCACCGTCACAGATTACGACATCTGCATAAAAGCAAGGGACGGTCTCGGAAATATTTCCAAAAAATACTTCACACTTCACGTTTCGGCAAAACCTGAAAATCCGAATACGTCTGCTATATCCACTTCAACAATCAAATTGGGTGAAAGTATCACAATCAACTGTTCCTGCACGATTCCCGACTGTAAATATTCCGTACTCTATCAGCTTGCCAACGGTTCTGCCGGCAGACCGTGGACTGTTTTGCAGGGCTACAGCAAAAATACAGCCGTGACATTCACCCCCGACCAAAAAGAAATATATCATATCTGCATCAAAGCCAAAGATTCCGAAGGTAATATCTATAAAAAATATTTTTTAATGGGTGTACAATGAATACTTGTCAGCCAATCATGCCATAATATAATTGCCGTTAATAAACGGCACAAAGGAGAAATATATTATGGAAAAGCTCAATAAAAGTATCCATTGCAGCGTTGAGGAATGCCAGTATCACTGCAAAAATCATGATTACTGTTCACTCGATACCGTGCATATCGGCACTCACGAACATGATCCCTCAACCGATAAATGCACCGACTGTCTTTCTTTCAGTGCAAAAAACTAACCCTTGTCACAAAAAATCGGACGGACTTTTTGAAGTTTGTCCGATTTTTTATAGAAATACCAATAAATAACATCATTTGCCGATTGACAAACTCATTTTTAAGTTGTATAATATTCATGTCCAATGGATATTTAGGAGGAGGCATTATGGTATCCGTCTAAAGTTGAACAATATTGCATGATTTCATCAACAAAAGTTTGATGATATTTTCCCTGCATGATTGTTGACAAACTTGTAACAGATGTGGTATCATATTGTTGTTCAGGTTTATTTACATTTATTTTTAGGAGGATGTTTACAATGGACACTAAGAAAATTTTGGTATCTGCTCTTGCAGCAGCTGTTGCCGTTTCTTCCGCCGCTTTGTCAGTAAGTGCTCTTACACCCGGTGTTACAACTAACGATGTAAAGTCACCCAAGGCAGTCGTTGAGGCTGGCAAGAATACTCGTTTCATGGTTATCATCGATGGAGTAACAGTTGAGGCAGACGTTCCTGCTGATGCTATTCCGGCCGGTACAGAACTCACTTTCGGTGCTGCTACCATAACAAACGTTGATATCGAGGCTGCTGTTGCAAATCTTCCCGATGTTGCTTCAAGCAAGATTCTTGACGTTTATTTCCTCGATGGTGACAACAATGCCAAAACATTCGAGGGTGCAAATGTCGCACTTTCTTTCGCAAATTCAAATTATGACACTGTTTATCTCTATGAAGAAGCTGCAGGTTTTACAAAATTTGCTAATTTCTCAAATGCCAAGGCATCAGGAACTGCTCCCCACTTCTCTTACTATGTACTCGTTAAGAATGCCGAGAAACAGCAGCAGTCATCACAGCCTCAGCAGTCACAGCCTTCACAGCAGTCTCAGACACAGCCCTCTCAGCAGTCTCAGCAGTCTCAGCAGTCTCAGCAGTCACAGCCCGGTGTGAATACAGGTGATTCCGCTGCAAGTGCCGCTGTATTCGCTGTAATCGGTGCAGCTGCTCTCGGTACTGCTATCGTTGCTTCCAAATCAAAGAAGAGTGCAAAATAATTTTGTAAATTCTGAGTAAGCGTTTTACATAGGGGGCATTGTCATCGGGCAATGTCCCCTTGTTTTACAAAAACAAAAAGGAGTGCTGAAAAAATGAGTATGAAGAAAAAACTGATATGCCTTCTGTCAATCATCATGGCAATATCCGCCCTTGGCACAATGACCGTCAATGCCGCCAATGCACAGCAGAACTTTGCTACAGGCGATAATTCTACAATACTTGTCATCGCTATTGCGGCAATAGCCGTTGCGGCACTTGTGATTGTCATTCTTCTCTTTACAGGAAACAAGAAAAACAAAAAATGATTTTTTACAAAGGGTACTGCAAAACATCCGCAGTACCCTTTATTTCAGAAGAAAGGAAATGTCTATGAAATTCAAAAAACTCCTTTGCGGAATCCTTGCCGTGACAACACTCATTGTGCCTGCACTCAGCGGCTGCAAGCACGTTGACAAAAAAGAAATGTTTAAAGTTGAATCTTCCTCCCCCTCCTCCGTCGTATCCCGGACAGAAGAAAGTCAGGATTCCCAACCGCCTTCCTCAAATTCAATAACTCCCCTCATGTGGAAAGCCGAGGATAAAAACGGAAATTACGCTTATTTATTCGGCTCTATCCATGCAGGCGACAGTGCCGTTGACAATATGCCCGATTACTTTGAAAAAGCCTATGCCGACAGCGATACCCTTGCATTTGAAATCGATATGTCCGATATCTACAGCGAAATCACGGCTTCTTCCTCTATGCTCACGGACGTCATCTATTCTGACGGTACGACCATCAAAGACCATATCTCTGAAAATACCTACAACAAATTGGTGGAAATATTAAAAGGAAACGGCATTTACAATTCCCTTTACGACTATTACAAGCCGGTCATGTGGGAAAGTCTGATTGAAAATCTCGCTGTCGTAAAAGTGGGACTCAATGCGAACAAGGGCGTTGACATGGTTCTCACAACACGAGCCAAAGCCAATGGAAAAAATATTGAAGAAGTCGAATCCATGGATTTCATCATTGAAAAACAGGCACATCAGCTCAAGGACCTCTATGAAAAATGGAAAAGCGGCACTATTACAGAAAAAGATGTAAATGGTGAAGATTTTGATAAAAGCCAACTTACAGAAGAAGAAAAAGCCGCCTTTGAGGAATACAACAAAGCACTGCTCACAGACAGAAACAAGGGCATGACTGAAAAACTCACAGGCTACATGAAAAGCGGTAAAACTGTTATGCTTGTTGTCGGAACGGCACATTTTTTGGGCAATGACGGTATTATTCAACTTCTTAAAAATCAGGGCTTCACCGTTACACAAATTACTTCCGCCGATCAGCTTGAAATCCGGGAAACCAAAAAAGCAGCTTAAACAACGAGGAATGAGGAATCATCATATTCCCCATTCCTCATTTTATTTTGCCCGTATTAAAAAAATCTCTCCGACTGCCATCTGACAATCGGAGAGAAAATTTTTCAGTCAATCAGTGAAGATATGGATTATTCTTCAACCTTTTTTCTGGAAGCAACAACTGCTGTACCAAGTGCAAGAGCTGCAACTACTGCAACTGCGATAGGCATTGTGGAATCGCCTGTGTTTACAGGAATTGATGTGCTGCCGCCTGTGGTACCGCCTGTTGTACCGCCTGTTGTGCCACCTGTTGTACCGCCTGTTGTGCCGCCGCTTGTATTGCCGTCATCTACAGGTTTGCTTGTTCCCTCAGGCTTGCTGCTTGTATCATCAGAAGGATCTACTACTACCGGAACTTCGCCGATCTGCTCAGCTGTATAAGTACCTGTATAAGTTGAGAATGCACCGGTCTTGTATGTATATTTAGCCTTGAACTGACCTCTGCCGGGAGCTGCTTCGCCCTCTACTGTGTAAACCTGACCTGCATTAGCTTCTGCATCAAATACAATGTCACCTGTCTGATATACGATTACACTGGGATCGTCAGCAGGATTCTTACCCTTAATCTGATCGTCGGTGAAACCGCAGTTGAAGATAATCTTATGAGCATTGAAAGGAACTCTGATCTGCCAGATATCTGTGCCTTCGATCTGAGTCATCTTTGTGCCGGGGAAAGGAACGGGCTCCCAACCCTCTGTGCCGTCCTCGTTGACTTTCTTCTGGATACCCCAGTCATTGTCCTCGAGGTCATAGGTTCTTGCATAGTCTGTATGCCACCAATAAGCATAAACTTCGTCCCACTTTGTCTGGCTGTTGTCGAAGTAGATGTAATCAGTAACCTTTGTTTCCTTAACTTCGGGCTGTGAAGGCTCGTCAACCGGAACGGATGTGTCGGGTTTTGAAGACTCTTCTTTTGAAGATTCTTCTTCTTTTGAAGATTCTTCTTCTTTTGAAGATTCCTCTTCTTTTGAAGATTCCTCTTCTTTTGAAGATTCTTCTACTTCCTGAGGTTTGCCTGTGTAGATCCACTGGGGTGCAAGATGCTCGGGATCTGTAACAACTGCATAGCTTACAGGCCATATAATTTCATCATCGCCTGTTGTATCGAGCATAACAAAGATAACTGATTCCTCGTCAAGAGTAAGCTTGATGTTGTCCTCAAAACCATTCTTGGTTCTGTCATTTTCTTCATCGTATACGCCCCAGCTCTCATCCCATGCAGCATCTGCACGAACTTTGAACTCATAGTCGCCGGCAGGAAGAACATCAGTCTTACCTACATAAACACCCTTTGTACTTGTTTCATACATCGGATAGTCAGGATTGCCGCCCCAACCTGTGAGATCGCCAACGATACCGTATCTGCTCGGTTCAGCCGTGGGCTCTTCGGGCTCACCATCGTCAACTTTACCTGTATAATCTTCTGATACAACTGTATTGTCGGAAATAACTGCATAGCTTACAGGCCATACAACATCATCGTCACCTGTTGTATCAAAGAAAACAACGATATCAGAAACAGCATCAAGTTCTACTTTGATATTATCCTCAAAGCCATTCTTTGTTCTGTCATTTTCTTCATCATATACACCGTAGCTCTCAGACCATGTGCCGTCATTGAATGCACGAACTTTGAATTCAACGGAACCTGCTGCAACATCTTTAGCAATACCGACAAATTTTCCTTCCTGATACTCATACATAGGAATGTCGCCGTCATTAGACCAGCCTGTGAGAGAACCAACGATACCATATTTGCCTGCTTCAACTGTATCCGTTGTGAAAGCTGATACAGGCCAAACAACTTCGTCATCACCGTTTGTATCAAGCATAACAACGAGGTCTGTCACATCTGTGGTACTTGCTTTCAGATTGTCCTCAAAACCGTTCTTGGTTCTGTCATGTTCTTCATCGTACATACCCCATGCGTCAGTCCAACTGCCGTCATTGTCTGCACGTACTTTGAATTCATGATCGCCTGCAGGAAGATCCTTGTAGACACCTACATAAATGCCGTCACCGTCAGCATCTGTCATAGGAGTGTCAGTACTACCGCCCCAACCTGTCATCGAACCAACAATACCTACTGTGTGATTTTCGAAATAATTGTCAATCGTATCATCGCCATCGAAAGCCTCACGTGCAGAAACAGATACTGCTGCCATTGAACCTACCATAGCTGCGATAAGTGCAATGCCGATAATCTTTTTCTTGTACATTGTAATCGTCCTCCTAATTACAAAATTTTAAAATTTTTTAAAGCCCGTAATATCGGACTTTATCTCTGATAATTATACAATGACTGTCCGAAAAAAGCAAGCAAAATATCAGACTTTTTTATTTTTTCTTTCGTGTCTTTCAAAGCATTTTTGGTAATTTTGACGATATTTCACGTTTTTTAATTTTCTCAAAAAAAATTTCATTGAAATTTATTGTGCACTTTCCATATTGTAAAGCTCATTTTTTTGTAAAGATAACCAATGATATTGGTTACAAATTCATTACAGTTTTTTTCATATCCTGTAATTTCCTGTTTTTCCTTTGACTTTTCAGCACGATAAACTTATAATAAATTCAAAAGGAGAGATAAAATATGAAATACTGTTCAAAGTGCAAAAAAATACACATCAATAAAGACCTGAAAAACTGCCCGACCTGCAAAAGAAAATTGATTGAAAATCCGAGTCACTATTCCCCTGTGAATCTCATCACGGCAAACGGTTTTGAACTCGAAAGGATTCGTTCCGCCCTGACACAAGCGGATATCGCCTTTTCCGTCAAGGAAGAAAACTATGATACGGGCTTGCAGATACTCAATACCGCACCGCCTGAAAACTGTTCTTTTTTCGTGCCGCTGAGTCACTATGACAAGGCTGTCGAAACACTCATAGGAATAGGTGCACTGAAAAGCAATCCCCTTGAGGAACTCGACAAAGAAGATGAAGATTTTCTTGAAAAAAGCCGTGAACAAGAAAAAAATGACGAACTGCCCGAAGGCAAAGCCCGTCTGATACGCATACTTTCATTTCTGGCATTTCTTGTCTTTTTAGGCATCTTTGCCTTTGCAGTAGACTGGCTTCTGTCACTTGTCACGCCGCTTTTAGGCTGGCAATAAAAAGAGTGAAGTGTTGGGAGTGGAGAGTGAAGTTTTTTATTCGCTCCACTCCCAACTCTTCACACTCCACTCTCATTATCAGGCATTTACAAAAATAGAGGAAACAGGCTTGTCTTCATAGATTCTTTCAATAGCTTCCGCAAATACAGGAGCAACGGAAAGTGTCGTGAATTTGTCAAGTCTTTTTTCTTCTGTCAGGTTGATGGTATCGAGAAGGACAACTTCTTTCATCACGCTGTCCCTGATTCTCTGAATGGCAGGTCCTGAAAGCACTGCATGGGTGGCACCGGCATAAACTTCCGTTGCACCGCCTCTTTCAATAACAGCCTTTGCCGCATTGCAGAGAGTACCTGCTGTATCAATCATGTCATCAACGAGAATGACTTTCTTGTCCTTGACTTCGCCTATGATGCTCATCACTTCACATTCATTCGGTCTGGGACGGCGTTTGTCGATAATAGCGATAGAACAGCCGAGTCTTGCGGCAAAGTTTCTTGCCCTTGTGACAGAACCCAAATCGGGTGATACAACGACATATTCATCGGCACTGTCACCGATTTTTTTCTTGAAGTAGTTGGCAAGGATTGGTGCACCTACAAGATGGTCAACAGGAATATTGAAAAATCCCTGTATCTGTGCAGCGTGGAGATCCATTGTCAATACACGGTCGGCACCTGCCGTTGTAATGAGGTCTGCAACGAGTTTTGCCGAAATCGGATCTCTTGCCTTTGCCTTTCTGTCCTGACGGGCATAGCCGAAATACGGGATAACTGCCGTGATTCTTGCCGCTGATGCACGTTTCATTGCATCTATCATGATGAGCAGCTCCATAAGGTTATCATTCACGGGTGTGGAAGTGGACTGAACAATGAAACATTCCGAACCTCTTACGGATTCACGCAGCGACACTGCTATTTCACCGTCACTGAAATGTGTTACTTCCGAATCGCCCACGGGCAATCCCAACTGCCTTGCAATCTGTTCCGCAACCGGTCTGTTGGAATTACAGGTAAAAATTTTGATATCCTTGCCATGAAAAGTCATTATTAAACTCCCCCAACTTTTTATTTTTAGTCAGACTATGATAACCATATTTTAATACCAATTCGGCAAAAAATCAAGTTTTTATCCATTCAAGCTGAATAATCGTGCTTTTTGCAGAAAAAAATCCCTTATTTTGCAAAATATGATGGATTATGCACAACTTTTTTTACATTTTTTTACTTTTAAGGCAAATATTTCCAAGCTCTGTATGCTCCGGAATATCGCAGTCAACAATCAGGGCAGACGGTCCTATCCTGCAGAATGAACCGATATTTGTACTGCCAAGTATCACGCTTGACGGCAGAATGACTGCATTCGACTCTATCTCAACATCTGTGCCAATCATAACACCATCGATACAAGGAATATTTACACCGTTTTTCATGTGTTTTTCCAGTATTCTCTTTCTTGCAATCTCATTGAGCTGTGCAAGCTGTATACAGTCATTCGCACCCAAAACGGAATCTGCATTTTTCGCTTTATATGCCAATACATTTTTTCCTGTCTTTTTTATCTCGAAAACCGTGTCCGTCAGGTAATATTCACCTGTTACGGCACTTTTTGTCAGCTTTCCGAGAGAATCCAAAAGGCTGTCCACTGCAAACCAGTATACACCCGAATTCACTTCCTTTATCTTTCTTATCTCATCGGTAGCCTCTTTTTCTTCCACAATAGATTTCAGCACATCAAGTCCGTTATCGGCTGTTTCATGAATAATTCTTCCATAGCCTTTCGGATTTTCAACTTCCGCCGATACTACCGTACAGCCACCCCCGTTATGCACGGCAAAAGCCTCTTTTATCGTTTCGGCATCAATAAACGGTGCATCACCGTTCAGAACAAGCACATCACTTCCACGATGTCTTTCCAGAAAATCCCTTGCCTGCATGACAGCATGACCTGTGCCAAGCCTTTCCGACTGAAAAACACGTTCCACCTGAAACGGCAGCTGTTCCAGATAATCTTCCACAAATTCATGTTTGCTTCCTGTGACAACGCATATATCATTGATACCTGCTTCTTTGACGGCATCTATTACCCACTGTATCATGGGCTTGAACATCACTTCCGCCAAAACTTTCGGACGTTTGGAATTCATTCTCTTTCCCTCTCCGCCTGCCAATATGACCGCACTCGTTTTTATATTCATATGAAAATACCTCCGTTTTACAAGATATACCTATATTAACACATTATTCAGGAAAAAACAAACGTTTCATTCAAATATTTTCATAGAAAAGTATAATCCCGAGATTCACATAATCAATGAGTTCACCGGCAGAAACTTTTTCATTGTGCAGAGGATTCCTGCTCTCATAAAGCGAGATAAATCTGTCACCGCAGAGTTTTTCCCTTACGCTGTGATCCATGCAGTCAAACTGTACAAAAGTACGGCAGTCCGTGTCATTTACGATTTTGTCGATATTCCGGACGGGCATGAGTTCAAATCCGATATTTTTATCAAAGTAGGAACAGCCGTAAAGCATTACAAAGATAAGTCTGTTATTTCTCGAAGTTGTCATGATAAACATATTTCCCTCTTTGTCCCTGAACAGACTGCTGTATTTGATATTCATGGAATTTTCGGCTTTGATAATGCACTCCGGAAGTTTTATAAGCGTATTTGTCATATCCTATCCCGTTACTGAAAACTTATAAAAAGTTATAAAAACAACTTTTATGTTCCATTCCTTGT
>CADCJK010000016.1 GCA_902801715.1 uncultured Ruminococcus sp. | reverse complement strand
GAGGAGAAGTAATTTTTATTATTATATGTAATGCAGTTAGCGAAGCTGTCCCTGTCGGAGCCGACGGAAATCATTTCACCTGAAACAGCGGTCACTTTTCCGAGGAAAGTCGAATAGCCGTTGGAAATGGTAATCTGGTCGCCCAATGCGGGGGAATAGCCTATGGAAGATACAAGCACACCGGCAGTATGCGTTCCGTAGCGGTTATTGACACGGAACGCTGACACCCTGAAAACAACAGTGAACAGGAATACAAAGCCGTACAGCAGCAATATCACGGCATACAGCCACTGAAAAGAGGTATGAAGAAGGATTTTATCATCTTGTGCATCTTTTTTTTTCCGTAAAGCATCATGTTTTCTCATCAGCGAACACCTCTTGATTAGTAATCAGTAATGAGCAATCAGCAATTTCTCATTTCTCATTTCTAATTTATCATTGAAAAAAAGGGACAAAACGACACGGTCTTGTCCCTTTTCACTCAGATGATTATTTGATCTGCTCTTTAACCTTGGCAGCCTTGCCGACTCTGTCACGCAGATAATAGAGCTTGCTTCTGCGGACACGACCTTTTCTGACTACCTGAACAGATACAACATTCGGGGAATGTACGGGGAAAACTCTCTCCACGCCTACACCGTAGGATACACGGCGGACTGTGAAAGTTTCAGCGACACCGCTGCCTTTTCTGTACTCTTTCCTTGTCGCCCTCACGGATTTTTACACCGATTTTGATGGTGTCACCGATTGCAAACTGAGGAATTTCAGTTTTAAGAGAGCTTTCTGCAATTTTCTTCAATGCGTCCATTTTAAGAACCTCCTGTTATTTAAGACATTCATGCCTGATAAAGCAGAGGACTGCCCGTTTGAAAGTACGGCTGAAAAGCCGAGCTTTTAACCCCATCACAAGTGACGGTAATTCAAAGACTCGTATATTATATCATATAAATTCCGCTTATGCAAGCCTTTTTTCAATCCTTGTCAAAAAATTTTGAATGGATAGCGGCAACGGCTGCATCAGCGTCTTTCTCGTCGATGAGAACGGAAACTTTGATTTCACTTGTAGAAATCATGCGGATATTGATCTGAGCGTCATAGAGAGCTTCAAACATCTTTGTAGCAACGCCTGCATGACTTTCCATACCTGCACCGACGATAGAAATTTTAGCCACTTTGTCATCAGCGGAAACGGACTTGCCGCCTACGACTGCGATGAAATCTTCCATAATGGCAACGGCTTCTTTCATGTTGTCCTTTGCAACAGTGAAAGAGATGTCTTTTGTGCCGTCACGTCCGATGGACTGGAGAATGATATCTACGTTAATGCCCTTTGCAGAGAGCTTTGAGAACATCTTGAAAGCGAATCCCGGTACATCGGGTACACCTACGACTGAGATTCTTGCCACGTTGGTATCTTTAGCGACACCGCTTATCAACATTTTTTCCATTTTAGCTGCCTCCTTGACAATAGTACCGGGTGCTCTTGTAAGACTGGAAAGCACCTCAAGTTCAATATTATATTTTTTAGCCATTTCAACGCTTCTGTTATTGAGAACCTGTGCACCGAGAGTTGCGAGTTCCAGCATTTCATCATAGGAGATGTACTGGAGTTTCTGAGCATTCTTGATTTTTCTGGGGTCGGCTGTATAAACGCCCTCAACGTCCGTATAAATCTGGCACAAATCAGCGTGCATAGCGGCTGCAATCGCAACGGCACTTGTATCCGAACCGCCTCTGCCGAGGGTTGTCACGTCTTCATAGCGGTTCACGCCCTGAAAACCTGCCACAACAACAATATTATTCTTGTCGAGTTCCTTTTCGATACGGTCAGTCTTGACTCTCTTGATTCTTGCGGAAGTGTAGGCTGAAGAAGTCTGGAAACCTGCCTGCCAGCCGAGAAGGGAGATAACAGGACAGCCGAGTTTTTCAATAGCCATAGCCAGAAGTGCGATAGAGATTTGTTCACCTGCGGCAAGCAGCATATCTTTTTCACGCTTTGAGGCATCGGGATTGATTTCATTCGCCTTGTCGATAAGGTCATCAGTCGTATCGCCCTGAGCGGACACCACTACTACGACTTTATTGCCTTTTTTGTAGGTATCGGTGACGATTCTTGCCACGTTGAAAACTCTCTCAGCGTTGGCAACGGAACTGCCGCCGAATTTCTGTACGATCAGACTCATTTTCTTTCCTCCAATATTGATATATTACAAATCCGAAATACGGATTTTTGACAAAACTTTAATGCCGTCATTTTCGAGAGCAGACAGTGCATTGATCTGTTCGGCAACGGTCATATCGTCTGTTGCAAAGGCAAATTCATTTTCGGGAGCATTTGCCTTGACGATGGCACGGGCATTTCTGAAAAGTGCGGATACTCTATCAAAAACTTTCTCTTTGCCGAGAGTACTGCACACTCTTATGTATATGGGGTAAACGGTTTCTTCATACGGCTTTACGATAGAGCCGTCACCGTCTTTCCAGTAGAGATATTTTCTTGCTTTGAGATGTTTCACGCAGTCGATGATATCGGCTACAACGGCACTTGCGGTAGGCAATTTGCCTGCACCCTTGCCATAGAATACGACATCACCCGTGGAGTCGCCTCTGACGAGGATTCCGTTGAAAACGTCATCGACATTGGCAAGCTGACTGCTTTTCTCTATGAACATGGGTTCAACGGTGATATCGAGTTTATCGTCATCGAGTTTTTTGACCTGACCGATTAATTTAATGACACCGCCCCATGAAGCCGCATAAGCCACATCTTCAAGGGCAATTTTGGAAATGCCGCTTGCGTGTACATATTCGGGATAAACGTGTTTGCCGTAGGCAAGGGAAGCCAATATACAGATTTTTCTGCAGGCGTCATGACCTTCGACATCGGCAGTCGGATCTTTTTCCGCATAGCCGAGTTCCTGAGCCATTTTAAGAGCGTCTGCAAAAGACATATTTTCTCTTATCATTTTGGTAAGAATAAAATTGGTTGTGCCGTTGAGGATACCTGCAATTTCAATGACATCATTGGCGGCAAGACACTGACTGATTGGTCTTATGATAGGAATACCGCCGCCCACACTTGCTTCAAAGAGATAATTGGCATTGTTTTCTTTTGCGATTTTAAGAAGCTCTGCACCTTTCGTGGCAACGAGTTCCTTATTGGAAGTGACAACGCTTTTACCTTTGAGAAGGCATTTTTTCGTGAATTCATAGGCAGGATTCACACCGCCCATTACTTCCGCAACGACTCTCACTTCATCGTCATTGAGGATATCTTCAAAGTTTTTTGTGAATTTGTCTGCAAAGGGACTGTCGGGGAAATCTCTGATATCGAGAATGTATTTGATAGCGATTTCCTCTTTTGCACGTTTGGCAATGCTTTCCACGTGCTGAGAGAGGACTTCAACCACTCCCGAACCTACTACACCATGTCCCATTACTGCAACCTGTACCATAAAATTAAAACTCCTTTTTATTTTAGAGTGGAGAGTTGAGAGTGGAGATATTTCCGCCCATTCTCAAATATCCACCTTTTTAAATTTCACTTTTTAATGCGGAAAAAGCCAAGAATCCGAGTTCGTCATTCACTCCACTCTTCACTCTTCACTCTCCACACTATTCCTCGTCGCCGCCGTCATCGTCATCGTTATCATTACCGCTGTCACCGCTGCCGTTATCGTCATCGTCATCATTACCGCTGTTACCGCTGCCGTTATCGTCATCGTCGTCATCATCATTGTTATTATTGTTGTTATTATTGCCTGACGGTGTATAATACGGATTATAGCTGGAATAGCCCGGCATATTATCGCTTGTATAGTAGCCTACACCGATAGCACTGCCGACATTGTAACCGGTGAGAAGTCCGCTTGATTTGAGATAATTGTGTTTTTCGACTTCACCGCCGAGTTCAAATTCCTTGGGTTCTTTATCTTCAAGGAATTCCTGCATGATATCTTTCCAGAGGATATGGACTTTACTCTGTTCATCAATGGCGATAGAGGAGTGAATGTCGTGACCTGTCCAGATACCTGCAACGGTATAGGGAGAAGCACCTACAAACCAGTTGTCAAATGCAAAGTCGGTTGTACCGGTTTTGCCGATGATATCCCAGCCGGGAATCGCTGCACGGAAGCCGAGGGCTTCTGTACCGGAGTTGACAACGTCATGAAGCATTCTGTTCATGATAGTGGAAGTTTCAGTGGAAATGATATGGTCTGCACGTCCTCTGTCACGGTTATCGAGAATGACGTTGCCCTCATGGTCGGTGACATAGTAGAATGTATAGGGTTCATAGCAGTAACCGCCGTTGCAGAATATCTGATAGCCTGCGGTCATTTCTTCAACTGTCGTACCGCCGTGGAAACCGCCGATGGCAAGACCGGCTTTATTATTGCTGTCCTTTTCGGGATCGAGGTGCTTGAAGTGCAGCTTTTGCGTCAGGAAGTTATAGCTTGTATCCAGACCGATTTCCTTGAGTACCGAAACGGCAGTCGCATTTGTGGAGAGATTCAGAGCCCTGTTGAAAGGAATGTCACCGTAATAGGAGTTATACCAGTTGGAAGGACCTGAAACGTAATGACCGTCAACCATATCCCATTCATAGTCGGGACGGTCTGAAACAAGGGAAGTATAGTTAATCATTTTTTTGTCAAGGGCTATGACATAGGAAGAAAGAGGTTTGATGGTAGAACCGGGCTGGAGAGAGGACTGACTGCAAATATCCCAGAGGAGTCTGCCGTCATGTTCCTGTCTGCCGCCGACAGTCGCTCTGATTCTGCCGTCAAAGTCCATCATGACATAAGCGACCTGCAAAGTCGGATCGGTGGGAGTCTGCCATTCACGGACGTGTCTTTCGGCAATTTCCTGAGCCCTTGTGTCAATGGCACTGTAAATGCTCAAGCCTTTGTTATAAATCATATCTTCGGCTTCGCTTGCGGTGATATGGAATTCCTTTTGCAGAGATTGCGTGACATCTCTGAAAAGCCTGTCATCATACCAGCCCCAGCCGGAAGAATCTTCATCATCGGAATCAACGATATAGCCGACAAATTTGAGTTCATTGGAACGGAGTCGGGCATCAAGATATTCCTGATAGGACATCATGCCCTGTTCCATCATTTCCCAGAGAACAGCGTTTCTTCTTTTGGCATTGTTTTCGGGATACATGAGGGGATCATAGGCATAGGGATTTTGTGTAATGCCTGCAATAGCGGCACATTCCACAACGTCACAGTCACGGATATCCTTGTTGAAATAGAGATTGGCAGCCGACTGAACGCCACGGCAGCCGCTGCCGTAGTTGACGAGATTAAGATAAGTTTCAATGATATCATCTTTGGAGTAAGCCTTTTCGAGCTTGAAGGCACGGAAGATTTCTCTGAATTTACGATTGATACTGTTTTCATTGTCATCGGTGAGATTCTTGATAAGCTGCTGAGTGATAGTCGAGCCGCCGAACTGTGAACCGCCTGTAGCAAGGGTAAGAATCGCACCGCCTGTTCTTTTGAGGTCAACGCCGTTATGCTCACGGAAACGCTTGTCTTCAATGGCGATCTGAGCATTTATCATTTGCTGGGGGATATCCTGATATTTTACCCAGACACGGTTTTCAATGGAATAAAGCTGCTTGTCCTCTTCCCATTCCTTTGTTTCATAGTTCTGAACATATATTTTGCTTGTCTGATTGAGCGTGATGGTATCAAGATTGATATTAAGGGGTTCATTGGCAATGCCCAGTATGTAGAACATCAAAGACACTCCTATGACCAATCCTATAATCACACACGCAAGCAGAACCGAAAAAAATATCCTGCCCAAAAACCCGAAAACACCGCCTGCCGCCGATAACACAAGGTCAAGCACTGACGGAGCTGCTTCATCTCTGTACCTGTTGATGTCGGTTTTTCTCATGTTGCAAAAAAGCCTCCCGTAGAATATTTTTTCAAAATCATCTTTTCTATTATAACACAAATTCGGCAAAATGGAATCATTTTTTTTTAAAATAAAAAAATGAATCAAAATATCTATGAATTTATCAAAAAAAATACGGAAAGCAGGAATAAAACTGTTATAATTTCTAAAAATAAAGAGAGAGAGGAGAGGTGCCGAATGAAAAAACTGATGGCGATAACGGGAAGTATCCTATTATTATGTGTGATTGTAACGTCGGTATATGCACCGCATGGAACGGCAGTTCCGCCCGAAAAAACGGAAATATCGGAAATGTCAAAAGAAGCTGTCAAAGAGAAATACAGGCTTTCGGTATATGAAAGAAAAGTGGCGGCATTTGAAAACGGAAAAGACTATCCTATATATATCAGTGACGTGTATGTGAATTCACTTCCCGAAACGGACAGGCAGCTGCTTGAAAAAGGCATCTATGTGTCCGACAGAAAATCGCTCAACAGACTGATTGAAGATTATTGCAGTTAAAAAAATGGAAATCCATACCATTTCGTAATTGCATTTTCACATAATTTTTATTCTCCCAAAATGAATAAAATAACATCAAAAATCTGTTGTATACAGGATTTATGCCGTATATAAGCGGATTTTTGCCAAAATGACATGAATATTTACAAATAAATCATGTATAATTCAGGGGAGAAAATTTGTGCAAACTGTAGAAATTTGTGAAAATTTCCCGATTGTCAAAAAATTTTAATGACAAATCAGAAAAAATATTATATAATGTCCCTGTAACACCGGCAAATAAAAATTTTACAGGGAGTGTGGATTATGAATACCATGATATCATACTGGCTCAAATACTATAGACATGAATGTGGTCTTACGCAGCAGCAGGTGGCTGACCGTCTTAAAATCGAGCGTTCAACCTATACCTACTATGAAACAGGAAAGACCAAGCCCGACATTGAAACAATCGTGAAAATCGCCAAAGTGTTCAATGTCAACTATACGGATATTCTCAAGGGTATCGATGCGGAATTTGAAGATGCTGTTTCGGATATCCATTCGGTAGTGATGGATGAAAATATCCCCGAAGGAAAGAAAAACAAAAAATACCGTACCCATGCCACTACCAAGTATGAAGTCGAACTTCTCTTTGTATTGCGTAACCTTAACCCCAAGCAGAGAAAAGAAGTTCTCAAATTCGCAAAGAGTTTCGTTTCCGATGAAGCGGAGGACGAAACCAATGACGAATATTATGACGATCTTGAGCAGTCCTATGAAAAGGAAGAAGACACAACAACAGAAGAATAAGCTGAAAATAACAGGAGAGCTTTCGGGCTTTCCTGTTGTTCTTTATTAACGTGAGTTCGATAAAATTTTTATAAACCTGTTTTTGTGGGAAATGCAGGTTTATTTGCTGTCCGTACCCCTCCGCCTCGCTGCGCTCCCTTTCAGGGGAGGCGAGCCGGCTTTTTCGCTTACAATCAGCTTTTTTATCAATACAACTGAAAAGTATCAAAAAAACTTGCCGTCGCACCCTTGCCTCCCCTGAAAGGGGAGGTGTCAAAATTGACAATTTTATTGTCAATTTTTGACGGAGGGGTCGGAACAGCGAATTAACTTGATTTTCCATCGAACTCACGTTATTTTACGAAACAGCAAAAATAATCGGAATTTTATTTATTTTTTCTATATGAAAGTTGTAATAATATTACTTGACGAAAAGTGAAAGATGTTGTAAAATATTGGTATGGTGTTCATGAGCAGAACACAAATTTGTAAAAGATTGGAGAAATTGTATAATGAAATCTTTTGGACTTACAGACGAACAAGTCGCCCAGTCGAAAGAAAAATACGGCGACAACCGTCTTACCGAACAGGCAAGAGAAACCTTCTGGCAGAAACTGCTGGAAAACTTCGGTGATCCGATGATCAAAATTCTCATGGTCGCATTGGTGCTGAATGTTATCTTCTGGCTGCTGCATCAGTTTGCAGGTATCGGTGACACGGAATGGTATGAAGCAGTAGGTATTGCGGCAGCAGTTCTGATTGCCACTTTCGTTTCGACATTCTCGGAATACAATAATGAGAATGCTTTCCAGAAACTGCAGGAAGAAGCTTCGCTTATCAAGTGCAAAGTGTACCGTAACGGTGAAATTGCCGAAATAGCCATCAATGATATCGTTGTAGGCGATTGTGTACTTTTGCAGAGCGGTGACAAGATACCCGCTGACGGTATTATCGTAGACGGAAATCTTTCCGTTGACCAGTCCGTCCTCAACGGCGAAAGCAAGGAAGCAAAGAAAATTGCCGTACCCGAAAACTACAAGCCCGACGATAATGAAGACCTTGATTTCCTGAATGAATACAAAGTATTCAGAGGTGCTGTCGTATGCTCAGGCAACGCCGTTATGGAAGTTACAGTTGTCGGTGACAAGTCTGTTTACGGTCAGATTGCAAAAGAACTTCAGATAGACGATGACAGAGAATCTCCCCTGCAGGTAAAATTGGCTAAATTGGCTGACGCTATCAGTAAATTCGGTTATATCGGCGGTGCAGCTATCGCCGTTGCCTATATGATAAAATCCATGTTCTTCTTTGACGGTACAGCCATTGAAGTAATGAACAATGGCGTAAAAACAATGGTAGATGTCGGTACAGGCATCGGTGCTTATTTTGCAAATCCCAACTTGCTGATAACGATTTTTACAGACCTTCTCCATGCTCTCATGTTTGCAGTCGTTGTCATTGTTATGGCAGTGCCCGAAGGTTTGCCTTTGATGATAGCAATAGTTTCTTCAATGAACATGAAGAAAATGCTCAATGATAACGTGCTTGTGCGTAAAGTCAGCGGTATCGAAACCGCAGGCAGCCTGAATATCCTTTTCAGCGACAAGACAGGTACTATCACAAAAGGTAAACTCGAAGCTGTCAATTTCCTTGACGGTACAGGCAAGGAAGCAAAGACTTTTGAAGAAATCAAGGGCAAGGCAGGCGAAATGCTGGCACTGGCTTTGAAACATAATACCAATGCCGTTATCACAGGCTCAGGCGATACCTTGAAAGTAGTAGGCGGAAATCCCACGGAAAGAGCCGTTCTCCAGTTCGTTGCACACGCTGAAGATAAATATCCGAATGTGAAGGCAGTTTATTCCGTGCCTTTCAACTCTACCAATAAATACAGTGCGACTACCATAGAGGGTGACAAGAATATCACTTTGATTAAGGGTGCACCTGAAAAGCTCATTCAGAATTGTAAATATTACTATGATGAAAAGGGCAATAAAGCTAAATTTGATGATAAAGTCCTCAATGAAAAAATTGATGAACTGGCAAACAGAGCAATTCGTGTACTTGCTATTGCAACATCCGATACAGCTTTGACAAGCGATTCACTCCCCGAGGGTGACTGGACATTGATAGGCGTTATCGGAATCCGTGACGAAGTAAGACCTGAATCCGTAACGGCTATTGCAGATGTGCATGATGCAGGCGTACAGGTAGTCATGATTACAGGCGACAGAAAAGAAACAGCCGTTGCGATTGCAAAAGATGCAGGCTTGCTCACATCTGATGATGACGTTGTACTGACATCTTCCGAACTGGCAAAGATGAGTGATGAAGAAGTCAAGGAAAAAATTCCGAAAATCCGTGTCATTGCCCGTGCATTGCCGACAGATAAGAGCCGTCTGGTAAGACTTTCACAGGAACTCAATCTTGTTGTCGGCATGACAGGTGATGGTGTCAATGACTCACCTGCACTGAAAAAGGCAGACGTTGGCTTTGCAATGGGCGGCGGTACGGAAGTTGCCAAAGAAGCAAGTGATATCGTTATCCTTGACGATAACTTCAATTCTATCGCAAAAGCCATTCTCTATGGCAGAACGATTTTCAACAATATCAGAAAGTTCATTACATTCCAGCTTTCCATCAATATTTCAGCGGTGCTCATTTCCTTTATCATGCCGCTGCTCGACCTCTCGAACCCGCTGACAATCACACAAATTTTGTGGGTAAATCTCGTCATGGATACGCTGGCAGCCCTTGCCCTCGGCGGAGAGCCTGCACTCAAGCGTTATATGAAAGAACAGCCGAAACGCCGTGATGAAAGCATTGTCAGCAAGTCAATGAAATCACAGCTCACGGTTTCAACGATATGGATATTCCTTTGCAGTTTCTTTGTACTCGTTTCACAGATGTGGACAGCAAGCCCTGTATGGAATTTCGTCAGAAATGACCAAAGTGAAAAAGGCGAATGGCTCTATCTCATGACGGCATATTTTGCTTTCTTCATCTTCATATCCGTATTCAACTCCCTGAACGTCAGAACGGAAAAACTCAATGTATTTGAGCATATCACGGAAAACCCGAACTATTTCAGAATCATGGGCCTGATAGTGGTGATTCAGGTAGTAATGACCTACATAGGCGGAGAAATCTTCAACTGTCATGGTCTGAATGCAATGGAATGGCTGCTTGTCATCGTACTTTCAGTTTCGATAGTACCTGTTGATCTTATCAGAAAAGCTATTACCAATGCCATTAAAAAGAAATAAATTTATCTGAATGGAACAAGAAAACAGCCGTAACTTTGTAGAAAGTGACGGCTGCTTTTTTTCTTGACAAAGCTATTGAAAAGTGCTATGCTATATATGCAAAATTGAACAGTGAAATATTACTTTGGTATATATTTCAGATGTATTGGAACTATCTTGACGGGATAGCTGTATACATTTGAAATATATGCCAATTTTTTTTTGCACCTTGAAAACAGAATAAAAAATTCTCGTCAGGATAATGCGTTTACGCCCATGCTGCGGATAGTGTGCATTGCGGTCGAAAGACTTGCTCGCCCACAGCTTAAAAGATACACAGTATCCCAAGCGGAACGCATAAAAGTCTTCCCCCCTCGGAAATCTTGCTTTTTTGTAAATTATAATTCAGGAAGAAAAGAACGATGATTGAAAAAAAGGAGATTGATTTTTATGACGAGAACATTTGGTGCAGTTAAAAATTCGAGTTATGTAAAAACAGCGGTATTTTCGGTTTTGAATATCCTTTTAGCAGTTTTCAAGCCGCTTTCGGACATCACGGAAAATTCCGTGACAGGCAGACTGGTTGACAATATGCCTTCGCAGGCGAACAGAACTATATGTCAGTGCACTTTTAATGGCATTGAAGATATCATAAATGTATGCGAATATACTTTACACCTGAAGAATATGAATGAACAGCTTTTATTCCTGTTCGGTATCCTGTCACTGATATTTTCCTATAAAAAGATGATAGAGAAAATCATTACAGCGAAAAACAAGAGTGTTTCGGAGAATATCAATAAAGAAGTTTGTTCATTTTTCGCAGACAATGTATTTTTCACGGTGATATGTCTGATATTTATCAGAATGGAGCCGCAGATATATGCCGCATTGCCTGAAAGTCCGCTTGTAGGCGTGGTGCTTGCCATACTGATAATGATATTGTTTTATCTGGCATTTCCTGTAATTATATATTTGCTCTGTTATATCATCATGGCGATAGTTTATATGGGAATCATCATTACGGCAAATATGCATTCGGAGATACCTATGTTGATGTATGCAGCCATTTCGATATGTGCAGGCATTGGAATAGACTATATAGCTTCAAAAATCATGTTTGCATTTGCAAAGAATTCCATACAGCTGAAGTAAAAAATCAATCCGGTATCAGATAAAGATACCGGATTTTTCTTGAAAAAAATTAAGGTTTATTTTGGAATAGTTTCAAGTGAAATTCATAATTTGTTCATATTATATAGTTATAATAAAGTTACACGATACATATACGCCATCTTCTTCATAAAAAACTCCACAAAAAACGACAACGGCAGCCTTTAAAAAAGCTGTCGCTGTCGTTTTTTATTTCACTGCAAACTGATATACCGCTTCAAGACATATCTGGGAATGTTTAAAGAAATTTTCCTTGTCAATGCTTTCGTCAACGTCATGCAGATTGCTGATATCGCCCTCGAACATGGGACCGAATGCCACGCCTTTATTTTTGAGTGTTCTGGCATAAGTGCCGCCGCCCGTGGAATAGATTTTGGCATCTTCTCCCGTAACGGTTTTATAAGCATTTTTGAGGATATCAATGACAGGGGAATTTTCCGCTGCATAGAGAGGTGGTTCATGGTTACAGATATCGACTTTGAGGGAATAGGGGGCAGCCTTTTCGGATATCTGTTTGATAATGTCATTAAAATCGGCTGTCACGGGATAACGGATATCAATGAAAGCATGGGATTGATTTTCGTCAATGTCAACGATACCGAGATTGACTGTTAAATTGCCCGACTGTTCATCACTGCAGGAGATACCGAGCGTCTGACCGTTGGTTTCGGAGCCGATTTCTTTTCCGAGGAACGTGCAGAGATTGCCAAGAGAGGAATAGCCGTATATGTCGGAAAGGGTTTTGATGAGATTGACAGCGGCATTCACGCCAAGTTCAGGCGTAGAGCCGTGGGAGGCTTTGCCGACAGCGTTGAATTCACGGTCAACGAAGGCATCCGCCTTTGAGGGAACGGCATTGACCGCCATGCCGGAATGGAAATTTTTCAGATATCTGTTTTCATTTTCGTCAAGGGATATTTTTAATTGCAGGATACCCTTTTCACAAGTGCAGATACCGTATTCGGAATCGGGTGTAAAAGCCATATCGGGCATTTGTTCGGATTGAAAATAGGTTTCCATGTCATTCATGCCGATTTCTTCCGCTGCACCGAAGATAAGCCGAAGTTTTCTGTCGGGAATGATATGGTTGTCTTTGAGGGCTTTGAAGCAGTAAAGGGCGATAATGGCAGGACCTTTATCATCAACGACACCTCTGCCATAGAGTCTGCCGTTTTTTTCGGTGAGGGCAAAAGGTTCGACACTCCAGCCGTCACCGGCAGGCACAACATCAACATGAGTGAGTACAGCGGCGATTTCATCACCGTAACCGTATTCGGCATGACCGGCAATGCCATTGATATTTTTAGTGGAAAAGCCCATGTTTTCCGCTTTTTGCAGAATCCATTCCAGAGCCTTTGCAGGCATTTCACTGCCCTGAGAGGAAACGGACTCTATTTTGATTAATTCATCAAGGTCTTTGAGGATATCCTCTTTGTAATCAAGTATTTTCTGACCGAAAAACATCAAAAAATCACTCTCCGTCATTATTTAATATCGTTTTTTCAATTCTGTAGCGGGGGCGGCGTTTGACTTCGCTGTAAATTTTTCCGACATAGGTGCCGACAATGCCCAGACAGAGCATTTGCAGACCGCCCAGAAACCATATTGAACACATAGTGGAAGCCCAGCCTGCCACGGCACTTCCCATGAAGAAAGACAGCAGTGCATAAACAAAGCCGATAATACTGAACAGGCATATCACCAGACCGAGATTGGAAATAATTTTAAGAGGTCTGACGCTGAAAGAGGTAATGCCGTCAATGGCGAATTTCAGCATTTTTTTCAGGGGATATTTGGACTGCCCTGCAAATCTCTCATTTCTTTCATAGTAAACGTAGTCACATCTGTAACCAATCAGGGGCACAATACCACGCAGAAACAGATTGACTTCACTGTATTCGGCAAGGGCATCAAGGGCATTTTTGCCCATGAGCCTGTAATCCGCATGGTTATAGACGATTTCGACACCGAGGGCTTTCATGAATTTATAATAGCCCTGAGCGGTGGAACGCTTGAAAAACGTATCTTTTTCACGGCTGCTGCGGACACCGTAGACGATTTCGCAGCCCTCGCTGTATTTGACGAGAAATTCATCTATGACATTGATATCGTCCTGTAAATCAGCGTCAAGGGAGATGGCACAGTCACAATATTCTTTGGCTGTCATCAAGCCGCTGAGCAGGGCATTCTGATGACCTCTGTTACGGGAGAGCTTGACACCTGCAATATATGGATTTTCTTTTGTGTAGTCGGATATTAAATTCCATGTTTTGTCCTTGCTGCCGTCATCTACAAAAAGCATTCTGCTTTTGTCGGAAGCCTTGCCGGCTTTAATGAGTTCATCCAGTTTCTTTCCGAGTCTTTTGACGGTTTCGGGGAGGACTTCTTCTTCATTATAGCACGGCACTACAAAATATACTGTCGGCATTGGTATTGTTCCTTTCATTTTATGTCTGAGCGTTTAATGGATTTCTGTTCTTGTATTTTCGTCAGCGGGAGAATCTTCACTTTCTCCGAAAAGCTGACCGATATCGGCACTGTTCATTTGTTCATTTTCTTCATTCTGAGCCGCAAGGAGCGTTTCGGGAGAATTGGCATTGTCTGTCGGTGTTTCATCGGGTTCGGACGGTTCGGGAATTTCCGTCTTTTTGGGTTTCTTTTCTTTTACGACTTTTTCAAAGAGAGTATTGATTTCGTCGTCAAAGTCACTGTCGCTCATGTCATCAAAGAGGAGTAAATCGGTATCTTTACGCTTTTTGGGTGACTTGTAAAGTATGAGATAAACCGCAAGGATAATGACACCGACTGCTGTAATAATGGTACCGACCATCAGACCGGGGGTGTTATAGGTGAATACAATCGTGGATTCGGTATTGGCAGGCACTGCGACAGCCATAAAGCCGACATTGACTTTTTCGACATCGGCAGGTTGTCCGTTGACGGTTGCAGACCAGCCGTCTTCATAGGGAATACTGAAGAATACCAGTTCACCTGTATTGCCTGTTTTGATTTTAGCGGTGAATTTGCTGTTTTCAAACTTCACGGAACTGCATACCAGTTTTTTTCTTGCGTTGCAGTCATTGTAATACTCGACCTGAGTATATTTATATGAAGCAATATTTTCATCATGTGTCAGAAGAGAGGAATATTTTTTAGCCTGTTTTTCCGTGAGGACAATGGATTTAAGCATGAGATTGCTTCGATTGGATTCTGTACAGTTGTCATATTCTTCCTGAGTGACATAGGTATCGTATGTAAAGCCATAGGGGATATAATATTCATTTTCATAGATTTTATAGCCCTTTTTGGTTTTGATATGTTTCCAGCCGGGCATTTTGGTATTGCCGATGGTGCCGGCAAAATCCTTGCTGTCTTTTGTATTGTCAAAGAGATACTTGCAGGAAAGCAGACTTCTGATGGCATAGACATCTGTTTCGGGACGTGAACCGACGCTTCTTTCCACGCCGACGGATTTATAATAATCCATGACAGAACCGGGAACGATACTCTGAAAAGCCTGTATGGTGGGAATCTGCCAGTACATACCCATGTTATCCATTTCTTCATAGAAGTCGGAACGGACATTTTTAATATCTTTGAGTTCTTTGAACTGATTTTTGTTGCCGATGGCATAGTTGGCGATATAATTGTATTGATAGCTTGAATTGACGACACCCACACCGACAAGGACATTTCCGTAAAGGACGATAAGAACCGAAAGCATGGCAGATATCATGCGTGGGAAAGCCTTGGGAGCTTTCTTGAAATTGAGAGCGAATGCAAGCATGATTAAACCGATGAAGGCAAGACCAACCCATATCCAGAAACGGTCGGGATATTTTTCAAGACCGTATGTAGTAGTTGAAACGCCCTTGGTATCCGTTGAAACGGAGGGAGTCAGACCAATCAGGCAGGTAATGAGCATGGTAGCGGCAAAAGTAATTTTCAAGCCGTTTTTATAGTCTGTTTCGGAATTGTCCAGACAGATGACAGTCGCAAGTGACAGCATGAGCGTGAGCATATAGAACCATCTTGCATAGTAGGCGGCATTCAGTAACTGGAAGAAGCTGTTGAACATGGGAATGAAAGCCATTGTGAACAGAATGGGAATCAATACACGCAGCCATTTGTGTGTTTTGAGCTTGTAGAAGGAGAACACGCCGACCATACTGAACAGCGGCAGCCAGCCTGCAACGGAAGCCCATTTTGCATTGGAATCAGGCGTGAAGTTGGCATAGGCAGGCATATCGGGCGGGAACAGGAATGACTCAATGATATGGACATACCTTTGTTCACTCGTGTAGACAACGGCACCCCAGCCTGTCGGGAAATTGTTGACTCTTGAATTTTGCAGTACGGCAAGTACGGACGGTACAAGGATAATGCCTGCACATAAAAAGCCTGCCACTACTTCGAGAGCAAAGCGTAAGAATTCTTTCATGGACATTCTGAAACTGCCTGTATTCATTCTTATCACCCAGTAGATGAACACGAATACAGCCTGACCTGCAAAGAAATAATAATTAATGAAAGCAGAGGCAAATACCGCAAAAGCCATATGACCTTTTCTTTTTTCATAGATAAAGTTATCAACGGCGGCAAGCATGAACGGGAAAGTAATCATGGCTTCATGGAAGTGATTAAAGAATATATTGTATATTCCGAAACCCGAAAATGCATAAAGCAGACCGCCTATGACTGCATAATTCCGATTGCTGACATATCTTCTGAGGAAGGTATAGGCACCAAGCGAGGCAAGGGCAAATTTCAGTATGAGCAGCGGTGCAATCATATAGGGGACAAAGCTGCTCGGAAACGGCAGAGTGAGCCAGAAAAACGGACTGCCTATCATATAGAAACTGTAGGAACCTATGATATTGGCACCGAGGTCTGTCGTATAGCTCCAGCCGATGTTGCCGTTTCTGATTTCATCGTGTATCATTTGATAGAACGGTATCTGCTGGACATTGAAATCCCCGTAAAAAAAGAAATAGCCCTTGTTCCATATAATCCAGGGCAGAAAGACGAGAGCGGCAAGAGCAAGTCCCCATAAAAATGCCCTGAGAGCGTAATTTTTCTGAACACCCAGACGTGTTCCGGTATTTGTCATGTTGATTTCCTCCCATTTTTTTAAACTCTTTATATTCTACCACAAGTTTTCCGAAAAATCTATATCCGTCAGGCAAATTTCTTTTTTTTATGTTAAAATGACTATATTATCTGTTAAATCACCGTGAAAAATATATATCACGACATTTTTTTAAAAAACTATTTGAATTTTGGAAAGTTTGATATATAATGTTAGTATAAGTTGGATGGAAAATCAAGTTGATTCGTTGTCCCGCCCCCTCCACCGCCTGCTGCGGTTCCCCTCTCCTTTCAGGTGAGGTGCCGAGCAAAGCGAGGCGGAGGGGTCCGGATAGCAAATAGACTTGAATTTTCCGGAAGGAGAAGTTATTTTATGCCCGATAATGAGAATGAGAAAGTATATTTCCGCAGTTATTCCTATCGAGAACAGTCACCCGAGGAGGAATATCAGCGTGTGCCGCACCCCGACAGACAGGAACATATTACACATCGACGTAAAGGTGCACTTTCACGAAATCATATTATTTTCAATGTTGTCAGCTGTATACTTGCGTGTATGCTGATTGCATCGGGTTCTGTATGCATGGTTGCCTATTCCTATTTCAGCAGAATCAATTATGTCGAGATAGAAGACGAGATACCCGGCGGCTATGTGGAGAGAAAAACAAGTGACAATAAAGTCCATGCCTATAACGGTGAACTTCTCAATGATCCCATGATACTGAATATACTGCTGTTCGGAGCGGATACCCGAAAGGGACAAGTGAGCGGTCAGTCGGATACCATGATACTTTTCTCGATAGATACAAGGCATAAAAAATTAAAAATGCTTTCTCTCATGCGTGACACCTATGTAGAGATACCTGACTATGAAAATAATAAAATCAATGCATCTTTTTTCTATGGCGGAGCAAGCCTTGCCGTGCAGACGGTTCAGCGGAATTACGGTATCAAGATAGACCGCTATGCCGTAGTGGATTTCAAGAGCTTCCGGAATATCATTGACACGCTCGGCGGAATCGACATTGATTTGCGTGAGGAAGAAATTGATTATATCAACTGGCAGTCATGGACAAATAATCAGGTAGATACCCGTGACGAAATTGATATCAGTCAGTTTTCCTTTGAGGAAAATGAGGAAGGCGATTATGTGGCAAAAGTGCATCTCAACGGCAGACAGGCTCTCTGGCACGCCCGTAACCGTGGAGAAGAAGGCATTTGCAGCGGTGATGACTATACAAGAACCCTTCGTCAGAGAAATGTCATGAGTATTCTTATCAACAGACTCAAAAAAGCCGATTTTTCAACAATTATGTCCGTGATATACGAAATCGGACCGATGATAACGACCAATCTCAGAACATCGGAAATCACCAAGCTTGCGGGCAATATCATGACATATCTGAAATATGATATTGTGGCGAAATCCGCCCCTGAATATACAAGTTTCGGTGTAGATTTCTACTATGACAATCTCTGGATTAACGGCTATGGACTCGAATGTATTGTGATATATGACTGGGAGTCTTTCAGAAGAAAAGTCGCAGACTTTGTATTTGAAGATATACCGCTTTGACAGTCAGCAATTTCCAATGTGTAATTATATATTTGGAATGAAAATAAAAAAGGAGTGCATTTACAATGACAAAAATTGATATTTTTTCGGGCTTTCTGGGTGCAGGCAAGACCACACTCATTAAAAAGCTCATCAAAGAGGGCTACAAGAATGAACAGCTTGTTCTCATTGAAAATGAATTCGGTGAAATAGGCATAGACGGCGGCTTTCTCAAGGAGGCAGGCATACAAATCAATGAAATGAATTCAGGCTGTATCTGCTGTTCCCTCGTGGGCGATTTCAGACAGGCTTTGACAAAGGTTTTGGAGGAATATCACCCCGACAGAATTATCATTGAGCCGTCAGGCGTAGGCAAACTGTCTGATGTCATCAATGCCGTTAAGACGGTTGCAAGCGATGAAGTCGTTCTGAACAGCTTTGTGACGGTTGCAGATGCGACTAAATGCAAGATTTATATGAAGAATTTCGGAGAGTTCTATAACAATCAGATAGAGAGTGCAAGCACGATTATTCTCAGCAGAACGCAGAACATGACCGATGAAAAACTGGCAAAGGCTCTGGAACTTCTCCGTGAGCACAATGAAAAGGCAGCTATCGTTACAACGCCATGGGACGACATTACAGGTGAACAGATACTTTCCGCAACGGAAGGCAAGGCACTTCTGACGCTTGACGATATCCATGATGAAGAGGAATGTGACGATCCCGAGTGTGAATGTCATCATCACCATCATCATGACCATGACGAAGAGGAACATGAGCATGAACATCATCACCATCATCACGACCATGATGAAGAGGAACATGAGCATGAACATCATCACCACCATGACCATGACGAAGATGAACACGAGCATGAACATCATCATCACCATGCCGATGAAGTTTTCACAAGCTGGGGAAAAGAAACGGCAAGAAAGTATACAAAAGAGGAAATTGCAGAGATACTCAATGCCCTTTCCGACAGTGAAAAGTATGGCATGGTACTTCGTGCAAAGGGAATCGTACCTGCCGTTGACGGCACATGGATACATTATGATTTTGTTCCTGAAGAATGTGATGTTCGTACAGGTGCGGCAGACTATACAGGCAGAATATGTGTCATTGGTTCAAAGCTGAATGAGAGCGAACTTGAAAAGCTCTTTAAACTGTCATAAGGGGTGAGTGTATGGCAAGAAAACCGATACCTGTCTATTTGTTTTTAGGCTTTCTCGACAGCGGCAAGACGAAATTCATACATGATACACTTTGCGACCCCCGCTTTCAGAACGGAGATAAAACGCTTGTGATTCTCTGCGAAGAAGGCGAAGAAGAACTTGACACTTCCAAATACAGAGGCGGCAAAAATGTAACGGTAGTGACCGTTGACGAACAGGAACAATTAACAGCGGCATTTCTGGAAAATGCCCTGAAAAAGAGCCGTGCGGAAAGAGTCATGATAGAATATAACGGAATGTGGCTGATGGACGTACTGGGCAGGGCTTTGCCTGAGAACTGGCAGATTTATCAGATTATGATGATGGCGGATTCCAATACATTTGAAATGTATAACAGTAATATGCGTCAGCTTGTCTATGATAAGATTAATATAACAGAGTTGGTAGCTTTTAACAGATATTCCGATAAAGTTGACAAGATGGCTTTGCATAAGATTGTCAGGGCGATAAACAGACGTGCAAATATCATCTATGAGCATACGGACGGTTCTGTAGAAGATGACCAGATTGTTGACCCGCTGCCGTTTGACGTGAATGCAGATGTGATTGAAGTGAAAGACACGGATTTCGGACTGCTTTACATGGATGTCATGGATAAGCCCATGGATTATGACGGCAAGACGATAAAATTCAAGGCACTTGTCGCAAGGAGCGGAAAAATGCCCAAAGATACTTTTGTAGGCGGACGTTTTGCGATGACGTGCTGTGTCGAAGATATTCGTTATGTAGGCTTTTTGTGTAAATGGAACAGTGCTTCAACGCTTGCCAATAAAGGCTGGTATACAGTGACAGCCAAGGTGAAAGCTATCAAAGATGCAATGTTTGGCGGAGAGGTCGGACCGATGTTTTATGTGACAGAGGCAAAGCCTGCCGAAAAGCCTGAAGAAGAAACAGTATATTTTTCATGAAAAAGAAACCGGTATGGGATTTTTTCGATTCCATACCGGTTTTTATTGTTGATTTTCAATTTGTTAATTGCTTGTTTCCGGTCCCTGACTGATGCTGATGATGATTTTGGAGCCGTAGGGAGCTTTGTCGCCTGCGTTGTAGTTTTCATAGCCGATGACTTTGCCTTCTTCAACGGTATCGCTTGCAACGTATGTGCCGGAAGCGATGAAACCCTGCTGACTGAGAGCTTCGACAGCGGCTTCAAGAGTCTGACCGCTGATGGCAGGGAGTTCACGCTGAGGAGAACCCATGCTGACTGTGACAACTACAGTAACACCTTTTTCCGCATTGACACCGGGAACAGGACTCTGTTTTACGACAGTGCCTTCTTTATGGTCGTCAAAAGTTTCCTCATTTGCCTTGATGACGATATAGTCGGAATTTTCACTCTGCATGGCAACGAGGTCTTCATAATTCTGTCCGATAAGATTCGGGATTTTAATCAGATAGGGATTGATATCGGAAGTTTCGCTGCCGGATATCTGATTATCGTCATTGTTGCCGAACATTTTGGTAAGGAATTCGGGATTGGTCTGAAGCCAGTAAGTGCCGACAACGAGCAATATGAGCATGATAGCAAGAACGCCTGTAATGCCCCAGACATAGCCGGGGATACCTTCTTTTCTTTTGGGAGCATAACGCTGTACGGTTTGTTTTTTCATTTCGTTTCTGTTCGCCTCATTCTGTATAGCTTTGACCGCAGGGGCAGCCGAGAGCTGTGTGCGGAGTTCTTCAAAAGTTTGTATTCTTTCGGATTTGCTGACCTGCAAGCCCTTGGAAAGAGCCGTGACGATATGCGGAGGAAGTTTTTTGAAAACCGCTGTCGGAATGGCAAGCTTGCCTTCAGGTTTACGGGTATTGGCACTTTCGGGCATATTGCCTGTGAGTGCATAGAATAAAGTTGCGGTGAGCCCGTAGACATCGGTGGATTCGTCAAGGACACCGTTTTCTTTGTACTGTTCGGGAGCGGAACAGCCGTTAATCAGTTCAGGTTCAAAGAAACCGCCCGATTTTCTGATATCAGCGATGGCAAAGCCTTTCAGTCGTTCATACACCTCGCCGTGGTTGAGTCCGAAACAAGCGGCATGAAAAGAGGTCTTGCCACGCTCCATTCAACGCTGCCGCCACGCCTTTGGAGATATTCCGTGAAAGGAATGGATTCATAGGCTTCTTCCACGACATAGGAAGTATTGTTTTCACTGAAAATGTCAAATATGGGAGTAATCGTTTTCAGGTCACGCAGCCTTGCAATATTTCTGTAGTATTTCAGGAAATCCTCATGCAGCTGAGTATACTGTTTTTCATAGTCGCTTTTGACGATAACGGTATTTCTGCTTTTGGAGCGGCCGCCGATACCGGCAGGCATGAATTCGCTTATGATAACAGGGGAATGCATGGTATTGCTGTAAGCGATATATTTAGCTCCTTCGGCATTGCTTGCAATTTTCTTTCCGATGATATAATTTTCATCCTGCAGTTTGGTGCCGAGGGGGAGATAAGGGACAGACTGTTCATAGCTTTTGTCAAAGCCGCAGAGCGGGCATATCTGTTCACCGTTATTTTCTTTCATGCACCCGAAACAAAGTTGTGCCATAATTTAAAAACCGCCATTTCTCCG
>CADCJK010000015.1 GCA_902801715.1 uncultured Ruminococcus sp. | reverse complement strand
CCGATATATTTTTTCATGTCAAAGCATGACATAGAGAAGAACTTTAAAAGGATTTGAAAAAAGTTTTATCAAATTTAGATAAAAGATTGATTTATAGGATTGGATTGTGTTATAATTCTTTTATTATAACAAGGGAGCGTGGAGCAGATGCGCGAAAAGAAGCATAGACATTCCGAGCTGTCAGCGAGTGTAAAGCATAAGCTGACAGCGGAAGATCAGATAAATTTCCTTGAAAAAAAGCTGGAAGAAGCGAAACTGGAATTAACCGAAAAAAATATTGCCCTGATAGAGATGAGAGCGGCAAGAGATGCATTATATCAGTCGGTGCAGGATTCGCAGATGAGGCTTGCCGAAATCATCGGACAGCATGACAATGACATTCAGGCGTATCAAAAGGAATTGACGATAAGACTTCAGGAAAAACGTGCATTACAGGAACAAATCGATATGCTGTCGATAAAGGCGAGAAGATATGATGAATTTCAGGAAAGCGTCATAAAGATGAAAACGGATGCACAGGTCAGGGCACACAGCGTAATAGATGAAGCACAGGAAAGAGCGTATGATACAGTGACGCTGATATCGAATATTGAGAAGGAAATGGAGCTTTTCAGTAAAGATGTAGTGCTTTTGCGTCAGGACATCAGGAAAGGCACTCTGACACTTGATGACAGGTTAGATACAGTATATATCAGATTATGCAAAAATCTGGACAGGCTGACGGCAATCAAAAAGGATTTTTATAAAAGGAATTCGTTGCCTATGGACGAACAGGAATTGGAATTTCCGGAAGGTATGCCGCCTGCGGTGAAGTATGAGGAAGAATTTGTTGAAGAAAAATCCGAAAAAACGGCTGATAAAAAAATTAAGGAAAAAGCTGATAAAGCGGTTAATGAAACAGCTGATAAAACGGTTAAGAAAGCAGTTGGAAGAAAGAGTAAAAAATAGTACATAATATGTGATAGAATAAAAAGCGGTCATTGAAAGACCGCTTTTCAGTTATTATTGAGAAAGCCTTGTCATATAGATATGGTGAGGTGATTATGTGGAAAAGCTGAAAGTATATACAATATGTTCGGTGTCGCTGATATGTATATTTTTATTTGGGGGCTTGCTTTACGGTGCATTCAGTTATGATGAAAGTACAGCGGTCATGTCGGAAAAAGCTGCCGTTCCTGTCATAGTGATAGATGCAGGGCATGGCGGAGAAGATGGCGGAGCATCCGACAACGGACTTCTTGAAAAGGATATCAATTTAAGTATCGCATTGAAGCTGAGGGATATGCTGACAGTCAGCGGATATAAAGTTGTCATGACAAGGGACAGTGATGTTTCCGTCTATGACAGTACGGCGGATACGACGAGAGAAAAGAAAGTATCTGATTTAAAGAATCGGGTGAAAGTGATAAACAGCAGTAAAAATAATATTCTGGTGAGTATTCATCAGAATAAATTTGAGCAGAGCCAGTATTTCGGCACGCAGATGTTCTATTCAAAGAATGACTCTAAAAGTGCGGTATTGGCGGAGGAATTGAGGAAGTCCGTAACGGGACTGTTACAGCCTGACAATAAAAGGGAACTGAAACAGGCAGACAGTAATATATATATATTGGATAAAGCGGAAGTGCCGGCGGTAATCGTGGAATGTGGCTTTTTGTCGAATGAAGAAGAAGCGAAGAAATTGGCAGACAGCGATTATCAGCAGAAGATGGCATTTTCGATATACAGCGGAATCATTGGATATATGAATAAAGGAAGTATGTAGAATGGCAAAGATAAAAAGTGTGTATGTATGTTCGGAATGCGGACATGAAAGCGTGAAATGGTATGGAAAATGTCCGGGGTGCGGTGAATGGAACACGTTCACGGAGGACGTGAGGGAAGTTTCAAAAACAGGTTTGCCGTCGGTGCAGAAGCGAGCCAAACCGTCAGCTATGCCCGTTAAGATAACGGAGATATCCACGGAAGATGAAGAAAGATATTTTACAGGTTCAAAGGAACTTGACAGAGTGCTTGGCGGAGGAATTGTCAAAGGTTCACTTGTATTGCTGGGCGGTGATCCGGGTATCGGCAAATCGACGATATTACTGCAGGTATGCAGTCACTTGGGAAAGGTGCTGAAGATACTGTATATATCGGGTGAAGAATCGAAACGGCAGATAAAATTAAGAGCGTCAAGATTGGGCGTGAATTGTGAAAATCTGCTTGTCATGACGGAAACAGATGTGGAAGTGATTGCCGACCAGATACAGAGTGAAAAGCCCGATTTAGTGATGATAGATTCGATACAGACAATGAACTATAAAGAATTGAGTTCCAGTCCGGGAAGTGTCACGCAGGTAAGGGAATGTACGAATATCTTGATGAGGGTATCGAAGTCAATGGATATACCGTGTATTATTGTAGGACACGTCAATAAAGACGGTGCGATTGCAGGACCGAAAGTACTGGAGCATATTGTTGACGCTGTACTGTATTTTGAAGGCGATAAACAGATGTCCTACAGGATATTGAGGGCAGTTAAAAACAGGTATGGTTCCACGAATGAGATAGGTGTCTTTCAGATGGGCGACAGCGGATTGAGTGAAATAGAAAATCCGTCATTGATGTTGCTGTCAGGCAGACCGAAGAATGTATCGGGGACGTGCGTAGCGTGTACGATAGAGGGTTCCAGACCGATATTGGCGGAGATACAGGGACTTGTCACAAATTCGGGTTACGGAAATGCAAGGCGAATGTGTACCGGTTTTGACTATAACAGAATGTCCATGCTGTTGGCAGTTCTTGAAAAGCGCTGCGGATATTTCTTTTCAAGCATGGACGCTTATATCAACGTGATAGGCGGATTGAGATTGGACGAGCCGGCAGTTGATTTAGCGGTATCAATGGCATTGGTGAGCAGTCTGAAAGATATGATTGTACCGGAAGATGTTCTGGCATTTGGCGAAGTGGGCTTGACGGGGGAGATACGTTCCGTGAGTCGTGCGGATATGAGGGTATCGGAGGCGGCAAGGCTCGGATTCAGAAGATGTATATTGCCGTATCACAATGTAAAGGGCTTGACCTTGCCGCACGACAGTCAGATTGAGATAGTAGGAGTCAGGACGATTCGTGAAGCAGTGGAGGCATTGGGGGGCTGATTCTGTAGGCACAGGAATTGTCGGCGGAATTGGTGACGGCAGAGGGCGTTTCAAGATTACAATAGCCGTCTTTTTGATAAATGCAGTGTTCATCGCAGGGAATGAAAGTCATGAAAATCACCTCAAGGGGATTATGTGAAATTCGGGAGGAAAATATACAGATGGTAAGGGAAATTATAAAAGATACGTTTATTTTAATGAAGAAGTCCGAAAGGGCAGATAAGAGTGATTGGCAGACAGCAAGGGACTTGCTGGATACGCTGAATGCAAATCGTGAAAGATGTGTGGGATTAGCGGCAAATATGATAGGAGTGAATAAGACTATCATAGCGGTGCAGATGGGGATAGTGCCTGTTGTAATGATAAATCCCGTGATAGTATCACATTCAAAGGAAAGCTATGAAACAGAGGAAGGGTGCTTGTCACTGGAGGGAGTGAGAAGAACAAACAGATGGAATGAAATAGAAGTGGAATATTACGATATGACGATGAAAAGACATAAAAACGTGTATAAAGGATTTGTCGCCCAGATTATACAGCATGAAACGGATCATTGCAATGGGATAATCATATAAAAATGAGAGATACGCTTGATGGATTTTAGGGGAAAAATAAAAATATTTTAAAATTCTTTTAAAGAATATACAATAGCAAATATTGTAATATCATTGAAAGGAAAGTATTAAAAAAAAGAAATTTGGGGGATCATTTATGAGCGAAGTGGCGACACAAATTATCCTTGCATTAGGCGGACTTGGATTGTTCCTGTACGGAATGAAACTGCTGGGAGATGGGCTTGAGCTTGCGGCAGGTGCGAAATTGAGAGTCATTCTCGAAAAACTGACATCGAACAGGTTTTTGGGAGCATTGGTAGGTATCGTTGTAACGGCGATTATACAGAGTTCGACAGCGGTATCGGTCATGGTAGTAGGTTTTGTGAATGCAGGCTTGATGACGCTGACACAAGGCATGGGTGTCATCATGGGTGCAACGATAGGAACGACGGTAACGAGTTTGATATTGTCGTTTAATATAGCCCAGTATATGCCAGTACTGATATGTATCGGTGCATTCATGGTAAGCCTGAGCAAGAAGAATAACACGAAGTATGCAGGACAGATTATAGCAGGTTTTGGCATATTGTTTTTCGGAATGACGACAATGAGTGATAACTTGAAGCCGTTGGCGGAGCTGGATTTTTTCCAGAATATGATAACGTCTGTAAGTGATCCCATCGTGGGAATCCTGTTCGGAACGGTATTTGCGGCAGTGGTGCAGAGTTCGTCTGCAACAGTCGGTGTATTGCAGGCACTGGGAGCGGCAGGAGCATTGGCATTGCCGAATGCGGTGTATATCGTGTACGGAATACATATAGGAGCGTGTGTAACGTCGGTAATATCCTCGATAGGAGCGACAAAGGCAGCAAGAAGGACATCATTGTCGTATGTTATATTCTGTTCGATAGGAGTACTGATGTTTACGGCGATAACGATATTTACACCGTATGTTTCGCTGTTGCAGCGTGCCACGGATAATGTATCGCTTCAGATATCCCTTGTACATATTATATTCAGTATTGTGACAACACTGGTATTATTGCCGTGTAACGGAATCATTATAAAGATAGCGTGTCTTGTCATAAGGGGCGAGGAAAGTGCAGAGAAAGAGCCTTGCAGACTGAAGTACGTTGATGAGAGAATTCTCAAGACACCGCCGATTGCTGTTAATCAGATTACGAAAGAGATTCATAGAATGGGCATATTGGCAAAGAGGAATTTTTTGTTGTCGATGGAGGCACTTTTAGAGCAGGATAAGAAGAAGATTGAGCAGGTCGAGGAAAATGAGGAAGTCATAGATTATCTGAATCACACGATAGCGGGATATCTTGTCAAGATCAATGCCCTGGCGATAGAGGATGCCGACCGTGAGAAGATAGGCAAGTATTATCATGTAGTGAGCGACATGGAGAGAATCGGTGACCATGCGGAGAATATCTGCGAGATAGCGGAAATGCAGATTGATAAGAATGAGATATTCAGTGAAAAAGCGGTATCGGAGATTAATGAGCTGAAAGAATTGGTAATCAGTGTCATAGACAATTCGCTGAAAGTGTTTGACGGAGAGAGGGACAGAGAGATATTCAGAGTTGTGGGAGATACCGAGCAGAAAATAGATGATAAGACGGAGCTTTTCAAGGACAGGCATATTGAAAGGCTGCGTGACGGAGAATGTGATGCGGCAGTGGGAACGCTGTTCATGGAGCTGCTGACGAATCTGGAAAGGATAGCGGATCACAGTACGAATATAGCGTTTTCATTTTTCCCGAATTTCAAGCCGCTCAATGCGGAAGTTTGATATAAAAAAGGGGAAGGGTTCATCAAAGTTTGTGATAAATGCCAAAAGACTATTTCAATGAAATATGTTATAATGGCGATGTAAAAATGATATTGGAGGATTTTGGTTATGTATTGTAAACATTGCGGATATCAGCTGGAGATGGGTGCGGCAGCGTGTCCGAACTGCGGAACGCCGAGCGGCATGGGGGATAATTTTTGCGGAAACTGCGGTACTCCCCGAATGGAACAGGATAGATTCTGTTCAAGCTGCGGTTTGGGTTTTTCGCAGACAGGTGCGGTTCAGAGCGGTTACGGACAGTTTCCGGCAGTTCAGCCGAACAGTAATGCAGTTCAGAGAAATGCACAGGGATTTGATTTCAAGGCATATTTCAATGAATGGCTTGCCAATGTGAAGGGCGTGCTGAATACTTCGGATAAAACGGAAATGATATTGCGTTATGCAAGCTATGCAGCGTCCGTATTGATTTTTCTGTTCATGCTGTTTCCGGTCATTTCCATTCATGTTGAAGCGGTTTTTTATGAATACAAGAAAGGTTCCAATATGTTTGCGGTATCGGGTTTCGGCGCATTCATGTATTTTCTTGCCCTGATTGTGTCAGTGGCAACGTTTTTGCCGCAGGTACAGAAATTTGCGGAGAACAATAAAAAGCTGGTGCCGTTCATGTATCTGATTGTGCCGCTGTTGGAATTGCTTGGAATGCTGAGTATGCTGATAGGTGTCGGCATGACGAATGCGGCAGCCAAGGCATTGTTGGAAGATTTGATAAGCGTAAGACTGGGCTTTATGGGCTGGCTGATACTTCTGATAACGCTGGCAGCGGTAGGTGCAGCGGTATATCATGTCATCAAGTATGATTTGGACTATATGAAGGAGAACAATCCGTTTGTCACGACTGTTCAGAAGCCGAAGGACACAATTACCGATGCAATGAATAATACCTATCAGGACACGGTATATCGTGGCGATGATATGAAAAAGTGATAAAATAAAGAGAACTGTCATTTTGTGGCAGTTCTCTTTTTTAGTATATGTGACAGAAGCAGGAAGATAAAACAGCCGATTACAGTACCGGTTGTATTGAGTATCACGTCATCGATATCGGTAGTGCGTTGGAGAGGAATCTGAACGATTTCAATGAATACGGAGATGAGTGAACCGTGCAGGATCGTTTTTTTGATATCGGAATCAAGAAGATAGGCAAAGATGATTCCGACAGGGATGAATACACCTATATTTCCGATGATATTGAATATGAATGAGTGCATATTGCTTTGGGCATATTTCAACTGCATCATAATGATACGGAAAGGGATAAGTTCAATGGAATTTGTACCGCTGTTGACGATGAATGTCTGAGTAAAAAGCATGATAAGATAGATAAAAAGAATTGTTCTGACGATTTCTTTGGGCGTGGACAGCAGTGAAGAGATATTTTTTTTGAGTCGGAAGCATCTGAAAAGGATATACAAAGGAAGAAGCAGGAGAATATATGGAATTCCGTCCGTCAGAAATGAGAAAATATAAGAAAAGAGATGTTTCATTTATCGGAAAGCTCCTCTGCAATTTCAAGGATACGCTGTATTCTGTGATTCACGCCTGAACGAGTCAGAGGTTCTTTCAGAGCCGCCCCTATTTCACGCAGGTTGTATTCGGGAAATTCCAGACGAATCAGAGCAATTTCTCTGAGGTCATCGGGCAGATGTTCCAGACCACGTTTATTTTTGATGATATTGATAGCCTGTATCTGTTTAGCGGAGGCGAGAGCGGTTTTTTTGAGATTGGCGGTTTCGGAATTGGTTTTTCTGTTGACGGCATTCCGGACGGATTTATAGATATTGTTCTGGATAATTTCGATGGCGGACATCTGACCGCCCATATAGGTGATGGTGTTGGTGACGTTTTCACTGCCTTTGATATAGACGATATAATTTCCCTTACGTCTGACGATTTTGGGAGAGATAGCGAGTTCATTGATTTCGGAAATAATTTTCTGGAGGTCCTCGGAGAGTTTCTTGTGCGGCACGACAAATTCAAGGTGATATTCCTTTTCGGGAGAAGTGACGCTGCCGCAGACAAGAAATGCTCCCCGCAGAAAATATTTGACACATTCATCGTCATCGATATTGGCACGATTGATTCTGAGATTGGGCTGATTGGATGAATGACCGAAAAACTGACAGATTTTCCGACAGTCGTTTGAATCGGGTACGGAAAGGGTATAGATATTGGTTGCACCGCCCCGTCGAGTAAGTCGGACGTTCATGTCAACGATGGTTTCTGTGAGAGAAGAAAGCATTTGAGAAAATGCTCCTGCAGCGGCACGGCTTTCGGTTGAAAAAGAGATATCGTTCATGGAAAAGGTTCTTGCGAAAAGTACCATTCCATAGACTTCGGCAATTTTGTATTCATTGGTGAAAACAGGTGCACTGCATAATTCTGATTTGGTTTCTTTTGAAAAAGACATTATTTTCCCGCCTTATTTACATCTCTGTGATAGATAACGGTATGCTGACCGCTTTTTAGGATATGCTGATGAAGGACTCTTGCAAGGGTAACGGAACGGTGTTTGCCGCCTGTGCAGCCGATGGCGATGACAAGCTGACTTTTTCCCTCTGCAAGATACAGGGGAATGGAATAGTCAATAAGAGAGAAAATTCTTTCCGCCAGTCCTTTTGACTGTTCAAACTGCATGACATAATCAAAGACGCAGCTTTCCAGACCGGTATGATATTTAAGTTCGGGTATGTAAAAAGGATTCGGCAGACACCTGACATCAAATACAAGGTCTGCCTCGGCAGGGATGCCGTGTTTGAAGCCGAAAGACATACAGGTCACGGTCATGCCGGAAGATTTGCTTTCAAGGAACAGAATGGACATTCTTTCTTTGAGCTGTGCAGGCGAGAGGGAAGAAGTGTCAATGGTATAATCGGCTTTTATTTTCACACGTTCCAGATATTTTCTTTCAATCTGAACGGCTTTTTCGACAGAGCCGCTGCAAACATCTGTCAAAGGGTGTTTTCTTCTTGTTTCACGGAAACGCCTGAGCAGCACATCATCTTTGGCATCGAGAAAAAGGATTTTATATGTTTTTTGGTCAGAGGAGAGTTTGTCGGCAGCGTCAAAGAGTTCTTCAAAGCCGTCGCCGGCTCTCACGTCAATGACGATAGCGACTTTTTTCATTTTGGAGTCGGAAGATTTTTCACAGAGTTCATAGAATACCGTCAGGAGAGCGGGGGGGATATTGTCAACGCAGTAATATCCGAAATCTTCCATATTTTTGACGGCAACGGATTTTCCCGCCCCCGAAAGTCCCGTGATGATGATAAATTCCATAATATCAATCCTTATCCGATAAATTTTATCTCACAGCAAAGTTCAATGCCTTTTTGTTCGAGAACGACTTTTTGGATATGTTCAATGAGCTGTTTCACGTCCCGAGCGGTAGCGTTACGGTCATTGACGATAAAGCCGGAATGTTTTTTGCTGACTTCGGCACCGCCTATGGCATAGCCTTTCAGACCGCATTCTTCAATCAGAGCAGCGGCATAATAACCTTTGGGACGCTTGAAAACACTGCCGGCACTGTAGTGATTCACGGGTTGTTTGGTTTTGCGTTTGTTCATGAGTTCCTGCATTCGATAGCCGATGAGTTCGGGATTGTCCTTTTTGAGTTCAAAAGTGACGGAAAGGATAATATCATCGGTATTGCTGAAAACGCTGTGACGATAATCGAAATCGAGCTGATTATTTTGATATGTTTGTATATTGCCGTTTCTGTCCATGAAGGTGACGGAAGAAACGACATCTTTCATTTCACCGTTGTAAGCACCGGCATTCATGTAGGTGGCACCGCCCACGGAACCGGGGATACCCCAAGCAAATTCCAGACCGCTGAGGGAATTTTTTTTGGCAGCGACGCACACACCTGCCAGAGAAACGCCTGCACCGCAGGTAATATTATTTTCATCAATATTCATTTCGGTGAAATCGCCCGAAAGTTTGATAACAAGACCTTCAATGCCGTTATCGGAAACGAGGAGATTTGAGCCTAAACCGATGATGAAACAGGGGATATTATTTTCCCTGCATACAGAGATAAGATTCTGCAGGGCAGAAATGCTTTTGACTTCGCAGAAACAGTCGGCATTTCCGCCAATATGGAAAGTAGTGTGATTTTTCATGGATTCATTCGGATATAAAACAATATCTTCATGAATGCCGTCGGGATAAGAGATTTTGCCTTTTTCTCTGATAAGATTTAAAATATTTTCGTTCAACATAAAAAACTCCTTGAATTAAAATGAAATATTCTGAGTGCCGCCTTCTTCTTCGGGATATTCCAGACCGAGCAGCTGGAACAATTCACGGGCGGCATTATAGCCCATTTTACGCTGACGGTTATTCATAGCGGCAACTTCAATAATAACGGCAAGGTTTCTGCCGGGCTTGACGGGTATCGTTACGATAGGCAGTTCATTGCCTAAAATTTCGGTTTTTTCGCTGGTCATGCCCATACGGTCATATTGTTTATTGTTGTCCCAGAGTTCGAGGTTGATGACCATATCAATTTTTTCAGTGAGCTTAACGGAGCCCATACCGAAAAGCCGTCTTGCATTGATAATTCCTATGCCACGCAGTTCGATAAAATGACGGATATTTTCGGGAGCGGAGCCGATGAGCTGTTTATTGGAAATTCTTCTGATTTCAACGGCATCATCTGCAATGAGCCGATGACCTCTTTTAATAAGTTCAATGGCAGTTTCACTTTTGCCGACACCGCTGTCACCTACGATAAGTAAGCCTTCACCGTAAACTTCCACTAAAACGCCGTGACGAGTGACACGGGGAGCAAGTTCATTGTTGAGGAGTGACACGAGGGAAGCGGAAAGACCGGAAGTAGGCTCTGACGAGCGGAGAACGGGAATTTTATATTTTTCGGCAGCGGACATCAATTCGGTGTAGGGAATAATTCCTCTTGTAATGATGATGGCAGGGGGTTTGAGGGCGAAAATTCTTTCAATGACATAGATTCTCTGTTCGGAGCTGAATTTGTTCAGATAGCTGTTTTCTGTATTTCCGAAAAGGATAATGCGGGAGTTGTCGAAGAAATCGAGAAAGCCCGTGAGTTCCAGACCGGGACGGGTGATATCTTTAGATGAAACGTGAATAGTTTCGGGTTCATTCGGCATATAAGCGACATCGAGTTCAAGCTCGGATATGATTTTGGAAAGACTGACAGAAAATTTTGTTTCCATAGAAAGCACCTCCGATAATTTTTTTAAAATGTAAACAAAATTCTATTTAACATTATACAATATTTTTATGGAATTTAAAAGAGTTTTTTTATAATTTCTAAAAAGTCTTTTGTTTAGGGAAAAAATGTGATACAATAGGAAAGATAAAAAGAATTGTGGTGGTGCTTATGCGAATACTGATATTTACGGAAGTAGTTTCACCGTATGTGTGCGGGATATCGAGCTACATAGATGTGCTGAAAAAGGGATTGGAGAAGCTGTCGCATAAAGTTGTGATAGTAACGTCATCAATGGATACCGAAAAGGCGTACTGTAAGAACGGCATTATATGGTGTCCGGCGAAGAAAGCGAAAAATAAATACGGATATGAGTGCAAAAATTGTGAAGATGAATCTGTGATAGACTTTATATGTGCCTGTAAGCCTGATGTTGTGCATATACATACAGATACGAAGATAGGCTATATGGGGCTGAAAGTGGCAGACAGGGCGAAAATACCGGTAGTATTCACGATACACGATTATTTCATGGACAGATTTGCGGCAGAAAATAAACTTGTCTGGAAATACAGGACATTTTTTGAAAGAAAGCATTTTGAAGATATGCTTGACAATGCGGGAACTGTGACATCTTCCTGCAGTCGTGCGGAGATGTTTGTAAGGCGTGCCAGAAAGAGAAATGAAGTAACGATTATCCCGTGTGCTGTGGACAGAGATTTGTTCAACTATAAAAAGTACGATAAAAATACGACAAGCAGTATCAGGAGATATTTTGGTTTGTCAGACACTTCAACGGTAGCGGTATTTGCAGGGAGTCTGACGATAGAAAAGAATCTTGAATTTGCATTGTCGGCATTTGCGAAGTATATCAAAAAGACGGATAATATACAATTTCTGATGGTGGGCGACGGAACGGAAACGGAATATCTGAAAGAGCAGTGCCGCAAGCTGCAGATAGATATGTATGTATGTTCATACGATGACGGCTTGATGTCGATGTCATTCGGAGAAGCGATGTCATGCGGTTTGCCTGTGATGGTGAAGTATGACAATGAAAATATTGCATCGAGCATGGTACAGGAGAATATCAATGGTTTTGTGTATAAGAATGAAGAAGAATTTGCGAAATGCTTAAAGACATTTGCCAATCTTGGCATGGAAGAAAAAAAGAATATCAAAAAAACGGTAAGGAATACTGTGCTGAAAGATTCATGTGTAGAGATGGCAAAGGAATATATTGCAATATATGAAAAAACACCTTTAATAGAATGATTCAAAAAGCCCCCTGAATGTATCAGGGGACTTTTTCATTATTTGTTCTTTCTGGGTTTCTTTTTGGAATTGTTCTTTTTGGGCTTTTTATTCTGAACAGGAGCTTCTATTTCAGTTTTTTTTTCTTCCGCAACAGGAGCAGTTTCTGTTTCAGCAGGCTTTACTTCTTCAATGGGAGCGGTTTCTGTTTCAACAGGCTTTACTTCTTCAACAGGAGCAGTTTCTATTTTAATGGGCTTTTTTTCTTCAACAGGAGCAGCTTTTGTTTCAGCAGGCTTTACTTCTTCAACAGGAGCGGCTTTTGTTTCAGTGAGCTTTTTTTCTTCAACAGGAGCAGCTTTTGTTTCAGTGGGCTTTTTTTCTTCAACAGGAGCAGCTTTTGTTTCAGCAGGCTTTTTTTCTTCAACAGGAGCAGCTTTTGTTTCAACAGGCTTTGCTTTTTCGACAGGTTTCTTTGGTTCAGGCTTTTTCACATAGGTTTCAAGACCTTCGCAGTCCTCAAGGAAAGGCTTGAGTTTTGCATATATCTTGTCAACGCCGCCCTTGCTGTCGCTTTCGATGTTGAGCGGCATAATGGGATCATGTACACTGAGTCTGAGCAGGAACCAGCCGTCACCGTTTTTCTTGTTGAATGAAACTCTGATGCCTTCATAATTGTCTTTTGCAATTTTAAAATCTTTTTGCTGTTCGGCATATTTAAAGAGGTCTGCAATCACTTTTTCGCCACGCTTGCGGAAATCCTTGTCTGTAATTTTAATTCTGATTTCCTTGCTTTCAACAGGTTCTTTCAGATTTTCGATAAGGCTTTCGAGAGATTTGCCCTGATTGCGAAGCTGAACGGCTTTTATCAATATTCTTGTAACGAGATAAGCACCGTCATCAAGGAAATAATTTTCTTTCATAGCGGCATGACCGGAAGTTTCGATGGCAAGGGGACATCTTTTGCCGTTTTCGGTCTGTCGGATAGCCTCGTCAATGACGTTTTTGTAGCCTCTCTTGAAGCGGAGATGTTTGCATTTAAGGTCTTTTTCGATGAATTCATTCAAGCCGCTGGAAGTGATGGAATCGGTAACGATAACGGCACCGGGGTTATTATCGACAGCGATGGAAGCAGCCAATGCAACAAGGCGATTGCGGTTAATTTCTCTGCCGCCGGAGTCCACGGCACCGCCACGGTCAACGTCTGTATCGAATATAATGCCGAGGTCGGCATGATATTTTTTAACGGCATTGCATATAAATTCCATAGCCTTTGCATCTTCGGGGTTGGGGGCATGGCATGGGAACATACCGTTGGGTTCAAGGCACTGACTGCCTTCAACGTTTGCACCGAGGGATTCCAGAACGGTTGCATAGAAACCGCCCACACCGTTACCGGCATCAACGACTACTTTAAAGCCCTTGAGCGGGTGATGATAATCTTCTTTGGAGTTGATTTCCTCTTTAATCATTTCACGGATATTATTGGCATAGGTAGTCATATAATCCGTTACGGAGATGTCGCCTTCATCGCTGAAAGGCGGTCTTTGATTGTTCTGTGCATATTCAAGTATGGCGGTAATATCTTCGGCTTCCAGACCGCCGTTACGGGTGAAGAATTTCAGACCGTTTCTGTAATAGGGGTGATGGCTTGCTGTGATTTCAACGGCACCGTCACATTCAAGTTCAACGGTAGTCATGAACATGGCAGGGGTAGAGGCAAGACCGCAGTCAATAACATAAACACCGGCTTCAAAGAGAGTTCTTCTGACAACAGCGGAAATTTTCGGACCGGATATTCTGGAATCACGTCCAACAGAAACGACGAGTTTTTCAGGAGATTTCTGCGTTTTTTCGGCAAGCCAGAGAACAAAGCCGTTTGTCATGGCGGTTACGGTTTCTTCGGTGAGATTCACATCATAGCCTGCTCCTTCAACAGCGACACCTCTGATATCGGTACCGCTTTTAAATGCTTTCCAAAAGTCTTTCAACATGGTGTATACGCTCCTTTATTATTTAATTTCGTTTTCAAAAGAAAACTTGTCATTTGTTTTTGTAAGAACATCAGCAAGATCGTCTTTAATGAAACAGAGAGTGCCGTTTTCGAGGGAGAATTTCAGATTTTCCTCATTCACGCCACCGCCGTCTGTTACGATATTGTAGGTAAAGTTTTTGCCGTCGGTCTTATAGGCACCGATATGTCTTGAACCGCTGCAAAGATATTCATATCTGCCGTCATCGTAGAAAGTGAAAGTATAGTTATAGCCTTGTTTTTCATCTTTGTAGAGCCATGAACCGATGAGATTTTCATCAGGCTTGAAGTCGCTGTAATATTTGATGACAGGGATATAGTCATCACTTTGTTTAAAGGGCAGTTCGGTATTATCGGAATTGGTGAGAGAAATACTTCTGCCCGTAAAGGCATTGCCAGTGACATTGTATTTGAAATTGCTGTTGATATTGTATTTTCCGTAGCTTGAAGAAGAGATATTCAGAGTTTTGTCAGCGGTGTCAATGGTATATTTACCGTCATAGGTAATGCCGCCGAAACTGTAAGTAAATTGATGATTGTCAAGGATAGTCAGATAATGGGTATAATCTTTTTCTTCAAGTTTGAAGTGAATCCGCCAAGTGCCTTTCATGTCGGAGTTGAAGAACAGGGCGGATATGATTGTGAAAGACACAGATACAAGCACAATGAAGAAAGTGATAATAACAGGTGTATAAAAAATTTTTTTGATAGTTTTAAGCATAGTAAAAATTCCCCTTATGGAAAAATCGGTCATATATATTTTAGCGTAAAATTCAATATATTACAAGTAGTAAAAAGAAATTTTTTGTAAATATTTTACTTTTGAAATATCATTTTTTAGTAATAATTACAAATTTTGGAAAATAAGTATAGATATATTAAAAAAATGTTATAAATATTTGCAATATACTGTTGAAACGAGAGGAAAATTGTGTTATGATAGTGATATCATTTGGAATATAATGAAAGAGTATTTTTTAGGGGGTTTTGATTGATGGATACAAAAGAACTTTACAGAATCTGGACGGAGAATGCAAAAGATGATGCCGACTTGACGAAGGAACTTGCAGAGATTGCCGGAAATGAAGATGAGATATATGAAAGATTTTACAGGGAACTGAAATTCGGTACGGCAGGCTTGAGAGGCGTTATCGGTGCAGGCACGAACAGAATGAATGTTTATACAGTAAGACGTGCCACGCAGGGATTGGCGAATTTCCTCAATAAGACTTGTGAAAATGCATCTGTTGCGATATCGCATGATTCAAGAATAAAGGCAGATGTTTTTGCAAGGGAGTCTGCAAGGGTTCTTGCGGCAAACGGCATCAAAGCGTATATTTCGACGGAGCTTCAGCCGACACCGGTAGTATCGTATGCAGTAAGGGCATTGAAAGCGGAAGCCGGCATTATGGTAACGGCAAGTCACAATCCGGCTAAATATAACGGATATAAGTGTTACGGCAGTGACGGCTGTCAGATGACGGACGTTTCGGCAGATGCGGTATATGAAGAAATACTGAAAGTGGACTATTTCAACGGAGATATCAAGCTGGTAGACTTTGAGGAAGGCTTGAAAAGCGGCATGATTGAGTGGATAGGGATATGTGCAGGGGTTCAGGCTTGAAAGTGGTATATACACCGCTCAACGGTGCAGGCAACAAGCTGGTAAGAAAGATACTTTCAAGAATCGGAATTGAAAATGTTGTGGTAGTGCCCGAACAGGAAATGCCGGACGGCAATTTCCCGACTTGTCCGTATCCGAATCCGGAGATAAAAGAGGCATTGGCAGTAGGACTGGCACTCTGCGAAAAAGAACAGGCTGATTTGCTGTTGGCAACTGATCCCGACAGTGACCGTGTAGGAATAGCCGTCAAGACAAAAGACGGTTATCGTCTGATGACAGGTAATGAAACGGGTATCATGCTGATAAATTATTTGCTTTCTACGAGAAAGGAAAAAGGCACTTTGCCTGAAAATCCCGTTGCCGTCAAGACGATTGTTACGAGCAAGCTGGTTGAAAAGATATGTGAGAAATACGGCTGCGAGCTGAAAAATGTTTTGACAGGATTCAAGTATATCGGTGAACAGATACTTCTTCTGGAGCAGAAAAATCAGGAAAACAGATATGTATTCGGCTTTGAGGAGAGCTATGGCTATCTTGCGGGAACGTATGTAAGAGATAAAGATGCAGTAGTTGGTTCAATGCTGATATGTGAAATGGCGGCATATTATCGTCAGCAGGGCAAGAGCCTTGATGAAGTCATGACGGAGATATATGAAGAATACGGCTATTATCTGAACAGGACAGACAGCTATGAATTTGACGGAGCGGCAGGCATGGCAAAAATGGCGGATATCATGGATAAATTCCGCAAAGAGCCGCCTGCGGAAGTGGCAGGTTATCAAGTAACGGAGATTGCCGATTATCTGAATTCCTACAAGAAAGACCTTGCGACAGGCGAACAGACGGAAATCAATTTGCCGAAATCGAATGTACTTTCCTATTCACTGGAAGGCGGCATGGGAGTCATTGTCAGACCGTCAGGCACTGAGCCGAAAGTAAAAGTATATACGACATCGGTTGGCACGAGCAAGGAAAATGCTGCTGAAATAGCGGAAAACTTGGCAAAATATATGTCAGCTTTCATGAAATAGGATAAATAAAAAGACCGTTGGCTGAAGGAGTCAACGGTCTTGATTTTTATTTGCCAAGTTCTTCGGCACGTTTCGTACAGGCAGCCATAGCGTCAATGATAGTCCGGGGAACGTTGTTTTCATTGAGGACATTAACGGCTTCAATGGTGGTACCGCCCTTTGAGCAGACTTTTTTAATGAGAGTATCGGGGTCGTCACCGCTGGAAAGGAGCATTTCGGCACTTCCGATAAAAGTCTGAGCGACGAGTTTAAGGGCAATCTCTTTTTCAATGCCGACAGAAACGGCATAATCGGTCATAGCCTTTGCAAAGAGATAGACATAGGCGGGACTGCTGCCATTGACGGCAATAACAGAGTTCATTTGTTCTTCGGGGAGGACAACGGCTTCACCGGAATTGGCGAACATATCATAAACTTCCATGAAATCCTCATCGGAGATATTTTCGGAGCGGCATACAGCGGTAGCACCTTTACCGAGCAGAAGCGGTGTATTGGGCATGACACGCACCATGGGACAATCCATGCCCAAGCCTTTTCTCACATAGTCAATGGAGATTCCGGCAGCGATGGTAACAAAGATTTTTTCTTCGGTAACGGCAGGCTTGATTTCCGCAAGTACTTCATCATAGTTCTGGGGTTTCACGGCAAGAACGATAATATCGGATTTTTCGACGAGTTCCTCACCGGTATAAGCGATGGAAACGCCCATTTCCGCCATTGGTTTAAGCTGTCTGACGTTGCAGTCATACACAAAGACGGAACCGGCAGGTTTCTTTGATTTCAAAAGACCTTTAACAATAGCGGTAGCCATGTTGCCGGCACCGATAAAGCCGATTTTTTTGCCTTCCGTGAATTGTTTCATCAGTTCCTGTTTTTTAAGTTTTGTAGCCATGAGTAAATCTTCACCAAACATTTTAAAAACACCTCATTTTTTAATGAAAAAGAATATGTATTGCTTCAAAGATGTCACCGCTCATGACTTTGTATTTGGCGAGCAGTTCATCTTTGATTTCGGGAGAAATATTGGTATGCAGATAGAGAGAGTCAATGCCTGCATTGAAAGAGCCCTGAATATCTGTAATATAGTCGTTGCCAATCATGATGGACTCTTTGGGATTGAGATTATGTTTTGCAAGGATATGCTGATAGAATTTGATGTCAGGCTTTGCACATCCGACATCGGAGGAGATAATGACATCTTCAAATTCATCGTAAATGCCGAGCATACGGATTTCAGGTTCGGTAAAGATACGCTGTGCATTGGAGAGCAGATAGGCTTTACCGCCGTTTTGATGGATAGCGTCAAATAATTCATGAACGCCGTCATAGAGCTTTATGTAATTGAGGGATAACGCACGGAATACAAGACCTGTTTCCTTGGCGAGTGTCATGGGACAGTCAATGCCTTTTTCAGTGAACATTCTCTGAAAGGTGTATTCAATCTGTGGTTCGGGATTGGTGGAATACTTTTCAGCGGGGATATTGGCGACTTGTTCCCTGAGATAAGCATAATAGGCTTTTTTAAGTTCAGCAGGGGTATACATAGCACCATGCATGGAATAAATCACGGACATATTTTTCCAGAGGCTTGATTTCCATTCATTGGTGCTGATATCGACAAGAGTGCCATAGAGGTCAAAGATGTAATTTTTGTACATATCAAAAACTCCGTTTCATATATTTTATTATATTGTAATACAGTCAGGGAAAAATTTCAATCATTTCTTTTGACAAAATTCAATAAATAGCAGTTGTTTATACAGAAATGATATGATATAATTTTGGTAAAGGAGATGATCGGATTGAAAAAGAGGATATTGGTTTTACTGACAGCACTTTTGCTGACATCATGTGCACCGCAGGCAAATGAAGTGTCTAAGCAGTCGGAAGTTTCGGAAATAAGCACTGTATCGGAAGTTTCAGAGGAGATTTCAAAAGAAACATCAAAAGAAGTGTCAAAGAAAGTGTCGGAAGTTTCAGAGGAAAGCAAAAAGGAGAGTTCGGCGGAAGTTTCAAAGGAAATTTCAAAAGAAGAATCAAAAAAAGTGTCGGAAGTTTCAGAGGAAAGCAAAAAAGAGAGTTCAGCGGAAGTTTCGGAAATCAGCGGTGAAGTGGCAGAGTATCCCAGACAGATTGTTGAAAATATAGTGGATATCGAAAATCTGGGCGATAAGACAAAGGAATATACGCAAAAGTCGCTTGAAAGCAAGGATATTTATATCAATGCGACGGGCAGATTAGCCATTTTCGGTGGAATGGAGATAAAATTCCATGCAGAGATTGCGAAAAGTGACAGCGGAGTAGCGGAGAAATTCACATTCGGGAAAAACAGTGTCAAGATACTGAGAAATTCCGAGGGAACGTATCTGATAGATGACGTGGAGAAAAGGGCAGTTTTAACGGGAGAGCCGTATAACCCTGATGAAAAGTTGCAGACAGAAGATGGTCTGACACAAAATTCGATAGCGAATGAAATACTGCAGCAGCTGTCATTGAGTTTCGGTCTGGATAAACTGGAATATAAGGGCAGCGGTACAGAAAAATACAAAGGCAGGGAACTGAATTTTGAAGAATACAATGCAGACGGGGAGAACGTGAAGATATATTTTGACGGTGACAAGCCTGTATATATGGTAGGTACAGACGGCAGTAATATTTCGGAAATAGTGGTTAATACCATTACAGATACGCCTGATGAAGATATGTTTGTCATACCGGAAGGGTATGCAATCGTGCAGTAAAACAATAAAAGCTGACAGTCAGAAGATTGTCAGCTTTTTGGATTTCAGGAAAGTTTTTTAAGTTTGTTTTCGGTTTTCTGTACGAGTTCATATAAAGAGGGTGCCAGTTCGGGATAGGACCTTGAAATGATATCAGGTGAAAGAGAGGGGGCAAAAGTGCTGTCAAGTCCCGTGGAACCGGCAGTATTTTTGCCGTGTGAAAGGCACTCGGCATTGGATTCGCTGATACACTGGAGTGCAGAGGATAATCCCCTGTACACTTCGGGCATGACGGAAAACATGGCTTGCGGATTTTTGGGATTGGCGGAATAGAGAATCCGCAGGGTTTTATAAACGGATACCATGAGATAGGAAGATATCTCCAAATTCAAACCTTTGCAGTCAGCCTGTTCAAGAATGCCGAATATAATTTCTATGGAATGGATGATACGCTGTTTATTGGCGGAGAGGGCGGTATTTGACGGGCTGACAGATTTGTTTTCGGGATTCTGCATGAATCCTGTTTCAAAGTTCATGCCGTGTCTGTCGGCGGTTCTGCCTAAAAGATAGTCGCATGATACATTGTAGTAATCGGCAATTTTTACAGCGAAGTCAAGCCCGCATTCTCTTATGCCCTTTTCATAGTGTGACAGCAGGGCTTGCGACACGCCTAATTCAAGGGCAGCCTGTTTTTGACTCAAACCCTTTTCTTTACGGAGAAGGGTTATCATTCTCGGAAAATCACTCATGAAAAAACTCCTTGACAATATGTAAACAAAATTATATATTAAATATGGAAACGACCTGTTTCGTCAAATTAAAACAGTATGTAAATTATATAACAAGTAAAACAGTTTGTAAAGTTGTTTTTAAAAATTTTTTAAAGGAGATTTTTGAGATATGCAGTCGTATATAATTTATCTGATACGTCATGGGGCAATCGATGAAACGCTCAAGGGGAGATACATCGGAAGAACGGACGTGAACCTGTCCGAAAGGGGAAAAAGTAATTTAAGGGATATCAAGGAAGATTTTGGATATCCCGTATGTGATAAAGTATATGCAAGTCCGCTGGCAAGATGTACACAAACCTGTGAAATTATTTATCCCGATATGGATATCAGTACAGTGGCGGCATTGAGTGAATGTGACTTTGGTGAATGGGAAGGCAAGAGTGCGGTTGAGCTTTCGGGCAAGCCTGAATTCACGGAATGGCTGAAAAACTCGGATAAAACGTCGCCCCCGAAGGGTGAAACGGGAAAAGAGTTTGCCATGAGGATATGCAGGGGCTTTGAAAAAATCGTGAATGAAATTGTCAGTGAAAATATTTTGAAATCGGCAGTCGTCACGCATGGCGGAATTATCATGACACTGTTGTCAGTATATGGCATACCGCAGGCAGAAAGTTATAAATGGCAGATGGATAACGGATACGGATTTGCTTTAAGGGTAACGCCGTCATTGTGGTTCAGGGATAAGATTGTTGAAGTATTCGATACAGTGCCGTTTGCACCGAAAGCGGAGATTCAGAAGCCTGAAATCGAATTTTTCGAGTGAGAGAGGAGAAATTCGGCAACACCGTTTTCATAGCTGTTGCCGATAATGATATCGGCATATTGCCTGACTTCTTCCACGCAGTCACCGACGGCAACACCGATATCGGCAATTTTGAGCATATCAATATCATTGAGATTGTCACCGAAAGCAACGACTGTATCGGCATTTAACATTTTCTTGATTTTAAGGACACCGTTTGCTTTGGTAGCGTCTGAGCTGAATACTTCAAGGAAATACAGGTCGGAATAGTTGTCACGGTAAAGAGTCGGCTTGGCATGGGGGAGCGTTTTGATTTGTTCATAAATGGGTTTCAGTCTTTGATAGCTGTCCACCATGGTGAAATAGATAATGCGGTCATCATCTGAGGCGGTAATGTTCGGGACTTGTCTGAAACTCTTGTAATCCTGATTTTTTCTGGCATTGAAGAAATTTTGTTCCACTTCATTTTGGAGTTTCTCAAATTCGACATTGATACCGCAGTCACTGTCGAATTTATAGACGAATGACATTCTGTCGAAAGATTTGAGGATTTGAATAATACTGTCGGCTGTACCCGTATCCATGGGGGTGCAGCCGATATATTTTTTGGTTTTGAAGTCGTATATTAAAACGCCGTTGAGCTGAACGCAGGGGATATTGATATCAAGCTGTTGTAATATGCTGATACAGGATTGACTTCTTGCGGTTGCGACGGAAAAGAGGAGTCCGTTTTGAATGAGATTGGAGATGATTTCAGCGGAACGGGGGGAGAGTTTGGCATTTTTGTCAAGTAAAGTGCCGTCAAGGTCGGAGATATAGAGAGTTTTCATTCTGACACCTCGTCTTTGAAATAATAGGTAATGTCATGGAATTTGAGTTGTGAAAATTCTTCAAAGGGCTTTAAAGAGAAAGAGCCTTTTTTAGTAGAGCCGTCACTCATATAGATAATGCCGTGACCGTTGGGGACACCGTTGGAAAAAGAGCCTGTATAACGGTGGTCGGAATAGAGGATAGTGCCTTCACCGTCGGGGAGTTTATTTTTCATGGAGCCGGTGAAAATACCGCTGGTATTGGCAACGGAAATATTTTTTTCTATGGCGAATTCAGGGGATTTTCGGAAAGTTTCATAAGGGGTATTTTGCAGTTCGGGACAAGGGGGGATATCCTCTAATTCACGGAAGATAATTTTCATAGGCTTGCTTGGGGAACCGCTGCGGAAAATGCCCTCGAAGTTTTTTTCATGGGAGGGTGCAAAGGTACAGCCCATGCCGTTACGCAGACCGTCAGCGATACTGCCGTAATATGCGACAGAGCCGTTTTGGTCATAATCGCAGGTATAAATAAGAATACCGTTTTCATAGATGGATTTGCGGATAATTTTATTATCTGAGATTTCGTTGATTCTGCCATGCATTTTGCCGTCTTTGAAAATGCCGACATAACGGGGTTTGGAATTTTCAAAAAGGATACCGCTGCCGTTATAGACATCGCCTTTCCACATACCCTGATAGTAAGTCTGGTTATTCCAGAGTTCCACGCCGTAGCCGTCACGCATACCGTTAAGAAAAGAGCCCTTGTATATGATATTGCCGTTGAAAAGCTGTATGCCTTTACCGCTGTAAAGAGAATTTTTGAATTCGCCTTCATAGATTTTATCACCGTGTTTGTATTCGGTGCCAATGCCGCAGCGGTGCATATCCGCCCATTCACCGCTGTAGACGAGATGGTCATTGGAGTTGTATTCTTTGAAAATGCCTGTCGGCTGACCATTGAGGAATTGACCGTCGGCATAATTGCCGTTTTCAAGGAAAAGCCTGCCCTTGCCGTTGTAGAGGTCATTTTCAAAATTGCCGTTATAGATTATTTTGCCGTTTTTATCGGAGAGGATACACGGACCGTCAGCCTTGCCGAGTTTGAAAGAGCCTGTGAGGGTACAGCCGTTTGAAGTGCGGAGGACACCTTCACCATCATACATATCATTGAGCCAGTGACCTTGATAGATGACCGAGCCGTTGACATGATAGGAAGTTCCGACACCGTTTTTTTGATTATTTTTATAACCGCCGGTGTAAAGGAGATTGCCTTTACTGTCGAAAAGTGTGCCGGAATCGAGGAATTTGCCGTTTTCGTACTTGCCGACAAAAAAGGCTTTATTATCGTAATTGTAGGTGATACCTGCACCATTTTTTACACCGTTTTCTGCATTTCCGAGGTAAAGGAGATTGCCTTTACAGTCAAAAAATGCACCGATACCGACAGAATCACCGTTACGCCATTGACCGATAAAAGCACTGTTGTCATCAGGTGAAAAAGCGACACCAAGGTCTGATTTCTGATTGTTATGCCAGTTGCCGGCATAGCAGAGTTTACCGGATTTGTAGTAATGCACGCCCATGCCGTGACGCTGATTATTTTGGTAATTGCCTTCATAAGCGGTCTGACCGTTTGGCATAACGGTTTTGCCGATGCCGTGACGCTTGTTATCGGAGAGTTCACCGAAATAGAAAAACTTTTGTCCGTTGGATTCTATGAGAAGTTTTTCAGCGGTTTCATAGGGACATTCGCCCGAAAAAACGCATTTTCTTTCATAAGGAGCGGGTGTTTGGGGAGGTTCGGGAATGGCAGGGGGTTCTGTAATAACGGGCAGTTCTTTTTTGATTTCAGGTTCGGGAGGGGGTGCGGGGTGGTGAGTTTTAGGTTCATCGTCGGAAGTCCATGAAGCATATACTTCCGTGCTGAAGTAAGTGGGGTTAATGACTTCTTCAAGGGCTTTTTTTCTTTCGGTATAATTTTGTTTGGTGCAGAAGTAGAAATTGCCGAAGCTGGTGGAACAGAAAATTCTGGGAGTGCCTGTCAGTTTATTGAGATGAGCGGAAGTAGTATTATCCATTTCGGCAGTGAAAGCATAGAGTACAGTTTCAAAGTTGTTTTCTTTGAGGATAATAACGGGAATTTCGCCATCTCTGGAGGGGTAGACGGTATATTTGATGGTTCTGTCATTGGGGGAGATGAATTCGGTTTTGAGCCATTTGTGAAGTTTATTGAAATAAGCCCTTTTAAGAGGTCTATGGAAATAGTCGAGTGTTTCGGCAAAATAACCGCCTGCGGTGTCAAAGACTCTTGCAAGCTGTTTGCCGTCCTTGGTGATCATTCTGTAACGCAGACTCACCCCTATTTCAATGACATAGCTGTAGTTGTTGAGTCCCAGAGAAGTTTTGACATTACCTCTGGCTTTCTGGGGAATACAGCTTGATTCAAAGAATTTTTTTCTGGCGGTACAGAGAATATCCGCCTGATTGATTTCTTCGGAATCAGTGCCGTAGACGCCGTAATAAATGATAGTTTTGTCAATATCTTTGAACATATCTGAATGATCCTTTCGTTATTTGAAGCTTATAAGTATATCATACAATAAAATACAAATTTTTGCAATAGGGACAAAAATATAACAATTTTTTCTTTGAAATTTCGGAAATATATGTTATAATTGATATATCAAATTGAATGGGGGCAGGAAAATGTATTTTTTTCTTGATGAAACGTTGGACATTAACAAATCGGTGGAGGAGAATTTAAGCGTTGCTCAGAAATGGCTTGAAGCGGCATACGATTGGGCAGTGGCATTTTTGCCGAAGCTGATAGCGGCACTGGTGATATTTTTTGTAGGCTGGTGGCTGGTGAAACTGGTATGCAGGATTTCGGTAAAGGCGATGACGAGGGCAAAAATTGACAAAACGGTAATCACATTCCTGAATTCGATTTTGAATGCGGTATTGAAGATACTGATTATATTGTGTGTGCTTTCGACAGTGGGATTTGACATGACAACGCTGATAGCAACGGTGAGTGCAGCGACAGTGGCGATAGGCTTGGCATTGAAAGACAGCCTTGCGAATGTGGCAAGCGGAACACTGATTATTATCAATAAAAAGTTCAAAGTAGGGGACTATATCGAAACAGAGGGACTCAAAGGAACGGTTGTAAAGATTGATATGATGTATACGACTTTATGTACATATAACAACAGGGAGATACTCATACCGAATTCAAGACTGACTTCCAATAATATTATCAATTATTTTGTGCGTGAGAAACGCAGGGTTGATTTGGTCATTCCGATATCGTACAGTGAAGATATCGAGAAAGCAAGGGGAGTTATTATGGAGGTGCTTGATGAAAGTGACCTTGTACTGCATGAGGAAAATAACAAGGTACAGGTGGAAAAGCTGAATGAAAGCAGTGTGGATTTGATGGTGTGGATATGGTGCGATTCGGAAGATTACTGGAAAGTGTATTATTCCATGCAGGAAAATATAAAGACAAGGCTGGAGAAGAATGGCATAATTATACCGTTCAATCAGCTTGACCTGCATATCGTGGAAGATGTGACAAAGGGGAGTTTGAAATGATTTTAGCGATAGATGTAGGCAATACGAATATCGTATTTGGCGGAATCAGCGAAGGAAAAACGGCATTTATATCCCGTATCAGTACAGACAAGAATAAAACGTCAGATGAATATGCGGTTCAGATAAAGATATTGATAGAGCTGAACGGATTTTCGGCAGGGGATTTTGAAGGCGGCATTATATCATCAGTTGTTCCGCAGCTGAATGAAATATTAAAGATATCGGTGAAAAAGGTGATAAAATGCACTCCGATGATAGTGGGACCGGGGATTAAAACGGGATTGAATATCAAGATAGACAATCCGGCACAACTGGGCAGTGACTTGGTAGTGGGAGCCGTTGCGGCAGTGGCATTGTATCCGAAGCCGTTAATGGTCATTGACATGGGGACGGCAACGACAATATGTGTAGTGGATAAGGATTCATGCTACAGGGGCGGAGTAATTATACCGGGAGTCAAAGTGTCGATGGAGTCACTGACAAGGAATGCCGCACAATTGCAGGGAATCAGCATAGAGGCACCGAAAAAGGCGATAGGAACAAATACGATAGACTGCATGAGGTCGGGCACGGTATTCGGAAATGCGGCAATGCTTGACGGACTGATAGACAGAATGTCGCTGGAAGTGGAGGGGACACCGACTATCATAGCGACAGGCGGATTGTCACCGATGATTGTACCGCATTGCAGGCATGAAATCATTCTGAATGATGAATTGCTGCTTTACGGTCTGGAGATTATTTATAAAAAGAATATTGTACATTAAAGAAAAGCTCTCTGATCATTCGTCAGAGAGCTGAATTTCTTTTTCGTCATTGTTGTGGACGGCGAGTTTTTTGGAAGGCATAACGCCATCATATTTGATTTTGAACATGATTTTGACATCAAATTCATTACTGCATTTAGGGCAAAGGAAAGTGGAATAAAAGCCTTTATTTTTCACTTCCCAAGGTTTTTGCCTGACGGCTCTTGCACCGCAGAGGTTACAGTTTGCCGTCATAATGCTTTCATCGACAAGCGGATTGTCAAGACTGTAAGTATATGTGCTGTGATAGTGAAGTCTGGTATAGAATTCGTTGCAGTCGGCTTTTTGGATATGGGGTTTGAGAGCACCTTTGGAATAGAGTTTCTGAAAGCATTTGGCAGAAACGATGCTGTCGCCGATGGCACGGTGATGGGGGATATCGCTGACATCAAGCCCGAGCAATTCCGCCATAGGCACAAGACCGATTTGCGTATAATTGCCAAGTCCCGCCATTTCCTGACAGTATACCTGTAAATCAACGTATTTTTTCAGGAAAGGCAGACGGTCATTTTTGTTATAGTAAAGGCAGTTTTCCTGGAGAGTAACGATATCGCTTGTACTCCATGTCATGACAATGCAGTTTTTGGCAAATTTCTGGAATTTGCTGAAAGCATACTGAAACGGATAGCCTTTTTTGAGTTCTTCATTGGTAAGGGAAGTAAGGTCTTTGATTCTGTTGCGGAGAGTTTTGGTCAGGTCAGGGCGGACAAGTACGGAAAACTGACCGATAATCTCCATGTTTTCATTGAGCTTGACAGCTCCGAATTCAATGATTTCATTGATATAGCTGCCGACTTTTGCACTGTAGCTGCCGTTCCATTCAAGGTCGAGGATAACGTATTCCATTCATCACTCTCCTCTGCTCTGAGCTTTCAGACGTTTTTCCTTGTTAAGAATCATTTTTCTCATGCGGATAGATTTGGGAGTGACTTCCACGAGTTCGTCATCAGCGATGAATTCAAGTGACTGTTCAAGGCTGAGAATGGTGGGAGGAGTGAGTTTGAGGGCTTCATCGGAGCCTGCGGCACGGGTATTGGTAACGTGTTTTTTCTTGCAGACATTCACGGTCATATCTTCATTTTTGGGATTGGCACCGACAATCATGCCTTCATAGACTTCCACGCCCGGACCGATAAATAAACGTCCTCTGTCCTGAGCGTAAAAAAGACCGTAACCGGTACTGTCGCCTGTTTCATGGGCAATCAAAGAGCCTTGCTGACGGGACTGGATATCGCCTTTATAGTTGTCATAGCCGTCAAAAATGTGATTCATAATGCCGTTGCCGTTGGTATCGGTCATGAATTCGGAGCGGTAGCCCATCAGACCTCTTGAGGGAATACGGAATTCAATATGAGTAGTACCGGATTCCTTTGTGGTCATGTTGATAAGTTCGGCTTTGCGGGAGCCGAGTTTTTCCATGATGGCACCGACATAGTTATCGGGTACTTCAATCATAAGGAGTTCCATAGGTTCCTGTAATTTGCCGTTGACGGTTTTCATGATAACTTTGGGGCGTGATACCTGAAATTCGTAATTCTGACGACGCATAGTTTCAATAAGAATGGAAAGATGGAGTTCACCACGACCGGAAACCTTGAAAGTATCGGCGGAATCGGTTTCTTCGACACGCATGGCGACGTTTGTTTCCACTTCTTTAAAGAGTCTTGCACGGATATTTCTGGAAGTGACATATTTGCCCTCACGACCTGCAAAGGGACTGTCATTTACCATAAAGAGCATGGAAACGGTAGGTTCATCTATTTTAACAAAGGGAAGGGGTTCCTGATGTTCGGGATCGCAGGCAGTTTCGCCTATGTTAAGGTCTGTAATGCCCGAAACGGCAACGATATCACCGAGCATGGCGGATTCGCTTTCGACACGTTTCAGACCTTCAAATTGATAAAGTTTAGTAATTTTGGCATTTTTTCTGCTGCCGTCATTGTGGCAGAGAGTGATGTTCTGACCGACACGGCAGCTACCTCTTTCGACTCTGCCGATGCCGATTCTGCCGACATATTCGTCATAGTCGATATTGGAGAAAAGCAGCTGCAAAGGACCGTTCATGTCACCCCGGGGAGCGGGGATTTCTTCCAGAATTTTTTCAAACAGCGGTTTCATGTCGGTACCGTGGACATGGGGATCGAGAGAGGCATAGCCGGCTCTGCCCGAAGCGTAGACAACGGGAAATTCAAGCTGTTCATCATCTGCACCGAGTTCGATAAAGAGGTCAAGGACTTCATCGACAACTTCTTCCGGTCTTGCACCGGGGCGGTCAATTTTATTGACAACGACAAGGGGTTTTTTACCGAGTGCAAGGGCTTTTTTGAGAACGAAACGAGTCTGGGGCATACAGCCCTCGAAAGCGTCAACGAGCAGCAGAACACCGTCAACCATCATTAAGATACGTTCCACTTCACCGCCGAAATCGGCATGACCGGGGGTGTCAACGATATTGATTTTGGTATCTTTGTACATGACGGCAGTATTTTTGGAAAGAATGGTAATGCCTCTTTCACGTTCAAGGTCATTGGAGTCCATGACTCTTTCAGCGACATTTTCGTTAGCCCTGAAGATACCGCTCTGCAAAAGGAGCTGGTCGACAAGTGTGGTTTTGCCGTGGTCAACGTGGGCGATAATGGCAACATTTCTCAGATTTTCTCTCTTATCCATAAAATCAATTCCCTCTTTTTTCAAATCTTTAACACAGGGTATTATAACATATCATGAGAAAAAATAACAGTAGGAGATAAAAATTCTTGGAAAGCTACAAAAAAATCCCCCCAAAACGCTGAGGTTTTGGAGAGATTTTTGATTCAGATAACGAAAGGATTATTCAGCCTTTGATTTTCTTGCGACAAATACAGAGATTGCAGCGGCAGCAAGTGCTATCACAAATATAGCGATTGCATTTGAGGAATCACCTGTATTAACAGGAGTTGTATTGCTTGTCTGCTGAGAAGTCTGAGACGGCTGCGACTGCTGAGACTGCTGCGGCTGAGACTGCTCAGGCTGCGACTGCTGCGGCTGTGACTGTTCAGGCTGCGACTGCTGCGGCTGGGACTGTTCAGGCTGCGACTGTTCGGGCTGAGAAGATTCTTCAACAGGTTTTCCGCCTGCATTGAGGAGTTCTTTCATCATTTCGGATTCTGTACCGGGTTTGCCTGTAAAGACGAATTCAGGTTCTTCTGTCATATCTTCGGCAGCTACAACGTAGTAGATCGGCCAGATTTCCGAATCTTCACCTGTTGTATCGAGGATTACTTCGATAACAGAGGGCTTTGTCAGGGTAACTTTGATATTGGTCTGGCTGTTGTTGGTACGGTCAAACTCTTCTTCATAAGCACCGTAGCTTTCACTCCATGTGCCGTCGTTGTAAGCACGGACTTTGAATTCATAGTCACCGGGCTGGAGAGTATCGGTTGTACCCATGTAAATACCCTTTATTTTCTGGAGTTCTTCCATTTCGTCAAGATTGATTTCTTCACCGTCAACATTGAAAGCGGTTCCAAGCATTTCAAACATAGCTTTCATAGATTCGTACATATCAACCATGGGATAGTCGTCTTGTGCACCCCAGCCTGTCATTGAGCCTACGATACCGTATTTGGGTTCAATTTCAGGGAACGGAAGTTCGGGTGTATAGCCCTTGACGAGTACCATAGCGGAGATTCTCGGAACGGTTACTGTACCTGATACTGTATTAAGAACGATATCGGCACTTGCTGTTGTGTCATTGACATAAACGTCCCATTCACCCTCGGGGAGAGTAACGGTTGTGTCGGTTGAAAGCGGATTGTAGATAACAACGATCTGTTCAGCTTTTTCACCGTTGACACCGCCGTTGATGGAGTAAGCAACAACGCCCTTTTCGGTTGTGTCGATCATGGAAACGAAGTTAGCTGCAACATCATCGGGAGTTGTCATTCTGAGAGCGGGGTGAGCCTTACGGAATGCGATAAGACCTTTATAGTAGTCATATACATCTTTATAAGTGTCAAGTCTGCTGTAGTCGAGTTCATTGACGGAATCGGGAGAAGCATAGCTGTTATGCTCAAAAGTACCGTCAGCCTTTGTCTTTGTGCGGAGGAATTCCTCACCGCTCATCATGAAGGGGATACCCTGAGCTGTCTGAACGATAGCGGCAGCCAGATTATTCTGACGGATACGGTCTGCTTCGGAGTCGTCACCGTTGGAAGAATTGATTTTATCCCAGAGTGTGAGGTTGTCGTGACAGTCAGCATAGTTGATAATCTGAGAGGGTGACGGACACCATTTCTTTGTATACTGAACTGCACCGTTAAGAGTTTTGTAGTTGGAGATATTGCCGTTGACGAAGCCCTTGTCGGCTGCATCGAAAACGCTGCCCTTGATGGTATCACGGAGAGTATCGCTGAAATAAGCGATACCGGGTGTGAGAGCGGCATTTGTATAATTAGCCATTTTAACGTTCTTTGTGGGAACGGAACCCATGTTCCAGCCCTCACCGTAGATGATGATGGAAGGATCCACTTCATCAACTGCTGCACGGACAGCATTCATAGTATCAACATCGAGAATACCCATGAGGTCGAAACGGAAGCCGTCAAGGTGATATTCTTCAGCCCAGTATTTAACGGAATCAACGATGAATTTGCTTACCATGGAACGTTCGGAAGCAACGTCATTTCCGCAGCCGGAAGTATTTTGATTAGGTCTGTAGAAATAGCCGGGAACGAGCTGATTGAAGCAGTAGTTGGTGTTGTATGTATGGTTGTAAACAACGTCCATGATAACGCCCAGACCTGCATCGTGCAAGCCTTTGACCATCTGCTTGTATTCGTTGACTCTTACTTCACCGTGATAAGGATCGGTTGAGTAGGAGCCTTCGGGAGCATTGTAGTTAACGGGATCATAACCCCAGTTGTACTGAGCTTTGTCAAGCTTTGTTTCGTCTACTGAACCGTAGTCATAAGACGGGAGAATGTGTACGGAAGTAATGCCGAGGTCAACGAGGTGGTCGACACCTGTAGGAATTTCGCCTGCATTGTTGAGAGTAGTACCTCTTTCAGTGAAAGCGAGATATTTGCCCTTGTTGGTGATACCGCTGTTGGCACTTACGGAGAAATCTCTTACATGAACTTCATAGATCTGCATATCAGTAAGATTTTCATAAGTGTGTCTTGCATCATTGTTCCAGCCGTCAGGATCGGTTGTATCGAGGTCAATTATCATGCCTCTTTTGCCGTTTACGCCTACTGTTCTTGCATAGGGATCGACGATATCCTTGTTGGTTTTGCCGTCAAAGTATGCATTGTAGGTGTAGTATTTACCGCTGAGGTTGCCGTTGGCAACGAGCAGCCATGTACCATTGACATCTTTCTGCATTTCGGTTGTCTGTTCAGCCTTGCCGCCGTTGCCCTCAGCATAGATGTTGAGTTCTACTTTTTCAGCGGTAGGAGCCCATACACGGAACTGTGTGGAGCCGTCAACGATAGTAGCACCGAGGTCATCACCTGTATAGGTGTAAGCTGCTTCAAATTCTTCACTGGAGAAGTAATCGGGCAGAGCAAGTTTCATGGAAGAATCTCTGAAAGAGATGGTGTAATCTTTTGAATAATCCAGCTCATCGCCCAGTGTGATTTTACCTGCATCGGCAGAAGTCATTTCAAGGTCAGCGATAGAGATGTTCTGACCGCCTGCACTGACGATAGTGAAATCTGCTGCTGTGATAACGTCACTGTCATCGGGGGTTTTTGTGAAAGAGAATTCCACATTGGTTTTGGAAGTTGCATTAGCGGTTTTGATTTTGAGTCCCTGAACAGCGTTGCTGTAGTCGGTTGTAAACTCTTCGGCACCGCTCTTGCAGTAAACGTCTACCGTACCCGATACGACTGAACTAAGGTCAAGATAACGGTCGGGTTCGGGGTCTTTTGCACTCCAGTCAGGCTTTCTGATGATAAAGCCCATTTTGGGAGTGGATTCTGTGATGGTAATGGTAGCAACTGCACCATTGGCATCACCGTTGTCTGTGAAAGCATAGCCTGCACCGTCAAGACCGTCAGCCCATGCCCAGACATCCCAGTCACCGTAAGCACTGTCATCACGCAGATAATGGATATTAACGATTGTTTCACCGGCAGCGTTAACGACTGACGGGAGAACGAAACAGCTGATAGCCATAATCATAGTGAGGACAACAGCTACGATACGCTTGGAAGTTTTCTTTGCGTTCATAGAAATTCTGCTCCTTTTCTATTGTCAGCAGTTTGAATTTGTCATAAAAGACACTGCTGTATTCCTGAATATTATAACATTTTTGTCATGCAAAATAAACTGATTTTTGCCTTGCGATTGTTACAAACTTGCAGATACAAATTAGTATAAAATGCACTAATAGTAAAATTATTTCTTTTTTAATACAATTTTTTTGCCTAAATATTCCAATTCAAGCGTATTGCCCGACATGGTATAATGCAGAATGACAGTGCCGTAATTTTTGGAATTGACGGTGATGGTATTTTCGTCAATAATGCAGTCAGCGTCAAAGTCAATGATATCATCGGAAACTTTGATTTTGCCGTCATGGAATGATACAGAGCCATGGGGATTGCCTGAAATATCGGTAATGGTCCATTCATAGCGTGACAGTTCATCTTTGGCGGCAGTCGGGGGTGCATTTTGGCATGAGGACAATATCAAAGACAGAAATAGTATCAAAAGCAGCTTTTTCAACAGCTTCACTCTCCACTCTCCAAACTCCACTCTGATAAAAATATGAATTTTGATTTGGAAATATGTATCAAAAAAGGATAACAAAGCATTGTAATATTTGTTAAAACAATGAAAATTGCAAGTTTTGAAAAAATAACTTGCAATTTAGGGGCATATATATTAGAATAATAGAAGTTTTTGAAACAATTATGAAATATTTTTTGGGAGGACTTTTATTATGTCTGCTTATGCATCAATGGAAAAGACAGAACTTGCAAAGGAACTGGCAAAGCTGGAAAGTTACTATGAGAATTACAAGTCACAGGGACTTTCACTGAACATGGCAAGAGGCAAGCCGGGTTCTGCACAGTTGGATATATCAAATGAAATGTTTTATTCGATAACGCCCGAAACGGCTTTCAAAACAGCGGATTGTCCCGACTGCCGCAATTACGGGGGACTGGAAGGCATTATCGAGGCAAGACAGCTTTTTGGAGATATACTGGGAGTGGAAGCCAAAAATGTCATGGTAGGCGGAAATTCGAGTCTGAATATGATGTTTGACACGATAGCCTGCATGATGGAAACGTCATGGGGAAAGCAGGAAAAATTGAAATTTTTGTGTCCTGCACCGGGCTATGACAGACATTTCGGCATTACGCAGTATTTCGGCATAGAAATGATAACCATTCCCATGACGGCAGCAGGACCTGACATGGATATGATAGAAAAACTGGTCAATGAAGACAGTACAGTGAAAGGAATCTGGTGTGTGCCGAAATATTCCAATCCGCAGGGCATCACCTATTCCGATGAAACGGTAAAGAGATTTGCGGCATTGAAGCCCGCTGCAAAGGATTTCAGAATCATGTGGGACAATGCCTATATTATACATGATATCAGCGATACGCCTGACACGCTTTTGAATATCTTTGACGAGCTGAAAAAGACCGGTAATGAAGATATGGTATTTGAATTCTGCTCGACTTCAAAGATTACATTCCCGGGAGCAGGCGTGGCAGCTCTGGCAGCGTCTGAAAATAATCTGGCGATTCTGAAGAAAAGATATCAGTATCAGACGATAGGCTATGATAAGCTGAATATGCTTCGTCATGTGAAGTATTTCGGGGATTTCAAGGGAGTGCTTGCCCATATGCAGAAGCATAAGGCAGTTTTGCAGCCCCGTTTCGACATGGTAACGGATACGCTGGAAAAAGAGCTTGCAGGTCTGGGAATTGCATCATGGACAAAGCCCAACGGCGGATATTTTGTCAGTGTAGATGTCATGGACGGATGTGCCAAGAGAGTAGTGGAATTGTGCAGGAATGCAGGCGTTGTATTGACGGGTGCAGGAGCGACATTCCCCTACGGCAAAGATCCGAAAGACAGTAATATCAGAGTAGCCCCGACCTATCCGCCGATAGAAGAACTGGAAACAGCCATGAATGTCTTTTGTATATGCGTGAAGATTGCCGCCCTTGAACAGCTCACAAGATAAATTCGGATATAACCTCACTTGTTCCGGACTCCTGACAATAAATCATGTCGGGAGTCTGAATTTTTAACAAAATTAAAAATAAATATTTTATCAGAATTTTATTAAAAAATATTTGACTTTTATAGACAAAATATATATAATTAAATTTGATATGTCTGTCTGACTAACGGCAGATAACTAATACAAACAAATTGGAGGATACGGTATGAAAAAAATTGGCAAACCGGTATTCTTCATAGTCTTTGTTCTTATAGCGGCCCTTGCCTATACGTCGATATTCGGCATATACGGAGAAAACGGTGACTTCAATGTTACTTATATCAAGGGCTTATCGGACATAAGATGGGGTATCGACATCAACGGCGGTGTGGAAGCGGTGTTTGCACCGGATGACGGCATTGACGCTGATGAAACGCAGATGGAAGACATCAAGGGTATTCTTGATTCCCGTCTGGTCGGTCAGAACATCACGGATTATGAAGTTTATCCCGACTATGAACATGACAGAATCACGATTCGATTCCCGTGGAAATCGGATGAAAAGGACTATGATCCCGATGCGGCTATTGCAGAACTGGCATCTACCTCTGAATTGACATTCAAGGGCGGTACGGAAAGCAGCGGTGAAGTCCTGCTGACAGGTAAAGATATCAAGCGTGCGTATGCAAGCTATCAGCAGATGAGCAGTTCCTCTGCTTATGAATACGTTGTAGGTCTTGAATTCAATGACGAAGGCAGAGAAAAATTCAAAACGGCTACAGCTAACTATGTTGGCAAGCAGATATCCATCTGGATGGATGAGGAACTGCTTTCGGCTCCGAATGTCAGTGAAGCGATAGACAGCGGCAGTGCGGTTATCACAGGTAATTTCACTTCAAAGAGTGCAACAGCGTTGGCGAATAAAATCAATGCAGGTGCATTACCCTTTAAACTTAAGGTTGAGAGTTACGGCACAATCAGTCCGTCACTTGGCAGCAACGCTTTGCAGGCGATGGGAATTGCCTCAATCGTGGCACTGGCTCTGATATGTGCATTCATGCTCATCACATACAGGGTTCCGGGAATGATTGCCTTTATCGCTTTGATAGGTCAGTTGTCCATCTCCATAGCGGCAGTTTCGGGTTACTTCACGATATTCCCGAGCTTTACCATGACAATTCCCGGTATTGCAGGTTTGATTTTGTCGATAGGTATGGGCGTTGACGCCAATATCATCACGGCAGAGAGAATCAAAGATGAACTCTGGACAGGAAAGACGCTTGACGGCTGTATCAGAAACGGTACAAAGGGCAGCTTTACAGCTATCTTTGACGGCAACGTGACTGTTATTATCGTTGCAGTGATATTGATATTGGTATTTGGTCCGGCAAATATTCTTTCATCGTTGTTCGGAGTATCGACGACAGGTCTGATTTATGCATTCGGTTATACACTTCTGGTAGGTGTCATTTCCAACTTCATCATGGGTGTAGCGGCATCAAGACTCATGCTCCGTTCGATTTCGGGATATAAATTCCTTAAAAATAAAAGATTATATGGAGGTGCAAAGTCATGATGCGACAGAGATTCCATATAGATTTTATCGGAAAGTCAAAGATATTTTTCTGCATATCTCTCGGAATTATGCTTGTGAGCCTGATACTGAATGTGGTATGTTTGCCGACGCTCGTTGACATACAGTTCACGGGCGGTACGATTATCAAATACAACTATGGCGGAGAGCCGTCCCATAAGAATATTGAAAAAATCGTCAATGAAACGCTCAAAGGCATTGATGCACTGAAAAATGAGAAAGTGGATTTTTCATACAGTGAAAACCTTGCGGCAGGTGCAGACGATTCTGCAAAGCATATTGTTTCGCTGCAGTTCACGGGTAACAAGGCAGTTGAAATTGCACATAAGCAGGCAATTACAGAGGCACTTCAGAAAGGCTATCCGAAAAACAGCTTTGCAGAGGAATCTTCAACGGCAGTTGACGCTTCCAAGGGTGCAAACTTCTTTTTGAAGTGTATCATAGCGGTAGCGATGGCAGCAGTTATTATGATACTGTACGTTGCATTGAGATTCAGAAAAATAGGCGGATTGTCGGCAGGTGTCATGGCAGTTGTGGCATTGATACACGATTTGATTATTGTATATTTTGTCTTTGTACTGTTCAGAATGCCGCTGAATGATAATTTTATTGCAGTTGTACTGATGATACTGGGTTATTCTCTGAATGACACGATTGTCATTTATGACCGTGTAAGAGAGAACAGAAGAAAATCCGGTCCGAAGACGACAACGACAGAACTTGTCAACAACAGTGTGAATCAGTGCTTTACGAGAACGATATGCACTTCTGTCACAACGATTATTGCAATCGGTTCGGTATTGGCAGTATCATTGATTTACGGTATCAGTTCCATTATCAGCTTTGCACTTCCCATGATGATAGGACTTGTTTCAGGTTCGTATTCATCTATTTGTATTGCTTGTCCGTTGTGGGTAATGTGGAAAAATTACAGCGACAAGAAAAAGGCTGAAAAGAAAAAGAACGGCGGTAAGACCGTTAAGAAGGCTTTTAACAGTTAAAACAACTTTATAAAAAGCTATAAGAATATGTTGACTTTTATAATTTTCAAAAAGAAAGAGAGGTGAAAGCCGTTATTGAGAA
>CADCJK010000014.1 GCA_902801715.1 uncultured Ruminococcus sp. | reverse complement strand
AATATGTATGACTGGTATCTTTATGAAAGAGTTGACGGCAAATCCGGTAATGACAAATATCCGGTAACACAGTGCAGGCACAAGAACTATGAAGATAGTTATTCAGTGCAAGATGTCGAGAGAATTATCGGTTCAACATCGGGTGATGACGTTACGGTTGTTCTTTGGTCATACGACAGTGAAACCTATAATTTCCAAGCACCGCAGATAAATGTTTGGGGCGATAGTGGATCTTTTACCGGTTCGCCCAGCAATATGTATAACTTTAACGGTCATTCAGTTTGCTATTACTATCAGTTCCCCAAGACCTATGATAAAATAAAGATAGAGCAGTTCAGAGATGGCAGTGAGAGTACGCTGAAGAGAGATGATTCCGGAAAGCTGTATGACTATTATTATATAAAGGAAAAAGACGCAGGCAGCGGTAAAAAGGCCATTGAATATATTGGCATGGGCAATTCCAAGGAGCATTATACAAAAGAAGAGTATCATTCATATAATGCAGAGGACGATACAGGAAAAACAAAACAATACGGTGAGGGCATTGAGATTGGCTTCATCGATGGTGCTTCGACAGAATCAAGACAGGTTTGCATTATCCTGAATTCCTCCAAGAATTTTACGGAAACGGAAAAACCGCATTTGCTCAGTTTGACGGGAGAAGAAAAAACGGCTGACAAGCAGACAACGGACTGGAAAAGTATGTTCCTGTATACAGGACCGGGCTCACCGGCCGAACAGAAAGCCAAATACAAGGGCTATTATTACGGCATTTTCAATGATAACTATACACGTTTTTCAATATGCAAAGGTCCGGATGCCGGAAATAATGTTATCATAAAAGATACAGATTTGCCGTTGAATCCCTATGACAACCGCTTGTATAAGTACTATCTTATTACCTATGACAAAAACGGAAAACTGTGGTTCAGCTATTACGGCAACAGTGCTCCCAGCTGGCAGTTTGATGACACGGATTACAGTGAAACAGGAACAGGTCAGATGGATTTCACATATTCGGATATCAAGATGGCTTATGTGGGCGGCGGAAAAATCCGTGTAAAGAATCGCTCTTATTATGCAATCTATGGCGGTGCCAAGACAAATGCAGCCGGCATCAACCTCGGTCCCATGAGTTTATTCGGAGGCAGCGGTATCAACGACAACTCCGGTAACCGTCTTGGTGACTCCATGCTTCTGCCTTACTATGACTGGTATGAATACAAGATTCCCGTCAATCAGGGTGAAAAATATGATTTCTCTGTCAAGGGACTTGATGCAGATCATCCCGACGCAGAAACCCGTGGTGTGGAAGATGCAATGGGTGATGTCTGGGTAAGCCTCTTCAATAACGATCTCAGTGCCGACGGCAAAAAATTCACAAAAGCGGAACTCTCCACTTTTGATATCGATGTATATCAGGCTCCCGACAACGTAACGCTGTACTTCAAACTTCCGAACAAATGGACAAGTATGGACAAGACAGCGATTACGGAAGTTCATGGTATTGCCTATGACGCTAATCCGGCAAAGGTCACCACTTCAAAAGAAATCGGTACAGCGGACAATCAGCTTAAAAGACAGACAGGTATATATAAAGTGACCGGTATTTCAAAGCATACTCCGTTTATCAAAGTAGTATACAAGAACAATTCGGAAAGCGATGTCAGAACATACAATATCAAACTTCAGGGCGGTACAAAAGTACTCTTCAATCCGAATGCAAACGGCGGTCTCGGCGGTTGGGAAGACTTTATTTCCGATCAGGATGACCTGAAGGAAGTTTGTCAGAATCTGCTTGATATGTATGCAAGTAAGACAATCATAAGTGCGTATACAGCATCCGGTGAAATCAAATCAGAGGCAAAACATCATGAATCGAAGTATGTGAAGAAGTTGTTTACAACATACACCGATTACTTTGAAATGCCTGAAGGAAGCAGTACTTACAAGCTGAAGATGAGTTCTATCAATGGACTTACTGAGGAGGCTGCACATAGTGCTGCCGAAACATTGAGGGCAGAATATGATAATCTCAATACACTCTATGTTCTCATGTCACAGGCAAGGTCATATATAGATGTTCCGCTCAAAAATGATACTTATCATAAAGCAATGGAAGACACTTCAAAATATCCCGAATACCTTGCTACCCGCAAAAATAGGACTTATACAAATGTGCAGAATCTGAAAGACAAGCTGGCAGTTGCCGAAAGTGCATATTTGAGTGACACCAGTACCAGCAGCAGTATAGAGAGTGCAATAGGCGATCTCAACAGGGCAATCGTCAATCTGAGAGTAAGTACGGAAGGTTCCATTGCAGTGGTTCTCTACGATGTACAGGACAGGGTTGATCACGGTCATAATCTGGAACTGCATTATTATAAATCGAAGAATGCCACTACGAAAGAGTTGAGTGATCCGGCAACGCCGATCTCGATATCACTGGAAGATGATATCAACTCGGAAGGCTATCCTATCGTATTTATTGACAATCCTTCTAACGCTGAGAAAAAGATCTATGGTGTGCAGTTCTATGATAAAACAGAAGGAGTACCTATAGGCATTTCGCAGGGCGAGATGGAAGAAAATGAAGCATGGGTATATATGGACTTTAAAGTCAACGGAGAATGGCGTGAAAACTCCATCACCGATTTCCGTGATATCACTGCTGAGGAGTACAGGCAGACTTCCACGGAAGGTGTAAAATTCGAGATGAATAAAGTCAAAAAAGGTTCGAAAACTGTTTATGAAGACATGACACTTTACTTCAAGTACGATACAAAACTGATTCAGTCAAGCGGTACAGAGTATTACACGATAAAATCCGGTGCTTATACCTTCAAAGTGGGTAATGTAAGTAAACTGCCGAAACCTTTGAAACTGGAGGGCGAGAAAGTCGTTCTCGATCTGTTTACAACGGAGGCACGTGAATACTTTACGACACCGGAGAATTTCAAGCAGTATACCTCGGATGAAATGGACGGCAAGGCTGCATTCTGGTGGGAAAACAACAACTTCTCAAAACAGCATCGTTTCGTTCTGGGCAACAATATCAATCTGGATGTAACCAAAGCCAAGGGACTGAGTGACACGGAGTGCTCATTTGCAAATATTATGCTTACTCAGTATTACAGTTTCTCTACTGATAAGGGAATCTATTTCAGGTGGAGCTCTCCTCAGCCGCTTTATGTAGGCGGAGGCGGTGTGAGAATGTATGCGAATGACTACAGACTCGGTTCTGTCGGTGAGATCAACGCAGTAGATTACGGCATGAACGGAACACATTTCTACCTTTATGCGTATGACAAGTCCAAAGATCAGCTTCAGATATCGATTATCAATGATATCGCAGTATCCTATATTGATGAGAAGAATAAAACTCACAACTTTGTAATCCGTGAGGGAGATTATATCATCAAGAAAGAGTACAAGGAAGATGCATTGGGCAGAAAACAGAAAACGGAATATATTGCCGATCTGTTTAATGAAAGTTACTGGAAATCTCTTGAATATGTTATACCGCTTGACGGCGGTTCGGATACCAGACAGTGGGGCAAGGGAAATGCCGGTCTGAGCAATCCGGTTTACGGCAATTAATAATCAAAAAAATTCCTGTCTGATACTCTCAGGCAGGAATTTTTTCGATGAAAAAGGAGGAATGGGGCGTGAAGTCCTCATTCCTCTTTTTTTACTGCAGTCTTTCTGTTGAGCCGACCGAGGCAAAAAGACACTGTATTTCAAAATTCAGTCCTCTGTGTTCTTTCAGGGAAAGCAGCGGATCGGTTTGAATAATCTCCTGTGCGGCAAGACGGGCATTTTCGACCGTTTCCACATCGGAAAGATTGGCGACTTTCAGTTCGGGCAGACCATGCTGTCTGGAACCGAAAAAATCTCCCGGACCTCTCAGTTTCAGGTCTTCATCGGCAATTTTGAAGCCGTCATTGGTATCGCACATGACTTTCAGACGCTCAATAGTATTCGGCTTTTGATTGTCCGATATCAATATGCAGTAGGATTTGTGCTTGCCACGCCCTACACGTCCCCTTAACTGATGGAGCTGCGAAAGTCCGAAACGCTCGGCATTTTCAATCATCATGACTGTACTGTTCGGCACATCGACACCTACTTCTATGACAGTCGTGGCAATAATGATATCAATATTTCCGTCCGAAAATTCACGCATGATACGCTCTTTTTCAGAGCCTTTCATTTTTCCGTGAAGAATGGCTTTGCGATATCCTTTCAGAACCGTTTTGTCAAGTGCTTTATCGTATTCTTCGGCAGATATCAGGTCTGTTTCCTCGTTCTGTTCAACGAGGGGGCAGACGATATAGCATTGCTGTCCGTTGTCAATTTGCTTTTTCAGAAAATTGTATGCACGGTTTCTTTTGGAGCTGTCTATCATGAAAGTATCTATTTTCTGTCGTCCGGGGGGCATTTCATTCAGCACTGACAGGTCAAGGTCACCGAATATCATTAAGGCAAGAGTTCTTGGAATAGGCGTTGCCGACATGACAAGGATATGCGGATTTTCACCCTTGGCAATGAGCTTTGAACGCTGCTCCACACCGAAACGGTGCTGTTCGTCCGTCACGGCAAGACCGAGAGAAGAAAATTCCACATCGTCCGATATCAGTGCATGAGTGCCGATGACGATATCGACAGTACCGTTTCTGATGGCTTCATGTATGGCTCTTTTGGGAGCGGCTTTCATGGAACCCGTCAGCAGACCGACTCGGATATCGGTATCTTTGAAGAGTGCCGAAAGATTTCTGTAATGCTGTTCGGCAAGGATTTCAGTAGGTGCCATGAAGGCACACTGAGAACCGTTTTTGACGGCAGTATAGCATACCGCAGCGGCAACGGCAGTTTTTCCCGAGCCGACATCGCCCTGCACTAATCGGTTCATGGGATAGGAATTGTTTTTCATATCCCCGATACAGTCCTTGATGGCATTTTTCTGAGCCTTCGTGAGCTTGAAAGGCAGAAGTTCCAGAAATTCTTTGGTGAAGTCCTTTTTGATTTTATGGGAAGTAACTTCCTGCCTGTCACTTTTGAGGCGTTCCATGCCTAATTGCAGAACGAGAAGTTCATCAAAGACAAGTCTTTGCTTTGCCTTGGCGAGAGCCTGAAAATTTTCGGGAAAGTGGATATTTTTAATGGCATATCCCAGACCGCAGAGTCCGTATTTTTCACGAATCGGTTCGGGTACGGGATCATTGGTAGTTTCGGGCATCATGGAAACCGCCTGCAAAGCGGCTTTTTCTATCTGTTTGGTATTGAGATTGGCGGTTTGGGGATAAATGGGGTGTATATACATATCGCTTGTTTCAAGAACTGACGGAGAGGTCATTTCAAGCGTATAGCCATTATCCCTGACAGTGCCGTAAAAGAGAAATTCACCGCCACGTCTGAGTTTTTCATACATGAATGACTGATTGAAGAATGTGACGACAAGTTCATTTTCACCGTCAGTGACTTCGATTTTGTAGATAACAAGATTGCTTCTGATCACAGATGGCTGGAAAGCTCTGGAAAATTTTGCTTTGACACAGCAGTTTTTATGGGAAAGGGCATCTGCAATCATCATGGGGGTACTCCAGTCCTCGTAATTCCGGGGATAGAACCGCAGCAATTCGCCAACGGTATTCACACCCAATTTTCTAAAACTTCCGGCTTTTGCGGGACCTACCCCTTTAAGATTGGTGACAGGGATTTTGAAAAGTGACGGCAATAACATTTCCTCCTTGAAAAGTATTGAAAAAAACGGCAGACCGTTCTATCAAATTGGTCTGCCGTTTGGATTATTCGACTGAAAGAATAAAGTAATAGATGGGCTGACCGCCGTTGATAAGGGAAACCTCGACATTGGAACCGACTTTTGACTGAATGGTCTGCAAAGCGGAATCCGCCTGGGCTTCGGTGATACCTTCACCGTATATGATAGTTATATAGCTTGTATCACGGTTTGTCATTTCTCTGGCAAGCTTCACGACAGCGTGTACGGGATCCTTGTCCTTGTGTGTGAGTTTGCCGTTGTTCAGGGCGATAATTTCACCCTCTTTGATTCTGGTGTTGCCAAACTCAGAATTTCTGGCAGCGTATGTTACCTGACCGGTAGAAACTTTTTTGGCGGCAGAGGTCATATATTCTGCATTGAGTTCGGGAGAGGCATCATCTGAATAGGCAATCAGGGAAACAAGTCCCTGCGGAATCGTTTTTGTAGGAATAATAATGACATTTCTGTCTGTCACCATGGGAATGACCTGTTCAGCGGCAAGAATGATATTTTTATTGTTCGGCAGAACGAATACATTTTTGGCAGGCGTTGCCATGACTGCGGCAAAGATATCTTCCGTACTCGGATTCATGCTCTGACCGCCGCTGACAATCTGATGACAGCCGAGGTCTTTGAATACTTCAATAATGCCGTCACCTGCCGCAACCGATACAAAACCTGTTTCATCAACGGGGGCAACGGGCTTGAGGGACTGACGCTTTTTTTCTTCGGCTTCCGCTTTAGCCTTTTCGGCAGCGTATTTTTCGGCAGCCTTTCGATGCTGCTCTTTCATGTTTTCTATCTTCACAGTGAGGAGCTGCCCGAATGTCAGAGCTTCTTCAATCGCTTTGCCGGGGTGTTCGGTGTGAACGTGTACTTTAATGATATCGTCATCATCTGCAACGACAACGCAGTCACCGAGCGTTTCAAGATATGCCTTTAATTCCAGGCTGCTTTTTGTTACATCGGTATCTTTTCCGATAACGAATTCTGTACAGTAGGTGAAGTTGATGACGGAATCAAATTCAGCAGCGGCATTTCTGAAAAATTCGGCAGTGGATTCTTCTTTGGAATCCTTGCTTTCAGCGGAAACGGATTTATTTTCTATCATAACGCCGTCACGGATGAGGGAAAGCATACCTTCAAATATATCGCAGAGTCCACGTCCGCCTGCATCTACGACACCGGCTTTTTTGAGAACCGGCAGCATATCGGGTGTACTGTCAAGGGCGGAATTTGCCGCAGAACATACTGTACCGAAAATAAATATCGGGTCGTCTTCCGTTTCAGCGGAAATCTCACCGGCTTCACAAGCCATTCTTGCAACGGTGAGTATCGTGCCTTCGGTGGGATTCATGACGGCTTTATAGGCAGTTGTGACACCTTCACGCAGGGCAGCTGCAAAGTCTTTTCCGTCAATGCTGGTCTTGCCTTTCATGCCGTTGGCAATGCCCCTGAAAAGCAGTGAAAGGATAACGCCTGAATTTCCCCTTGCGGATTTGAGCATTGCCGAGGCAGCAGCGGAGGCAACTTCCGAAACGCTCTGGGAATCGATACTTTCAAGAGCCTCGGCAGCACCGGAAATTGTCATGGACATATTGGTACCGGTATCGCCGTCAGGAACGGGGAAGATGTTGAGGGAATTGATTTCTTCTTTGTGATTGATGATATTATTTGCACCGGATATGAGTGCATTTTTATAACAAGAACCGTTTATCATTGTTTCGCACTTCCTTTACAAAAAATAGTTGTCGGAATCCAAGGGCAGTTTATCTTGTTTCAACGATAAGTTTCATGGCAGTACGCTCGATGCCGTCAATGTCGATACTTGTAAAAGCGGGAATACATACAAGGTCAATGCCCATGGGAGCGAGATAGCCTCTTGCAACGGCAATGGATTTAAGAGCCTGATTGGTAGCCCCTGCACCGACAGCCTGCACCTCTACGCAGCCATAATCCCTGATGACTCCTGCAATCGCACCTGCTACAGAATTGGGTGATGATTTTGATGAAACCTTTAAAATCTCCATGATTTTATTTCCTCCTAAAAATTTATAAATAGAAACATACATATATATAATATATGCAATTTCAATAATATGCAAGTCTTTTATGTAAAAAAGTTATTATGAAATTTTGAATTTTACACAATTTCCATTCTTTTTACGTCAATAGTCTTTCCCGACCTGTCATCAATGGTGAATTTGATACAGTTGAGTTTGCATTTGCCCTCGGCGGTTTCAAATTTCACGGGTAATTTTTCCCTGAATTTCTTCACAGCGATTTCAGGTTTAATGCCAAGTACAGATTCATACGGACCTGTCATGCCGACATCCGTAATATAGCCCATGCCTTTGGGGAATATCCTTTCATCAGCGGTCTGCACATGGGTATGTGTGCCGAACATGGCTGAAATTTTCCCGTCAAGATCATATGCCATAGCGAGTTTTTCGGCTGTCGCTTCCGCATGGAAATCAAGAATGATGATTTTGGTATTGATTTCCTGCAAAATTTCGTCCATGACGGAAAACGGATCATCAAGCGGCTCCATATAGGAACAGCCCAGCAGATTGATGACAGCGACCTGTACACGTCCCATATCATATACTGTATATCGTTTTCCGGGAGTGGTATTTTTGGGATAATTTGCCGGTCTTATGATACATTCACTTGTATCTAAAATATCATAGATATCCTTTCGCCTGAACGTGTGATTGCCTAAAGTGATGATATCCACACCGCTGCACAGCAGATAATCCGCAGAAGTCGGGGTAATGCCGTTTCCGTCAGCGGAATTTTCACCGTTGGCTATCACGAGGTCAATTTTTTCGGCTTTCTTCAGTGAGGGCAGTTTTTCACGGAGAAATCTGCATCCCTGAGAAGCTACTACATCGCCTATTGCCAAAATATTCATTGATACACCTGATTCTATAAAAAAATCTCTGACATTGTAATTTTAAAGGCAAAATGCCTTGTTGTCAATATTTTTTTGGAATTTAGGGAAAATTTCTCTTTACATATTTGTGATGATTTAATATAATCGGATTGCCGGAACATAAAGGAGAGCTGCCATGCATATATAAAATTATAAAGAAATTTTCAGGAAACCTATTGACAAACTATGAATTGAGTGTTATAATACATACATTCCCGATAGGAATTGAGTATTTTCAATAGGATGTGCTTTTATGAACTTGATTTTTACAAAACTCCTCAGAATCAATTACAGATTCGGACGAATGTATGACCGATGTATGCCGAAACCGTAATTCTATTCTATATCAAAAAGGAGATTTTTAAAATGAGTAAATATAAATTTGAAACATTACAGCTTCATGTAGGACAGGAACAGCCCGATCCCGCAACGGATTCAAGAGCTGTACCGATTTATCAGACAACTTCCTATGTGTTCCGCAATTCCGAACACGCAGCCGCAAGATTCGGCTTGACAGATGCAGGCAATATCTACGGCAGACTGACAAATTCAACTCAGGACGTTCTTGAAAAAAGAGTGGCAGCTCTTGAAGGCGGTGTGGCTGCATTGGCAGTTTCATCAGGTGCGGCAGCTATTGCATACACCATTCAGGCTCTTGCAACAAAAGGTGAAAATATCGTTGCACAAAAAACAATCTATGGCGGCAGTTATAATCTGCTGGCACATACTTTGCCGCAGTATGCCATTGACACAACTTTCGTTGACATTCACAATCTTGATGAAGTCAAGGCTGCCGTGAATCCGAAAACAAGAGCTATTTTCATTGAAACCCTCGGCAATCCCAACAGCGATATCCCCGATATCAAGGCACTCGCAGCTATAGCACATGAAAATAACATTCCGCTTGTCATAGACAATACATTCGGCACGCCTTATCTCATCAGACCGATAGAGTACGGTGCAGATATCGTTGTACATTCTGCAACAAAATTCCTCGGCGGTCATGGCACGACTTTAGGCGGCATTATCGTCGATTCAGGCAATTTTGCATGGTCGGCTGAAAAATATCCGCAGATTGCGGCAGCAAATCCAAGTTATCACGGTGTATCGTTTACAGCGGCGGCAGGCAAGGCAGCTTTTGTCACTTATATCCGTGCGGTACTTCTGAGAGATACAGGTGCAGCGATTTCTCCGTTCAATGCATTCCTGCTTTTACAGGGCATTGAAACGCTTTCACTCAGACTTGACCGTCATGCCGAAAATACAAAGAAAGTTGTTGAATTTCTTTCCAATCACCCGCTTGTTGAAAAGGTGAATCACCCGTCATTACCCGACCATCCGCAGCATGAACTCTATAAACAGTATTTTGCAAACGGCGGCGGCTCGATATTCACATTCGATATCAAAGGCGGCAAGGAAGAGGCATGGAAATTCATTGACGCTCTGGAGATATTCTCACTTCTTGCCAATGTAGCTGATGTAAAATCACTTGTGATACATCCTGCATCTACCACTCATTCACAGCTTTCCGAAAAGGAATTGGAAGATTCCAATATCCGTCAGAATACGATACGCCTTTCCATAGGTACAGAACATATTGATGATATTATCGCAGACCTCGAAAAAGGTTTTGCAGCCATACAGTAAAGGAGAATTTTTATGTCCATATATAAAGGAATCATTGAATTGATAGGAAATACACCGCTTGTTGAGGCGGTGAATGTCGAAAAGAAACTTGGTCTGAAAGCAAGGATACTTCTGAAACTGGAATATTTCAATCCGGCTGGAAGCGTGAAAGACAGGGTTGCAAAGTCCATGATAGAGGACGCAGAGGAAAAAGGCTTGCTGAAAGAGGGTTCTGTTATCATAGAGCCGACTTCGGGCAATACAGGTATCGGCTTGGCAGCGATTGCCGCCGCAAAGGGTTACAGAATTATCATTACCATGCCTGAAACCATGAGTGCCGAACGCAGAAATATATTGAAAGCCTATGGTGCGGAGCTTGTTCTGACGGACGGTGCAAAGGGCATGAAAGGTGCGATTGCAAAGGCGGAAGAACTGGCAAATGAAATTCCCGACAGCTTTATCCCCGGACAATTTGTGAATCCTGCCAATCCCGCTATTCATAAAAAGACGACAGGTCCGGAAATCTGGAATGATACAAACGGTAAAGTTGATATATTCGTTGCCGGTGTCGGTACAGGCGGTACTCTTACGGGTACAGGCGAATATCTCAAAGAGCAGAATCCCGATATCAAAGTAATTGCAGTTGAGCCGAAAAGTTCCCCCGTACTTTCGGAGGGTAAGGCAGGACCGCATAAAATACAGGGTATCGGTGCAGGATTTGTCCCCGATGTGCTGAATACATCTGTATATGATGAAGTAATTCCCGTTGAAAATGAAGCGGCATTTGATACGGCAAAATTCCTTGTCAAGAATGAAGGCATTTCAGTTGGCATATCTTCGGGAGCGGCACTTCATGCGGCTATCGAATTGGCAAATCTTCCCGAAAATGAAGGCAAAACAATCGTTGTTGTACTTCCCGACAGCGGTGACAGATATTATTCCACTCCGCTTTTCCAGGATTAAGAAATTAAGGCACACTGTACAAAATTGCAGTGTGCTTTTTTGATTGACATAAATATCATATCCGTGTAAAATAGATAAGGGTGATTTTATGGACAGCAAAAAGAAATTGTATCTTGCATTTGCGATGAATCTGTTTATTTTTTTGGCAACGCTTGGAGTGGTTATATCGTATTTTTTCGGAAATGACGGAGAATATCATATAGAGCCGAGTTTCCGTTTCAATCTGTTTACAACGGATTCCAATATTCTTTGCGGAGCAGCGGCACTTGTCATGGCTGTATTTCAGTTAAGGCAGGCGAAAAATAACAAGCCTGTTCCGAAATGGGCTTTTATCCTGAAATATACAGGCACTTGTGCATTGTCAGTAACTTTTTTTACGGTCATATTTTTTCTTGGTCCGTCAATGGGATTCATGGAAATGGTCTTTGGCGGAACATCTATCTATATGCATTTCTTCGGACCGATTATTGCATTTATATCATTCTGTTTTTTTGAAACGTCAAAGCCGTTAAGTATGCCTGTTTCATTGACGGGAATCATTCCGACTGCTGTATATGGTGCATGGTACTGTACGGAAGTAGTTTTCATTACGGCTGAAAACGGCGGCTGGATGGATTTCTACGGATTCAATCAGGGCGGTTATTGGTTTATTACCTATCCTGTCATGATATTGGCGGCATTTGGCTTATGTATGCTGGTAAGAGCGGTACATAATGCCGTAAGTAAAAAGTTATCCAAAAATGAGGTCAGCAAATAACGCTGACTTCATTTTTATTGATTGACATTACTGTCATGTTAGAGTAAAATAGTTCTGTAACAAAACTTTTTTAAGAGGGGTTTTATATGGAATATTTGAGAAGGACTTGGGCGGAAGTTGATATAGATGCAATCAAGCATAATTTTAAGGCAATCAGAAAAGCGGCTGACGAAAAAGCGGGAATTATATGTGTCATCAAAGCGGATGCATACGGACATGGAGCGGTATTTCTTGCAAAACTCTATGAAAAACTGGGTGCAGACAGATTTGCCGTTTCAAATATAGAAGAAGCCATGCAGCTTCGTGAAAACGGCATTGTTTTGCCGATACTCATTTTGGGATTCACGCCTGCTTTCATGGCAAAAACGCTTGCCGATAATAATATCAGTCAGGCTGTATTTTCCTACGACTATGCAAAGGAATTATCTGATTTTGCTGTTAAAGATAATGTGACGGTGAAAATCCATATCAAGCTTGATACAGGCATGAGCCGTATCGGTTTCATGTATCAGGATATACAGCGTGATAAAGATTCTTTGAAAGAAATAGAAGAAGTCTGCAAAATGCCGCATTTAGAGCATGAGGGCATATTTACGCATTTTGCCCTTTCCGATGAGGGTGACGAGGGCAAAGAGCCTACTTTACATCAGTTTGAATGTTTTTCCGATGCCGTGAATAAACTCAAAGAAAACGGCTGTCATTTTGAGGTAGTACACTGTTCCAACAGCGGTGCGATTATTGACTATAAGCAGGCACATTATGATTGTGTCAGGGCAGGTATTATTTTATATGGTCTTTCACCGTCATCAAAACTTGACGGCAGACTTAACTTACAGCCGGCTATGCAGATAAAGAGCGTTATTGCACAAATAAAGACGGTTGCTCCCGATACACCTGTCAGCTATGGCGGAACATTTGTGACGGATAAACCTACTAAAATTGCGACTGTACCGATAGGATATGCAGATGGCTATACAAGAAGTTTAAGCAACCGTGCCTATATGACCGTGAACGGACAGAAAGCCCGTGTCATTGGCAGAGTGTGCATGGACCAATTAATGATAGATATCAGCGGAATAGATAACGTCAAAGTCGGTGATGAAGTCATTGTCATCGGTGACGGCAAAAATAATACATTTTCCTTTGATGAAATGGCACAGTTAACGGGCACAATAAATTATGAATTAGTATGTCTTGTCGGAAAGAGAGTGCCGAGAGTATATATCCATCACGGAAAGAATGTCGGCATTATGGACAGCATAAGACCGCAGATGAATGAGGAATGAAAGATGAAACTGCTTGTACTTGACGGAAACAGTATTTTAAACAGGGCTTTCTATGGGATAAAATTGCTTACCACAAAAGACGGTCAGTATACAAATGCGATATACGGCTTTATGACGACTTTTCTGAAACTGCTTGAAGAAAGTCAGCCTGATTCAGTGGCAATAGCATTTGACTTGAAAGCTCCGACTTTCAGACATAAAGCCTATGACGGTTACAAAGCCAATCGAAAGGGAATGCCCGAAGAATTGGCAAGCCAGCTTGAACCCCTGAAAGAATTACTGACAGCATTAGGCTATCAAATCGTGACTTGCGAAGGCTATGAAGCAGATGATATTTTGGGTACGCTTGCAGCGGAATGTACTGCCAAGGGCTATGAATGTATGATAGCAACGGGCGACAGGGACAGTTTACAGCTTGTTTCGCCGACTGTTACAGTCAGGATTGCCGCTACAAAAATGGGCAAGCCTGAAGTCACTTTATACGATGAAGATAAAATCAAAGAGGTTTACGGAGTTGCACCGCCTCAGTTAATAGATATCAAAGCCATTCAGGGAGATACTTCCGACTGTATACCCGGCGTTGCCGGCATAGGCGAAAAAGGTGCAAAAGATTTGATTTCGAGATTCGGAAATCTTGATTATATATATGAAAATATAGACAGTATTGATATTAAAAAGGGAGTGCGTCAGAAACTCATTGACGGCAGGGAAATGGCATATACAAGCCGTATGCTTGGCACTATCGTTAAAAATGCCCCTGTTGATACAGAAATTTCGCATTATGTGAAAACATCAGGCGACATGGAAAAGGCTAAACGTATCATGGCAAGGTTGGAAATGTTTTCACTCATGAAAAAGATGGATTTCAGTGAAGATGTGAAAATGCAGCAGACGGATATCAAAACCGTTGCATATGCGGAATTTGAAAATCTTTCTGATTTATATGAACATCTCAGAAATAAAACGGTTGACGTTGTTTATTTCAATGACATTTCGATATATGACGGTGAAAAAGTTTATATAGTGCCGTCTTTAATGCCTGATTTTGCTGAATTCATGCAGAACTTTTTCAAAGATGATTCCATTAAAAAGCGTACTCATAATGCAAAGCCGATATTTGCGGAATTGGACGAAATGGGAATTGACTGTAATTCGATAATCTTTGATACAAGTTTAGCGGCATATCTTTTGAATCCGAATGCAAGTGATTATTCTCTTGACAGGCTTTTGCAGGAATATAATATTTCTGCCTATCAGTGTGAAAGGGAATGTCCCGTACTGAAATTAACGCCTGTTGCAGATATTCTTGAAAAAGAGATTGCAGATAAAAAGCAGTCTGCACTCCTGCATGAAATTGAAATACCGCTTGCAAAAGTGCTTGCATCAATGGAAAATATCGGATTTGCGGTTGATAAGAATGCCATTCGTGAATATGGTGTCAAACTGCAAAAGGAAATTGACGAACTTCAGCAAAGTATATATGACCATGTGGGATATGAATTCAATATCAACTCCCCGAAACAGTTGGCAGAGGCTTTATTTGAAAAATTAGGCTTGCCTGCAAAAAAGAAAACCAAAAGCGGTTATTCCACTAATGCAGACGTTTTGGAAGAATTGAAGATATATCACCCTGTTATCAATGAGATACTGGAATACAGGACAGTCGCAAAGCTGAAATCAACGTATTGTGACGGCTTGGTGAAAGTCATTGGAAATGACGGCAGGATTCATTCCAGTTTCAATCAGACAGAAACTCGTACAGGGCGTATCAGTTCAACAGAACCGAATTTGCAGAATATTCCGGTGAGAACGGAACGTGGCAGGGAATTCAGGAAATTTTTCACGGCAAAGGACGGTTACGTTTTGGTTGATGCCGACTATTCACAGATAGAATTGAGAGTGCTGGCACACGTTGCCAATGATGAAAATATGATGAATGCCTTCAAAAATAATCTGGATATACACACATCAACAGCCGCAAAGGTTTTCAATATGCCCGATGAATATGTAACGCCTGAAATGCGTAGCAGGGCGAAAGCCGTCAATTTCGGCATAGTCTATGGCATAGGGGCATTTTCACTTTCAAAGGATATCAACGTATCCGTTAAAGAGGCGGATAAATATATCAAAGAGTACCTGTCGCATTATTCGGGCATTGACAGATATCTGAAAAGTGTCGTGGAACAGGCGAAAAATAATGGCTATGTAACAACAATGTTTGGCAGAAGAAGATATTTGCCCGAATTGACATCTTCCAATCACAATTTGAGAGCATTCGGTGAGAGAGTCGCAAAAAATATGCCGATTCAGGGAACATCAGCGGATATCATCAAAATTGCCATGATAAAAGTGTATGAACGTCTGAAAAAAGAGGGCATGAAAGCAAGATTGATTTTGCAGGTGCATGACGAATTGATAGTTGAAGCCCCCGAAGATGAAGCATTACAGGCGGCACAGATAGTCAGTGAAGAAATGCAGAATGCCGTGAAATTGAATGTACCTTTGCCGGCAGATTCAGGAATAGGCAAAACATGGTTTGACGCTAAAAAGTAAAGGAGTTTGAAAATGCTGCACGTTTTATTTTTGTGTACTGGAAACACTTGCCGGAGTCCTATGGCACAGGCGATATTTGAAAAAAAAGCTGCTGAATGCGGGATTGACTGTATTTGCAGCAGTGCCGCACTCGGATTTTCAAACGGCTATGCCGTTTCGGAAAATTCCGTTGAAGTGTGCAAAGAAATCGGAATAGATATCAGTAAGCATAAGTCAAGGGCTTTGAATCAGAATGATGTTGATATCACAGATATATTTGTTGTGATGACAAAGGAACACGCAGATGTTTTGACAAGAATGCTGAATATCCCGAAAAATAAAGTATATATTCTGAATGGCGGCATATCCGATCCGTTTTGCTATGGCATTGAGGTATATCGTGAATGTCGTAAAGATATAGAAAAAGGTATTAACGAATTGCTGGATATCATAAAGAATATGCTTGATAAAGGCACTCTGGAAGTGAATGACAATGATAGACCTTACGATAAGTAAATTGGAGAGGGAACATCTTGAAGCGTTGGCTGAATTGGAAAAAATATGTTTTTCCACGCAGGCATGGTCTTATAAAAGCCTTGAAGAAGAACTGACAAATCCGACAGCGTATTTTTTCACGGCATTAGTCAGCGGAGAAGTTGCGGGATATATAGGAATGTATATCGTATGTGAAAACTGCTATGTCACAAATGTAGCGGTATTTCCGCAGTACAGGCGGCAGGGAATCGCAAGGGCTTTGATAAAAATGGCTATGCTGACGGCTGACGCTATGGAAACGGATTTTATTTCGCTTGAAGTCAGACCGTCAAATGAAGCGGCAATCGCTTTATACAAGTCATTCGGATTTGAACAGAACGGCTTGCGAAAGAATTATTATAAGAATCCGAATGAAGATGCCTTGATAATGACGAAGTTTTTTAAAAGGGAATGATGAAATGAAAATACTTTCGATAGAGAGTTCATGTGACGAAACAGCGGCGGCTGTCATAGAAAACGGCAGAAAGATAATATCTTCCGTTGTTGCAACGCAGGTAGAGGAACATAAACTATATGGGGGGGTCGTGCCTGAAATAGCGTCAAGACGGCATTGTGAAGCCATTAACGGAGTTATCAAAGAAACGCTTGCACAGGCGGATTTGGATTTTAACGGAATAGATGCCATAGCGGTGACGTATGCACCGGGATTGATAGGGGCTTTGCTTGTGGGAGTGAATTTTGCAAAGGGCTTGTCCATGTCAACGGGATTGCCGCTTATTCCTGTACATCATTTACGCTCGCATATAGCGGCAAATTACCTTGCCCATCAGGATTTGAAACCGCCGTTTTTATGTTTGGTTGTATCGGGCGGTCACAGTCATATCGTGGAAGTGACGGATTACACGAAAATGAAAGTCATTGGAAAAACCCGTGATGATGCCGCAGGGGAAACTTTCGATAAGGCGGCAAGAACAATGGGAATGTCTTATCCGGGGGGAATTTATCTTGACAAAGCCGCACAAAACGGAGATGAAAATGCCTTTAAATTCCCCAAGCCGAAAGTTGACGGATATGATTTAAGTTTTTCAGGCTTGAAAACGGCTGTTATCAATATGATACACAATGCCGACCAAAAGGGAATCAAACTTGATGTCAATGATGTGTCAGCTTCATTCAGAAAGGCTGTCGTGGATAGTTTAATGGATAATTTCGTGAAAGCCGCTGAAAATCTGGGCTATACAAAATTGGTATTGGCAGGGGGCGTTTCGGCAAATTCACTTTTGCGTGAAAGAGTTGCGGAAGAATGTGAAAAACGTGGCTGGGAATATTTTTATCCGCCGCTTTCATTATGCGGAGATAACGGTGCAATGGTAGGTTCACAGGCATATTATGAATATCTGTCGGGGAATATTGCAGGTACAGATTTGAATGCCCGTGCTACAATGTCGATAGAGTGATTAAAAAATTTTTTTGCTGTATTGCAAGATTTTGTGATATATGATAAAATGACTGTATCAAATAAAAAGAAAGAAGATGTTTTGAAATGGAATATATACTTTCCGACAGAGTGCAGACGCTCAAACCGTCAGCCATAAGAGAAATTTTCAAGTATGCAGCCGATCCGACAGTGGTATCGCTTTCGGCAGGAAATCCCGCTCCCGAGGCATTCCCCGTTGATGCGATAAGGGAAATTTCCGCAAAGATATTTGAAGAAAATCCGATAGCGGCTTTGCAGTACAGCGTGACAGAGGGTTATGCACCGCTCAGAAAAGCCGTAGGCGATTACATGAAAAAGACACAGAATATCGGCAGAGATTTTGATGATTTGATTATTACATCAGGTGCACAGCAGGTTATGGACTTGATTACAAAATCTATGGTCAATGAGGGAGATACCGTTATATGTGAAGCACCGAGTTTTATCGGTTCACTGAATTCATTCCGTTCATACAATGCCCGTTTGTGCGGCATTCCGCTGGAAAGTGACGGCATGAATACAGAATTGCTTGAAAAGGCTTTGCAGACGGAAAAAAATGTACGTTTTATCTATATTATTGCTAATTTCCAGAATCCGTCAGGCGTTACAACAAGTCTTGAAAAGAGAAGGAAAATTTATGAACTGGCTAAAAAATATAATGTCATGATTCTGGAAGATAATCCCTATGGTGACTTGCGTATCAGCGGAGAGAATATCCCGTCAATCAAGTCATTTGATGAAGACGGAATTGTAGCTTATGCAGGTTCTTTCTCAAAGATACTTTCACCGGGTATGCGTTTGGGATATGTCATTGCACCGAAAACCGTTGTACAGAAAATGGTTGTTTGTAAACAGGGTGAAGATGTACATACAAATATATGGGCACAAATGGTTGCATATAAATTCATGACGGAATACGACTTTGACGGACATCTTGCAAAACTCCGTGAGATTTACAGAAAGAAAGCGAATTTCTGCATGGATTTGCTGGATAAATATATTGTACCGAATAAGATTACGTATCAGAGAATAGACGGCGGTTTGTTTATATGGTGCAAATTGCCTGACGGTGTGGATATGGCTGATTTCTGCAAGCAGGCTGTATTGAGAAAAGTATGTGTCGTTCCGGGAAATGCTTTTCTGACGGATGAAAAAGAGCAGTGCAGTTCATTCAGAATCAATTTTTCTACCCCGACAGATGAACAGCTTGAAAAGGGAATTAAAATACTTGGAGAACTCGCAAAGGAGATTTTATAATGGATACCCCCGAAAAGAAAAAAGTCATATTCAGTGCGATACAGCCCAGCGGTACTATCACTTTGGGAAATTATCTGGGTGCACTGAGGAATTGGGTGAAATTGCAGGACAATTATAACTGTATCTTTGCAGTGGCAGATTTACACGCTATCACCGTAAGACAGGAACCGAAAACTTTCAGACAGAATATTCTCAATGCGTATGCACTTTTATTGGCTTGCGGCATTGATACGGAAAAAAGTCTGTTTTTCATACAGAGCCATGTGCATACTCATGCGGAATTGGCATGGGTACTGAATTGTTATACACAGTTCGGTGAATTGTCGAGAATGACGCAGTTCAAGGACAAATCGGCAAAGCACGCCGATAACGTGAATGCAGGCTTGTTTGCGTATCCGTCACTGATGGCAGCGGATATTCTTTTGTATCAATCGGATATGGTGCCCGTTGGTGCAGACCAGAAACAGCATTTGGAACTTGCAAGAAATATTGCAGAGCGTTTCAACGGCATTTACGGCAATACGTTCAAAGTGCCTGAACCGTATATTTCAACGGTAGGTGCAAGGGTAATGTCACTTCAGGAGCCGACTAAAAAAATGTCGAAATCAGATGAAAACGTCAATGCATGGGTAGCAGTGCTTGATAAGCCCGATACTATCATGAAGAAATTCAAGAGAGCCGTAACGGATTCCGAAGCGGTTGTAAAAGTCGGTGAGGGCAAGGACGGTATCAATAATCTGATAGGCATTATGAGTGCCGTCACGGGTAAAACTGCCGATGAGATTGCCATAGAATTTGAGGGCAAGGGTTACGGTGATTTCAAAACAGCCGTTGCAGAAGCTGTGATTGAAGAAGTCAAGCCGATACAGGCACGTTTTGACGAATATATCAATAATAAAGATTATCTTGTAGAGCAGTACAGAAAGAGTGCGGAAATTGCAGAAAAAATCTCTCAGCGTACACTTGACAAGGCGATGAAAAAAATAGGCTTTATTGCAAAATAATATTTTGCGGAACAGTGAAATATCTGTTCCGCTTTTTCAAAAAATAATTGTCAACTTAAATTTCAAAAAACAGGTTGACAATTCAAGAAGAATGTAATATAATATTCTTAGTAAAGTTACCTCCGTTGTTCAGGGAAGACAGGAGAAAAGGGGGATCCGCTCACCCTAACACTGTCAATATAGTGTGAGCTTTTCTCCTGCCTTTCCTGATGAGCGGAGGAAAATTTTTTTGAAAAAAGGAAGGATTCGGAATGGAAAAAACAAAAAGGCGTGTGAATCAGACTCTGCTTGATCTGATGTATACAGCCATGTTTACTGCTCTTATCACGGTATGTTCACAGATATGTGTACCGACACCGGTGCCGTTCACCTTGCAGACACTTGCCATATTTATTGCAGGCGGTCTGCTGGGCTGGAAAAGAGGCACTTTGAGTGTAGCGGTATATATACTTCTGGGAATCGTGGGAGTACCTGTATTTGCAGAATTTTCAGGTGGTTTTCGTGTACTGCTCGGCATGACGGGCGGTTATATCATCGGCTTTCTGTTCACGGCTTTTGCAGTAGGCTTGATGTGCGACAAACTTGGAAGAAAATTATGGGTACTGATTGTTGCCATGTCGATAGGGCTTTTGGGCTGTTATGCATTCGGAACGGTATGGTTCATGATAGTCTATACACGTCAGGTCGAGCCAATCGGAATTGCAGCCGCATTGATGACGTGCGTAGTTCCATATTTACTGTTTGATGCCGTGAAGATAGCGGCAGCGGCTGTATTGGTGAATCGCCTTGATAAAATCATCAAGCTTTGATTTGCGTCCGCATCACAGCCTTTGCATACAGTTTTTCAAAGGCGAGGGCTACAGCAGGGAATTTGTCATTTCCATGACGGAAATTATAAATTTTTTGAATCAAAATAATCCTGTCGTGAAATTGTCGGTTCAATGTGATGTGATATGCCAAAAATGCCCGAATAATATTGGCGGAATATGCCTGACAGAAGAAAAAGTATCCTGTATTGACAGGAGATGTCTTGAAAAATTGCATTTACATTTCGGTGATGAAATTCAGTGGCAGGATTTGAAACAGCTTGCATTTGAAAATATCATAAAAAGCGGAAATCTGAAAGACGTATGCCGTGAATGTCAGTGGAGTGGATTGTGCCAATAAAAAATACTTGCAGTAGAAAATATACTGCAAGTATTTTTTTATTCATCTTCCGATTGATTTTCTTCACCGTTGGGATTGTCAAAATCAAGCCTTTCCGTATCGACAATATAATATCTGTCGAGGAGTTTGTCGTCTACACGGTCAAGTTCCGTTCTCGGCAGAGTCGAAAGCAGTTTCCAGCCTAAATCAAGACTTTGTTCAATGGTGCGGTTTTCGGTGAATCCCTGATTGACAAAATGCTGTTCAAAGAGTTTGCCGAACTGCATATATTT
>CADCJK010000013.1 GCA_902801715.1 uncultured Ruminococcus sp. | reverse complement strand
AACAACCTGAAAATCCGTATATGTATCGGCATTGGCAGAACCGCTTTCCTGTTCCTGTGCAAGCACATTTCCGTCAGTATCGAGAATGGCATATAAAAGCACGTTGTAGAAATTCCAGCCTGTGATATAATAAACTTCACCTGCTGAAACAGAAATATCTGTATGTGAATAAAGCTGACTTTCAAAGAAAGTACCGTCAACGTGCTGATAGCCGAGAGAGTATTCCAAATCAAGCGTTTGCAGGGTGGTGGTAAAAATTTCCCTGTCGGCTTTGCCGAGGAGAGTATTGGTATTGTAAAGCTGATTTCTGACAGCCGTTCCTGCACTTGAATAAATTCTGCCGTCATAAGATGAACGAATGTCAATAAGTTCAGTATTGCCGTCAGTGTCGGCATTGTTGGCAATAATATTGTCAATACGCACGGCAACGGCATTTGTCTGGTTGTCGATAAGATTGGTAAGGGAAGTTTCTGTATTTTGGAGAGATGTATTGACGGAATTTATCTGTGAATTTATGTTTGTCTGGAGCTGATTTACAGATGTATTTAATTTTCTGTCGAGTACATCAAGACGGTTGTTGGTCTGAGCGTAAGCCATTTCTTCGGTAGAGGGAGTGGCAACGCTTGCATTGATAGTTATGTAATTCATGTATTCAGTCCTTTCTTGCAACGGTTTCTCTTATAACAAACTGGTCGGGCATGGTGATATGAAAAAAATCACCGTCAGAGCATTTCAGTGCAATGTCATAGAAATAAATGCCTGCCTGAATATTGGTTTCATCTGCTGTAAGCTTGAACGGATAAGAGCCGTCAAGCTGGTCATAATCGTGGAAAGATTTTCTGATGACAACGGGAGAATTTCTGGCAAGCGACTTTTTCACGCTGAACACGAGTTCATCACCGTCATCAAGTATAATTTTATTGTCGTCAAGGTCGGTAAGGTCGATTTTTGCATAGAAATCGGAATTTTTTCTGACCGTCAAGAGCATTTGTATTAGCCTCCTTAAAAAAATGATAAGGCATAAGCCTTTCACTAACGGGCGAAAAAATAAAAGAATTATACCCGAAAAGGTATAATTCTTAAAAAAAATATTTTACAAAATTTTAAAGATTAAATTATGAGAAACGCACAAAAAGAGTGAAGACTTTTACATCTTCACTCTTTTGTTTTTTAAAGGGAATTGTACATATCAGTAAGATTTTGTATAAGAGCCTTAGCTTTTTGTTCTTTGGATTTTATGTCGTCAACGACTTTCTGAGGAGCTTTTGCCATGAATTTCTCATTGTTGAGCTTGTTAAGGAGAAATGCAAGGTCTTTATTTGCCTTTTCAAGTTCTTTGGAAATTCTTTCCTTTTCCTTGTCAACGTCAACGAGTTCGGCAAGCGGCATATAAATTTTAGCGTCAGCTGTTGCAATGCTGACCATGCCGTTTGTATTTTCAAGGTCGCTTGTCACAACGTCAACAGAAGATGCACTTGCAAGGCGGATAAGGAAATCCTTTGATTGTTCATAGATTTCGGGAACGTCTGTAACGATAGTGATATGAGCCTTTTTGGAGTTAGGCACTTTGAGTTCTGCACGGTTTTCACGGACTGCCTTAATGCTGTCCATAATTCTTTCCATTGTTTTTTCATCTTCGGGGAAAGCAAGTTCATCTGTATAAACAGGGAAACTCTGAAGCATTAAATAGCCTTTTTCATGGGGGAGAGCCTGATAAATTTCCTCCGTGATGAACGGCATGAACGGGTGGAGAAGTTTGAGAGATTCTGTGAGAACATAGCAGAGAATATTTTCAACATCTTTCTTTCTCTGTTCATCTGAACCGTTAAGATAAATCTTGGAAAGTTCAATATACCAGTCACAGAAGCTGTACCAGATGAAATCATAGATTTTCTGAGCGGCAACACCCATGTCAAACTGTTCGAGATTATATGTAACTTCTTTGACAAGGCTGTTGAGTTTGGAAAGAATCCATTTATCTTCGATATAAAGATTTTTGGGGAGTTCAACCTTATCAATCGTCATATTCATCAAGAGGAAACGTGACGCATTCCAGATTTTGTTTGTAAAGTTGCGGATATTGATGATTTTATCATCAATGTAACGCATATCATTTCCTGGAGAGCTGCCCTGTACAAGCATAAATCTCAAAGCATCTGCACCGTACTTTTCAATGACTTCAAGGGGATCTATGCCGTTTCCGAGAGATTTGGACATTTTACGTCCCTGACTGTCACGGACAATTCCGTGAATAACAACTGTATTGAAAGGTGCTTTTTCTGTATAGGCAAGTCCGGAGAAAATCATTCTGCTAACCCAGAAGCCTATAATATCATAGCCTGTAACAAGAGTGTTTGTCGGATAGAAATATTTGTAATCTTCCGCATTTTCATCAGGCCAGCCCAATATCGAGAAAGGCCACAATGCAGAGGAAAACCATGTATCAAGTGTATCAGGATCTTGTGTAAGGTTTGTACTTCCGCATTTCTGACATTTACACGGAGCAGATTTTGCGACATTGGTTTCACCGCAGTCATCACAATACCATGCAGGAATTCTGTGTCCCCACCACAACTGACGGGAAATACACCAGTCACGAGTGTTTTTCATCCAGTTGAGATAGATTTTAGTAAATCTTTCGGGAACGAATTTAATTTCACCGTCAAGAACGGCTTTTACAGCGGGTTCTGCAAGCGTTTTCATGCGTACAAACCACTGTTTTGAAATCATGGGTTCGATAGTCGTATGGCAACGGTAGCAAGTGCCGACATCATGCTTTAAATCTTCGGTTTCTTTGAGAAGTCCCAATTCTGTAAGGTCTGCCAGAACGGCTTTTCTTGCGTCAGCAGTAGTCATGCCTGCATATTTTCCGCAGTCTAAAACTTCGGGTTCATCTTCCGTTGCCTGACCGCTTGCCATGAGGTCGTTATAGGCTTTGACATCTTCCGCCCCTGTCATGTGACCGTCATAAGTGAAACATCTCACCATAGGCAAGTTATGACGCAAGCCTACTTCAAAGTCATTCGGATCGTGTGCAGGAGTGATTTTAACAACGCCTGTACCTTTTTCCATATCGGCGTGTTCATCGCATACGATAGGAATTTCTTTATTTATCAAAGGCAGAATTGCATGACAGCCGTGAAGATGTTTATATCTTTCATCTTCGGCATTGATGGCAACCGCTGTATCACCAAGCATTGTTTCAGGTCTTGTTGTAGCAATTTCCAGAAACTCTCCTGTTTCTTTAACAGGATAAAGAATATGCCAGAAATGACCGTTCTGCTCTTCATACTCAACCTCTGCATCTGAAATGGAAGTACAGCATTTCGGACACCAGTTGACCATTCTGTTGCCACGATAGATTTTTTTCTCATTATAGAGTTTTGTGAAAACTTCGAGAACGGCATTGGAACACTGTTTGTCCATGGTGAAATGTTCTCTCTGCCAGTCACATGAAGAACCGAGAGTTCTGAGCTGAGTAACAATTCTGTTGCCGAATTTTTCTTTCCAAGCCCATGCACGTTCCATGAATTTATCTCTGCCCAAATCCTCTTTGGTAATACCTTCGGAACGCATTTGTTCAACGATTTTAGCCTCTGTAGCAATAGCAGCATGGTCAGTGCCTGGAATCCAGAGGGCAGAATAGCCCTGCATTCTTTTAAATCTGATAAGAATATCCTGTAAAGTATTGTCAACAGCGTGTCCCATGTGAAGCTGACCTGTTACATTGGGAGGGGGCATGGCGATGGAATAAGGTTTTTTCTTGCTGTCAGGTTCAGCTTTGAAACAGCCGTCATTTTCCCACTGCTGATAGATTTTCTTTTCGGTATCAGAGGGGTTATATGTTTTAGGCAATTCGTTCAATGGATATATCCCCTTTCTTACATTTTTTTAGTGTTTACAGTAACTTTTCTGCCGTCATCATATTCGACTTCATACGATACTTCGGGATTGTCGATAACAGCGATTTTACTGAGTGTTTCGGTGCAGATATAGTCTGTCCAGTTAGTCGGATAATCGCCTTTGAGTTCAAGCAGAATGTTGTCAGTAATTTCGCAGTCCATTTTACGTCTTGTATCCTGAATACTTCTGACGATATCACGTACAAAGCCTTCATCACGGAGTTCATCAGTGATAGTGAGGTCAAGTGAAACAACAATGCCCTTGTCACTTGAAACGTGCTGACCTTCTTTTGCGTGGTAGGTCACAAGGATAATTTCACTGTCAAAAGTTTTTTCTTCGCCGTTGATTTCAAGGACAGCACCGTCTGCCGTAAGTTTAAATTTGTTTGTTTTAACGGCTTTGATGATATTCGGGATATTGTCGGGATAGCGGTTTCTTATCTCATTGAAGTTGGGAGCATATTTTACTTCTGCAACGCTTCCGACATCTTCGAGAATTTCAACATTCTTGACATTGAGTTCTTCTGCAATAATATCTTTGAAGCTCTCAACAACGCAGTTGTCTTTCTTGTCTGAAAGGATAACTTTGAGAGTGCTGAGGGGCTGACGGTTTTTAACTTTATTCTTGTTTCTGATAGAACGTGCAAGATAAATGACGTTGCGAACAAGTTTAACGTGTTCAAGGAGTTCATCATCTTTGAAGTTTTCGGGGATAACAGGGAAGTCTGCAAGATGTACGGAGAATTCGCCTGTGAGAGTCTGATAAATTTTTTCAGAAATGATAGGTGCAACAGGGGCAAAGAGTTTTGTCATGTTTACGAGAACATAGTAAAGAGTTTCATAAGCATTTTTCTTATCCTGCGTCATTTCCTTTTCCCAGAAACGTCTTCTGGAACGTCTGATAAACCAGTTAGTCAAGCCGTCCACAAGGTCAATGAGTTTATCAACATATCTGTTGACCTGATAATTGTCCATGTTTACGGTGATGTAGTCTGTAACTTCATAGAGTTTTGCAAGCATCCATCTGTCAAGCTGATTGTCGCTTGTAGGAGGAGTGAGAGTTTCGGGGCGGAAGTCATCTATATTTGCATAGGAGATGAAGAAGTTGCAGGCATTCCAGTAGGGGAGAATAATCTGCTGATAAGCGTCCTGAATACCCGCATCATCAAAGAGGAGGTCGCCTATAAGCATAGCATTTGTCTGATAGAGATACAGACGGAAAGCATCAGTACCGAAGTTTTTCATCAAGAGCATAGGATCGGTATAGTTCTTTGAAGATTTGGAGAGCTTTTTACCGTCTTTTGCAAGGATAGTGCCGTGAACGATACAGTTGGAGAAACACGGCTTGTCAAAGAGGGCAACGGAAAGAACGTGCAGATAATAGAACCAGCAGCGAATCTGACCTGTATATTCAACGATAAAGTCACTCGGGAAATGTGAATCAAACCACTCTTTATTTTCAAAGGGATAGTGTTTCTGAGCGAAAGGCACTGAACCGCTTTCAAACCAGCAGTCAAGCACTTCGGGAACACGGATTTTAGTACCTGTACAGCCTTCGCAGGTGCAGGGGAATGTTACTTTGTCCATGAACTGTCTGTGAAGATTTTCAAGGCGTACACCGCTGTACTGTTCGATTTCGTCAATGCTGCCCAAAACAGTCCTGTCACCGCATTTGTCACATTCCCAGATAGGAATAGGTGTTGACCAATAGCGGTTACGGGAAATATTCCAGTCACGAGCGTTTTCAAGCCATTTGCCGAAACGTCCATGCTTGATAGTTTCGGGTACCCAGTTGATATCTTCATTGTATGCGATAAGTTTATCTTTGATTTTGCCGATGTTGAAGTACCAAGCGTCCATCGCTTTATAAATCAAAGGACGTTTACATCTCCAGCAGTGCGGATAGTTATGTTCGATAGTACCGTCAGCAACGGCTTTGTTATTGTCATAAAGGAAACGGATAACGGTAGGATTCATTTCAATGACATTCTTTTCACCGTTTTCATCATAGAAATCTGTTACTTCTTTTGTGAATCTGCCCTTTTCGTCAACAGGGTTGACAAGGGGGATATTATTATTTTTGCAGGTCCAGTAGTCGTCTTCACCGAATGCGGGAGCAGTGTGTACAATGCCGACACCTTCATCAGAGCCTACATAATCGGCTGTAACGACTTTGAAAGCGGTACCCTTGAGATTTGCAAAGTAGGGGAACAACGGTTCATATTCCATGCCTACAAGGTCAGAGCCTTTGCACTCTTTCACGATAACGGGCTTTTCACCGAAAATCTTTGTATATTTCGGAAGTACGTTTGTACAGGCAATAAAGATTTCTTCGCCTACGTCTACAAAGGAATAGTCGAGGGTTTCGCCTACTGCAAGACACAAGTTAGACGGAAGTGTCCACGGAGTTGTTGTCCATGCAAGGAAATAAACGGTCTTGCCGTTGATAACTTCATCGGTCTTGAATTTGGCAATAATCCATCTGTCCTGACGGGGACGGGTAGAGTCAGATTCTCTTGTATCGGAGATAGACAGAGATGTTTCACAGTGAGTACAATAGGGAGTTACACGGTAATCTCTGTAAATAAGCCCTTTGTCATAGCACTGTTTGAAAGCCCACATGACACTTTCCATGAAAGTCGGGTTCATGGTTTTGTAAGCACCGTCATAATCTACCCAGCGAGCCATCATTTCCACGTATTCTTTCCAGGCTTCATTGTTGCCCGAAACGATTTCATAGCACTTGTCATTGAATTTGTCAATGCCGAGAGAATTTTCAATGATATTCTTGTCATTGATGCCGAGCTGAACTTCCGCCTGATTTTCGATAGGCAGACCGTGACAGTCCCAGCCCCATACACGAGGCACTTTATAGCCACGCATAGTCTGATAACGTGCAATCATGTCTTTGATAAATGATACAAGGATTGTACCGTGATGAGGTTTGCCTGTCGGGAACGGAGGGCCGTCATAAAAGACCTTTTCACCTTTTGATTCTTTTTCCACGGACTTTTCAAAGACCTTGTTTTCTTTCCAGAAATTGAGGACATAATCCTGAATTTCGGAAATATTCGGTTTGCCTGCAAGCTGTTCGTATTTCATTCTTTCAATCACCCTTTTTTCTTGATTTGTATATAATACATCATTATCTATTTTATAACTCTCATCTTTTTTTGTCAAGAAAAAAGAGTATATTTTGCATATTTTCGTATTGAAAAGATGGATAAGATGTGATATAATGTATTCTGGATTTGGAAAATGAGGGGAAATTGACATGATTGAAAAATTGTTTGATAAATTCAAAGAAATATCCTGTGTTGAGGCAATCGCCCTTGGGGGTTCGAGGGCAGGGAAAATCTTTGACGAAAAATCCGATTATGACGTATATGTATACTGTACTGAAAATATTCCTGAAACTGACAGAAAAAATATATTGTCGGAATTTTGTTCATACATGGAAATAGGAAATCATTTTTGGGAATATGAAGATAACTGCACTCTTAAAAACGGTATTGACATAGATATACTGTATCGTGATTTGAATGATATATGTGAAGATGTGGCTGATGTCGTTGAGAGATATCATGCACATAACGGATATACTACGTGTATATGGCACAATCTGATAAATTCAAAAATCATCTTTGACAGAAACGGCAGACTTGCACAGGCTCAAAAAAGATTTTCCGTTGAATATCCCGAAAAACTCAAAGAGAATATTATAAAAAGGAATCTTGCACTTTTATCCGATAAAATGCCTGCCTATCAATTTCAGATAAAAAAAGCTGTTGAAAGAGATGATATAATAAGTATCAATCACAGAACCTCAGCTTTTATGGAATCGTATTTCGATATCATATTTGCATTGAATAATCTGACTCATACGGGTGAAAAAAGACTCATTCGCATTTGCAGTGAAAAATGTAAAATCTTGCCCGATAACTTTGAAGAAAACATCAATCATCTCTTTGGAGATTTATTTAATCATAAAGAGAAAATTGATGAAGATCTGGAAAAAATAATCTTTGAACTTAAAAAAGTGATCAGGGTGGAAATATGAAAAATAAAATACTTTCTGCACTGAAAAATACAGAGGGATATATTTCGGGAGAGGAATTGAGCCATTCATTGAATATCACAAGAAGTGCAGTATGGAAACATATTGGGCAGTTAAGAGATGACGGATATATGATCACATCTGTTCGCAACAGAGGTTATAAACTGGAAAATGATTTTGACATGATAGATGAGGAAAAGGTAGGATTTCATGGGGAAACTGTCGGCAAAAAGCTGATAGTGCTGAAAAGCACGGATTCCACGAATAATGAACTGAAAAGGCTTGCCCGTGACGGAGAGGAAAGCGGAACGGTTGTATGTGCGTATACCCAGACGGCAGGCAAAGGCAGATTCGGCAGGCAGTGGAAGTCGGATAAAGGCGGTTTGTATTTTTCAATTTTTCTGAGGGCGGATTTGCCGCCGAGTGATATAGCGTCGATTACGCTTGCAAGCGGCTATGCGGTATGCCTTGCGATAAGGGAATATACGGGACTTGATGCAAGAATAAAATGGCCTAATGATATTATCATAGAGAACAGGAAAATATGCGGTATCCTTACGGAAATGGCGGCACAAAGTGACCGTCTGGATTATATACTGATAGGGATAGGAATCAATGTAAACAATGCGGAATTTCCCGATGAAATCAAAAACAAGGCAACGTCATTGCTGATAGAAACAGGCAAAATAACAGATAAATCCGCATTTTTCGGTAAAGTTCTTGAATCGCTTGATAAAGTGCTGAGTTCATTTCTTGTCAGTATTTCGATAGCGGATATGGAAGATTTCAAAAAGCTTTGTGCAACACTGGGCAGAGAAGTTTCCGTACAGCATGGCGGAAGTATTCTGACAGGAAAAGCAGTGGATATTACAACATTGGGTGAATTGGTGATAGAAACGCAGGACAATGAAAAAATCTGTATATCATCAGGTGAAGTCACTGTACAGGGAATATATTGAAAATGGCAAAAGCCGCTCTCTTGCGAAAAGAAAGCGGCTTTTTTATGACGGTAATTACTGATTGCGGTTAAGACCTTTTATGATAGTATCTTTTCCTGCATCAAACAGTTTTTTGATAGAGTGACCGATATCACTCTTTTTTTCTATACTGAGAAGGGCAATGGCTTTTGTAGCGGCATTGTAGACTTCCCATTTTTTATTGGCAATATCATTAAGCGTTGAAGCCCCCGAGGACTCCAATGAATCAAATATGGAATTGATGAGAATTTTTTTGCTGTCATCGCTGAGGGAATTAATCCATTTGTCAGCGGTATCGTTCATGAATACACTGGACACGGAAAGACCGTCAGCTTTTTCAAAATGTGTGCCGATGACATTCCATGTATACGGGTTATGCTGGTCGATACCAAAGGCACTGCTTTTTATCACGGTACTCTTGAGTTTATGGGAAAGAAGAATTCCCACAACGGAAGAATCTGTAATGATATGTTCGATTTTGGGGATAATGGATTTGTATCCATCGGAATTGACAATATTGCTGTTGAATCCGGGACCGTCATTGGAATATACTTTAGCAATTCTCTTTTTAACGGGGGCGTTGCAGAATGCAGCGGCATAGGCGGCAAAATTTCCGCCTTTGGAATGACCGCCGACAATCAGTTCACCGCTGAATTTTTCGGCAGCCATGTTGAGATATTCCATGGCTTCATATTGTCCGGGGGTGTTCGGAAGATAACTCATATTGAAGTCTTCACGCCAGCCGGTAAGGGTATTGTCAGTGCCACGGAATGCCACATAAACCGTATTTTCAAACAGAAATGTCACAGCTGAAAACTGGAGATGTTTTTCTGTATCGATATTATTGACATAATATCTGACGGATACGTCTTTATAACGCTGTGAATGAGCAGCTTTTTCCAGAAGTTTGAACGGATTGATAATCATGTGTGACTGGTCATAGCCTGCGGCAATATATGATTGATATAATTCTTCAATAGTAGTATTTTCTTTAACGAGATTTTCCATGTTCGTATAGGCAAGAGTCGCAAATATCAGATTATCCACTTCATTCAAGCCTCTTTCACTGAAAAGGATATCTCCACGCCAGTCAAGATAGTCTAAAATATTCAAATTTTAATCCTCCGCATTGTCTGTTTTCTGAGCCTTGATGACTTTCAGACGGGAGAATTCTTCCCTGTCCTTTTCATCGAGAGCGTCTGTAATAAATTTCACGGTTTCCTCAAAGCGTGGTATCATGATATTTTTGAGAGCGTTTGCACGTTTTTGTGTTTTCTTGATAGCGTCTGCAAGGCGGTAAACGCTGTTTTCGACTTCCGCAAGGTCAGCCGTCAGGCGTTTGACTTCTCCGAAACACATATAGGCTTCATCAAAATCTTCATTAGTCGAGCCAAGACCGTAAAACAAGCCTTTTTCTTCCGGACTTTCATCAATGGTAACTATCGGAATTTCAACGCCCATGACACTTCGGTAGGAAAGTTTCAGGGAATTGTCTGTCGGGACGGTTTTGGCAAGGTCATTGATATAGCCTAAAGTGATATTGGCTTTCTGCAGGGCAAGATATGCCTTGCTGTAGGTAACGTCTATTTTATCCTGTATTTCAGCCGCCCTGTCGATCAGCGTCATCATTTCACGGACAAGGATATTTCTTTTCTTGTCGAGAAGTTCATAACCGTTTCTGGCAAGGGCAAGGGATTTTTTGAAATTCATTAAATTGCCTTTTGTGGGTACTGCCTGTACTGCCATAAAAAATTCACTCCTATTCCAGATTTCCTGTATGGAACATGATAATTGAAAGGACAGCCAAAGGTGCGGTTTCCGCTCTTAAAATACGTTTTCCGAGGGTAGCCGTGACTGCACCGTGATTGGTGAGAAGTTCGACTTCACTTTCTTCAAAACCGCCTTCACATCCCGTGAATACGGCAATTTTTTTATCAGACGGCACAATCATTTCCCTGACAGGTTTTCCGCCGCCTTCATAAAATAAAATGGATTTATCGAAATCCGTGAGCATTTCAGCGGCTTTTTTCAGGTCGATAAATTCATGTATTTCGGGTATGATTCCCCGCCTTGACTGCATGGCTGCCTGAGAAGCTATTTTCTGATAACGCTGTTGTTTTTTGGCAGCGGCTTTTGCATCGGGACGTGAAATGCACCTGTCCGTCAGGACGGGCACGACGGCATGAACACCGAGTTCAACGGCTTTCTGAATGACCGTTTCCATTTTGTCGCCTTTTGTGAGAGCCGCAAAAAGCGTTACTTCAACAGTCGGTTCATTCATACATTCCGATTCGGTGATGACTTTCACCTGTACGCCTTCGGGGGAAATTCTCTCTATTTTGCAGAGATGTTCTGTTTTGTTGCTGTCGCATAGGGTGATAACTTCCCCTACGGACATTCTTAACGATTTTGTGATATGTACGGCATCCTCACCTGTGATAAGATGAGTCTGCCCGACATTTTCGGCAAAAAACCAATCCATATTTTAATTCACTCCGTCACACTTTCATTTTCGGCAGTTGTACAGACAAGCATTTTATTTTGTCTTTTCAGCCTGCGTAAAATAGTTTTCCTGAGTTTTTGCAGCCGGAAGCGGTTGTATCTCTGAATGACAAGAAACGGAATATTTCCTGCCACGGTCATGAATGACAGCACGACAGATACATTGGTGACACCGTTCAGCGTGAACAGCACGACAACAAATACACAATTCATTTTATGATTCCATTCACCACGGCACGTTTCTAAAATAAATCTGTCGAGATACTCTATGGAAACGTCATCAATATGGTCTTTGGAAAAGCCGTCTTTTCCGACGTGCTGGGGGAGATAGTCTTTCCACTTGTTGATTTTGAAAAAATCCTGATAAAATTTTCCGTCATGTTCCCATTTATGAGGAAGATACATTTTCCTGTCGGGTGAAAATGCAGACGGATTTATTCCCATACATATAAACATCATGGCATAATGCCATATCACTCCGAAAATGACATTGATAACTACCGCATTTACCGTTGATTGTTCATTCATCATAGAAATTACCTCCTCAGTATATTATAGTATGTTTTTTGAATATAATTGTTAACGAATTGTGAACAAATGCATTTGAGTGAACAAAACTTTGTATTCGGCTTTTTAAGGATTTCATAAAACAAAATTGTCAAAGTGCGGAAATTCCTCCGCTTTGCTCATTTATAGATTAGAAAAAAAGCGTCCTGTCATTCAAGGGGGTATGGAACGGCAAAGACGCTTTTTATTATATGGACATCTGTATTATATCATATTTTCATTTTGGAAATCGTAGAATAATTTCGACGATTCTTTTGTAAAATATGGTGTAAGACGATTTTTTTTATAAAAAAATACTTGACATTTTTGCTGAATAATGTTACTCTATAGATAGATTAGCACTCTGACACTGAGAGTGCTAATGCAAAGAGGTGGCTTTAAATGGAACCGACTCAAAGAAAAATGAAAATTCTTGAAGCAGTTGTGGAAACATATATACACAGTGGTGAGCCTGTCGGCTCAAAGGCATTGTGCGATATACTTGATTTCAATGTATCGTCTGCAACTGTAAGGAATGATATGGCAGAGCTTGCAAATCTCGGACTTTTAGAGCAGACTCACACTTCCTCGGGCAGAGTGCCTACCGAACTCGGTTACAGAGTTTATCTCGACAAGCTGATGAAACCGTCACAACTCGGTCAGAGAGAAAAAACGGCTTTGAGTGATGCACTTTATGCAAGTGCCAATACTCCCGAAAATCTCCTTGAAACGACAGCAGAAATACTTTCCAGAATAACGGGATGTGCGGCGGTTGCCGCTTCACCGACAGGCGAAAGGGCTGTTATCAGGCGTGTCAGATTCGTTCAGACAGGCGGATATACCGCCATGGTCGTTCTGATTACTTCAACGGGAACGGTAAAGACAAGGCTTTTCCGATGTGATTTTGTAATCACCCGTCAGTTCACGGAGATGTTTGAAAAACTCATGAATGAGAAACTCGAAAATCTTCCCGTTACGGCTATCACGCCTGCCTTCATGCAGACAACGGCTGTTTCACTCGGTGAAATGTCGATGATGGTGCCGAATATGCTTGTTGCGGTACACGATGCCGCAAAGGATGCCGCTGAAACGGGTGTTTTCATCAGGGGACAGGCGAATTTATTCACCATGCCCGAACTCGAATCCGCTGACGGTAAAAAAGTCATGGAACTTCTGGGACATTCATCGGAACTGGCAAAGCTGCTTTCAGCCGACAGCGGCAAGCCCGATATCCTGATTGGAAGTGAACTGCATGACCCTGCATTCACAAATCTGAGTTTTATCGTGACACACTATAAAGCCTCTGAGGAATGTTCGGGTGCACTGGCAGTCGTGGGACCTGTAAGAATGGACTATCCGAAAATTATTGCAACGCTTGAATATGCTGCCGATACAGTCGGAACACTTTTAAATGAAATGCTTGGGTTCTGATATATCGGTGAAAGGAGTTAATGGATTTGGCTAATGAAGAAGAAATAAAGACAGAAGAAACTGCGGAAGAATCAACGGAAACCGAAACAGAATCCGAAACCGAAAAGCTGCAGAAAGAGCTTGACAGTCAGAAAGACAAATTTTTACGTCTTGCGGCTGAATATGACAATTACCGCAAGCGTACGGAAAAGGAAAAGCTTGCCACTTATGACAATGCCGTAGCGGCAACTGTTGAAGCATTTCTGCCCGTTGCAGATAATTTTGCATTAGCAATGGCTTCCAATGCGGAAGTGTCGGGAGAATTCCGAAAAGGTCTGGACATGATACAGAAACAGCTTGAAAATGCCTTTGAAAAGCTGAGAGTGGAATCTTTCGGTGAAAGAGGAGAACCTTTCAATCCCGAACTTCATAACGCTATCGCCCGTACAGATGACGCTGAGCTTGAAGATGACTGTATTGCACTCGTCTATCAGAAAGGCTATAAAATAGGTGACAAAATTATCCGTCACGCTATGGTACAAATCACGAATTAGTGTGGAGAGTGGAGAGTTAAGAGTGGAGTTTATCCGAACTTAGCCTCTTTTATCGAAACACAGATATAAAAAAAACAGTGGATATTGAGAAAGAGCGGAAAAGCAAACAACTCCACTCTCCACTCCCAACACTCCACTCTATTAAAAATGGAGGTAATTTATTATGGCAAAAATTATCGGTATCGACTTGGGTACAACTAATTCATGTGTAGCAGTGATTGAAGGCGGTGAGCCTGTTGTTATCGCAAATGCAGAGGGTTCCAGAACAACTCCTTCTGTCGTTGCATTCGCAAAGAACGGTGAAAGACTTGTCGGTCAGGTTGCAAAGCGTCAGGCAGTTTCCAACCCCGACCACACGATTGCATCTATCAAAAGACAGATGGGTACTGCACACAAAGTAAACATCAACGGCAGAGAGTATACTCCGCAGGAAATTTCTGCTATGATTCTCGGCAAACTCAAGAAAGATGCAGAGGCTTATCTCGGTGAAACAGTGACTCAGGCGGTTATTACCGTTCCTGCATATTTTACAGACGCTCAGCGTCAGGCTACAAAAGATGCAGGCAAAATTGCAGGTCTTGATGTAAAGAGAATCATCAATGAACCGACAGCGGCTGCATTGTCCTATGGCGTAGATAAAGAGAATGACCAGAAAGTCATGGTTTATGACCTTGGCGGCGGTACATTCGATGTATCTATCATTGAAATGGGTGACGGCGTTCAGGAAGTTCTTGCTACGGCAGGTAACAACCGTCTTGGCGGTGACGACTTCGACCAGAAAATCATTGACTGGCTCCTTCAGAGCTTCAGAAGTGATACAGGCATTGACCTTTCCAATGACAAGACCGCTATGCAGCGTCTGAAAGATGAAGCTGAAAAGGCTAAAATTGAGCTTTCAGGCATTACGACAGCCGCTATCAATATTCCGTTTATCACAGCAGATGCGACAGGTCCGAAACACCTTGACTATACTCTGACAAGAGCAAAATTCAATGAATTGACAGCAGACCTCGTTGAAAAAACAATGGGACCTGTTCGTCAGGCTCTCAAAGATTCAGGTCTTTCTATCAATGAAATTGATAAAGTCCTCATGGTAGGCGGTTCTTCCAGAATCCCTGCTGTACAGGATGCTGTTAAATCTCTGATTGGCAAAGAGCCTTTCAAGGGCATTAACCCTGATGAATGTGTTGCCATGGGTGCGGCTATTCAGGGCGGTGTACTCAACAGCGAAGTCGAAGGACTTCTTCTCCTTGACGTTACTCCCCTTTCACTCGGCGTTGAAACACAGGGCGGCGTTATGACAAAGATTATCGACAGAAATACCACTATCCCGACAAAGAAAAGTCAGATTTTCTCTACAGCCGTTGACAATCAGACACAGGTTGAAGTCAATGTTCTTCAGGGTGAGCGTGAATTTGCAAGAGATAACAAACAGCTTGGCTTGTTCAAGCTTGACGGTATTCTTCCGGCTATGCGTGGCGTTCCGCAGATTGAAGTTACTTTCGATATCGACGCAAACGGCATTGTAAACGTATCCGCAAAAGATTTGGGCACAGGCAAGGAACAGCATATCACTATCACATCTAACACCAACATGAGCAAAGACGACATTGAAAAGGCTATCCGTGACGCTGAACAGTATGCCGCAGAGGATAAAAAACGTCGTGAAGAAGTTGACAGAAGAAATGACGCTGAAAACCTCGTATATGCTGTTGAAAAACTCATTTCCGAAAACGGTGAGCATATCGCAGCCGCTGACAAAGAGGAACTCCAGCAGAAAGTGGCAAGCGTTAAGTCTGCTCTTGCACAGAACAACATGGATATGATACAGTCAACAAAAGATGACCTTCAGAAGAAGATGTATGCCGTATCCGAAAAGCTCTATCAGGATGCAGCCGCTCAGGGTGCTGCACAGCAGCAGGCTCCCCAGAGTGACAACGGCGTTTATGACGCAGATTTCAAGGACGTTGAATAATTGTAAATTCTGAATGGATAAAACGGGAAAACCTGTCTGTTTATCGGGTTTTCCCTTTTTTTCAAATTTATTCTTGCAAATTCTTGAATAATGTATTATCATGTAATTGGATAAAACAGCAATTATGCATTGTATATGTTTTTGGAGGAATGGATATGGCAGACAAAAGGGATTATTATGAAGTGCTTGGGGTGGAAAAGGGCGTTTCCGATGACGAACTCAAAAAGGCTTTCAGGAAACAGGCGAAAATGTATCACCCTGACCTGCACCCTAACGATAAAGAAGCAGAGGCAAAATTCAAGGAAGTAAATGAGGCTTATGAAGTCCTCTCCGATAAGGAAAAACGGGCAAGATATGACAGATTCGGATTTGCGGGAGTCGATCCCAGCTATAATACAAGTTCAACGGCTTATTCCAATCCTTTCGGTCAGGAAATCGATATCAATGATATCTTCAACAGCTTTTTCGGGGGATTCGGCGGCAGCTCCGCAAGAAACAGAAATGCTCCACGAAAAGGTTCCGATGTGGAAACATCTGTCACGATTACTTTTGAAGAAGCTGCAAAGGGCTGCAAAAAAGAAATACAGTATGATATCGTTGACACCTGCAAGGAATGCGGCGGTTCAGGTGCCGAAAAAGGTACCAATCTCAAAACTTGTCCCAACTGTAACGGAAACGGTCAGGTCACTGTCAATAAGCGTACACCTTTCGGTGTTGTGCAGACGACTCAGACTTGCGACAAATGCCGTGGCAAAGGTAAAATTATTGAAACACCCTGTAAAAAATGTTCGGGTGCGGGACGTACCAGAACCACAAAGACAGTTACCGTTACCGTTCCTGCCGGTATCGGTCAGGACCAGATACTTAACGTGGGCGGTCACGGAAACAGCGGTTATAACGGCGGTCCTTCGGGTGACCTTCACGTCTACATCAACGTCAAAAGACATGATATTTTTGAACGCAAGGGTGACGATGTATGGTGTGAGATACCTCTCACATTCACACAGGCGGCTCTCGGTCATGAAGTCACCGTACCGACTCTTGACGGCAAAGTCAGCTATAATGTCCATGCAGGCACTCAGCCCGGTGATGTCTTTAAACTCAGGGGCAAAGGTATTCCCCATCTTAACGGCAAGGGCAGAGGCGACCAGTATGTTAAAGTCACGATTGAAGTGCCCCGCAATCTCAATGCCGAACAGAAAAAGGCTTTGCAGAATTTCGACTCTCTCTGTCAGTCTGCAAACTATCAGAAAAGTACCAGCTTCTTTGAAAAAGTCAAGAAACTTTTTAACTGAATCTTATGGGATAAGGCGAAATATGCCTTGTCCCTTTTTTTATGCACAAACTGAACAAATTCGACATAAAATCTTGATAATTCAAAAAATATTTGGTATAATTCAAGTATTAACATTGAAAGGTTGATTATCTTGGGCGATAAGAAAAAAGACGATAAAAAAACTTCCCAAAAATCCAAAAACGAATCCATTTCCCTTATAAAAGCCTTTTCAGAACCTGACTGCCCGTATCTCAACAGGGAACTGAGCTGGCTCGACTTCAACAGCCGTGTACTGGAAGAGGCTTTTGAAAAGGAAAATCCCATTATGGAAAGAGTGAAATTTCTCTCCATCACGGAATCCAATTTAGATGAATTCTTCATGGTGAGAGTGGCAGGTGTCATGGACAGAATGCACTCAAAGGCAGATGAAAAAGATGCTTCCGGCATGACTTCCGCTCAGCTTTTTCCGAAACTTGCCGAAAAAATACGTCACTTTGTCAAAAAACAGTATTCCTGCCTGCACCGTTCCATTATTCCCGCACTCAAAAAATGCAAACTCCGCTTTCTCAAAATAAAGGAACTCAACAAATCACAGAAACAGGTCGTTGATGAATATTTCCATAAATTCATGTTTCCTGTTCTGACTCCGCTTGCCGTCGATACTTCAAGACCGTTTCCGCTGCTTGCCAACAGAAGTCTGAATATCGCTGTCAGACTCATCAATGACTATGCAGAAGATATTTTTGCAGTTGTACAGGTTCCCTCTATTCTGCCGAGATTTCTGGAAGTGCCGTCCGATAACGGCAGGGCTTTCGTCCTGCTGGAAGATATCATTATCAGCCATCTTTCCGAACTCTTTGAACTGTATAAAATACAGGCTTACTGTCCGTTCAGAATCACAAGGGATTCCGACCTCGACATTGATGAAGATGCCGATGACCTTTTGGTTGAAATAGAGCACTCTCTGAAAAAGCGTCAGCGTGGCGATCCCGTCAGGCTTGAAATGATATCCAAATGTGATGAAGCCCTGAAAGATTTCCTTGTCAATATGCTTGCTGTCGAAAAGGAAATTATCCATGAAGTATCGGGACCGCTTGACCTGACTTTCCTCAATAAATTTGCAGGCATTGACGATATCCCCGATGAACTGAAATTCAAGCCCATCACTCCCGTGAATCCGCCGGCGGATTTCTTCGGCTATGACGATATCTTTGCGGCTATCCGTGAAAAAGACAGAATGGTACATCATCCTTATGAAAGTTTTGAATCCGTGATAAAATTCGTGAATCAGGCGGCTAATGATAAAGATGTCCTTGCCATCAAGCAGACGCTTTATCGTGTCAGCGGCAATTCCCCGATTGTTGCCGCACTCATCAGGGCTGCCGAAAACGGCAAACAAGTGACTGTTTTAGTCGAACTGAAAGCACGTTTTGATGAAGAAAACAATATCGGCTGGGCGAAAAAACTGGAAAAAGCCGGCTGTCATGTTATCTACGGCTTGGCAGGCTTGAAAACTCACTGCAAAATCCTGCTTGTCGTCAGACGGGAGGAGGACGGTATCAGACGTTATCTTCACATGGGTACAGGCAACTACAACGACATTACCGCCCATTTCTATACGGATATCGGCTTGTTCACCTGCGACGAAAAATTCGGTGAAGATGCCTCATCCCTTTTCAACGTCATTACAGGCTATTCCACTCCGCCTGTCTATAACAAAATGAAAGTTGCCCCTACAGGTCTGCGTTCCTTCTTTGAAGATATGATAAAACGTGAAACCCAAAATGCACAAAACGGCTTGCCCTCGGGCATTACGGCTAAAATCAATTCCCTTGTCGATCCCGATATTATTAAACTTCTCTATCAGGCATCTCAGGCAGGCGTTAAAATCACTCTTATTGTGCGTGGAATATGCTGTCTTGTGCCCGATATCAAAGATATCAGTGAAAATATCACCGTTCACAGCATTGTCGGACAGCTTCTCGAACACAGCCGTATCTTCATTTTTGAAAACGGCGGTCAGCCTGAAATATACATGGGTTCAGCCGACTGGATGCAGAGAAATCTGGATAAACGTGTGGAACTCGTTTTCCCGATAGAAGATTCAGACCTTATCAAGCGTTCTTTCAAGATAATCGAAACGCTTAAAAAAGACATTCTCAATACGAGAATACAGAAATCCGATGCAACTTATGAACTGCTTGACAGACGTGGCAAAAAAGTGCATAACTCTCAGAGAGAATTTTCCGAAATGGCGAAAAAAGCCCTCTCTGCAAAAATCAGCACAGTCAATGAAGAAAAACTCTTTGTTCCGCTTACAAGCGAGAACTTCAAAGAAAACTATGACGAAAATTTATGACAATTTTTTTCAATATTCTCTTGTAAATTTATTGAAAATATTGTAAAATTGTTATCAGATATATTTAGAGTAAAGGAGTGCATACAAATTGAAAAGAGTCGGAATACTTACCAGCGGCGGTGACTGTCAGGGACTGAACTCCGCCATCAGAGGTCTTGCCAAGGGACTGTATGAACATTACGGAAACAATGTCGAAATTTACGGTATCATTGACGGCTACAGAGGTCTTATCGAAGGCGAATACCGTTTGATGAAACCCGAAGATTTTTCGGGTATTCTCACCATAGGCGGTACTATCCTCGGTACTTCAAGACAGCCGTTTAAACTCATGCGTGTCATTGACGATGAAACAAGCATTGACAAAGTTGCCGAAATGAAAAAGCACTACAATGCAATGAAACTGGACTGCCTTGTTGTATTGGGCGGCAACGGTACGCATAAAAGTGCGAATATGCTTTCCGAAGAGGGCTTGAATGTCGTCAGTATGCCAAAAACCATTGACAATGATATCTGGGGTACAGATGTCACATTCGGATTCCAGAGTGCCGTTGATATCGCTACCAATGTCATAGACTGCATACACACCACAGCGACTTCTCACGGACGTGTATTTATCGTGGAATGTATGGGACACAAAGCCGGCTGGCTTACTCTTTATGCAGGTGTTGCAGGCGGTGCAGATGTTATTCTTATTCCTGAAATTCCCTATAAAATCAAAAATGTCATTAACTGTATCAAAAAACGTACCAAAGAGGGAAAAACATTCTCCATTCTTGCCGTTGCAGAGGGTGCTATCGAAGAAGAAGTTGCCAAACTCCCCAAGAAAAAGAGAAAAGAAGCTATCGCTAATTTGATGTACCCGTCCATTTCCTATAAAATTGCACATGAAATCGAAGAGGCTACCGGTCAGGAAACCCGTGTAACAGTGCCGGGACATTTCCAGAGAGGCGGAAGTCCCGACGCTTACGACAGATTTATTACCACACGTTTCGGTGCAGCAGCCGCACAGTTCATTATTGAAGGCAAATACGGCTACATGACAGGCATGGTAAACGGTGAAATCGTTCCCGTACCGCTGAAAGAAGTGGCAGGAAAACTCAAAGAAGTGCCTGTTGACTGTCCTGTTATCCAATCGGCAAAGAGTATCGGTATCAGTTTCGGTGACGAATAAAAATTCAACGGAGAGTGAATTCTTTCACTCCCCGTTTTTTTATTGCTTATAAAATTTCGTCTGGTCTATCAGGTCATTCAGTTCATTGATTGCCGCATTGTTATTCAATGCTTCTTCACTGAAATCATCGAGTTTTGCCAGTTCCAGCAAAAGCCTGTCCAACTTACTGATGATATTTTCATTGGCTTCCACAATCTTTTTAACATAATTGATATGCTCAGTATATATTTTCAGTCTTTCTTGTCTTGCCGATACCGACATATTCACATTCCTGTCCGATATCCTGAAATAATCCTTGGTATCAAAGATATTGATTCTCTTTACCATTGTTTTGACATTGGCATAAAATCTTGTAGTCGCATCTTCAATGATACCTTTGAATCTTTTATACGTCATTTCATGCGGCTTGAAATGGCTCGTCAGGATATCATTGAGCTTTTGCAGACGTGTCTGTATCTGTTCGATATGCTCTTTCGTCACTTCAATTTCACTGCTGAATACGGGATTTTCCGCACTCTTGTTCAGCACTTCAAGATACTTGTTTTTACGTCTTTCTTCGGGAGATTCTTCAGGCTGTACAGGTTCTTCCTCTTTAGGCTTCCATGCAAACCAGCTTCTCAAAGTATCCATGAAAGACGGCTTTTTCTGTTCGGGAATGGCAAGATTTTCTTCTCTTATTTCCCTGTCGGTATCCATCAATTCTTCTTCGGGACTTTCTGTTCGTGTGATATCAATGATATCTTTAATTTCATCTATGGATATATTATCCACACTCTGCACGATTGCCGCTTTAGTACCCTGTCCGGCTTTATCCCTGTTTTTGCTTGTGAAAAATCCGTGAAATTCAAGCACTTTATCTGAGCGTTCCAACGGCTTTTCAAGCCACTTTTCCGCAAAATTAACACTGTCTGTCAGGATATCGTTCTTATTGACGGACGAACTGCCTTTTCCGCTCGGAAATTCCGCCCACAAGCCTGAATTCACAAGCATATTTTTTCTTTCCTGCATTCCGGCACTGTCCCACTGAAAAGAAATTTCTGCCATATCCATCATTTCATACGCATACTGATACAATTCATTGTACCATGCCTGCCAGAACGGGCGGTATTCCGGAAAATCCTTTGCAATATAGACAAGCGGTTTCTGTACAGCCGATTTCATGTAATTATTCCAGACATCTTTCAGCGGCACTGTTGACATACCGTGATAGGCACATAAATTCATATAGCTGTAAAAATCAAGCACATATTCATATCCAAGTCCCATCCACTGATACAGATTTGTTCTGATATCTTCTTCCCAGGTCTTGTTGTATTTCTTGATATTGTCCTTTAAATTGAGCCAGCATGAAAAGGGCAGTTGTTTCAACTCATACAATACAGAACCTTCTTCACCGTCGTCATATGCCCTGTCAATGTCTATGGAATTTTTGAGTATATTCGGCGTGATGATATAACTCTCTTTGATAGGATGCCTTGTGGCACTGATATCATATCCGCTGTAACGGAAATTTATATCGGGCGGTATGATATAACCTGTTGCCCATGCAATTTCATTGACAACATCTTTTGCCGATTTTTTTCTTGCAAATATCTGTTTGCGGTAACTTGTCATTACCAACGTAAACAGCACCCATTTATTCTTGTCTATATAGTCAAGACGTTCTCCGAAATCCCTTTTCTCCAGCACTTCAACGTCCATGCTTTTTTCAGGCACACGTTCACCCCCCATTCAGTATCCGAAATATTTCAGTCTTATAAAATACAATACAAGCATATGCAGAGGATAGGCGGCATAAAATACATATTTTCCGACCTTGCCTTTGATAAATCCCCTTTTGCCGTTATACAGGTTCATGATTGCAAAAGCAGGCACTACCTTACACGGAATCGGGAAAAAACAACAGCCCAATATCGTTCTTGCAGCCGCTTTTTCCCTTACAACGTGCATGAAAAGTATCAATCCGACACCGTTCAAAGCATAATCCGCATTAAAAGCCGTTGCCACTATAAATACACCCAAAACTGCCGTACAGCACAATATTTTTTCATCTTTAAACTGCTCGTAAAAATACATGGCGAGAAAGCCGAAAAACAGTGTGAAAAATACATTCTGACTTTCATAGAAAAACTTTCCGCAATGTGCGAGATTCCATACAGGTTCGGACAATACG
>CADCJK010000012.1 GCA_902801715.1 uncultured Ruminococcus sp. | reverse complement strand
AATGATTCCGGCTGCTTTTAAGTCAGCACAAACTAATACCACGGCTTTTATTATTTTTGGTATCTTCGGTTTTTAGATGACCGCACATCATATATTTAGCATATTTTAACACATTTTATCACTAATGTCAATATATTCTATTACTTAATTTTTCTCCTTTTTGTCAACAACTCCACTCTCCACTCTTAACTCTCCACTCTCAATTTTGCAAGACCTTTTTCAAGCCTTGACATAGATTCCTCTTTGCCGAGAATATCGAGTATTTCAACCGCACCGCCGGGTGTAACCGTCATGCCCGAAGCGGCAATTCTGACAGGCCACATCAAAGTACCGTTCTTTACTTCAAGCTGCTGTGCAAGTCCGATCAGACAATCATGTATGGAATCATGATTCCATTCCGTAAGAGAATTCAGTGCATTGATAGCCTCTGTAAGCATTGTCACGGAATTTTCCAGATTTGTCTTGCTCTTTTTATTCACGAACAAGTCTTTTTCATAATCGGGCTGTGTTTCAAAAAACTCTATCTTTTCGGGAATCTGAGTTAATTTCGTTGTTCTCTGCTGGAGAATGGACGCTACTTTTATCCAGTCCAATTCTTTTGTCTTGATAGCCTGTTTGAAGTAAGGCATTGAAATTTCAGCGAATTTTTCAACAGGCATGGCTTTGATATATTCACCGTTGAACCATTCCAATTTGTCATAGTCGAATATGGACGGGGATTTGCTGATACCGTCAATGGAGAAGTTTTCGGCAAGTTCCTCTATCGTGAACATTTCCCTGTTATCTTTCGGACACCAGCCCAAAAGGGCTATATAATTGATGATAGCTTCGGGCAGGAATCCCTGTTTCACCAAATCTTCAAAACTTGTTGCACCGTGTCTTTTGGAAAGTTTAGACACTGAGCCGTCATCATTTTTGCCCATTATCAAAGGCAGATGAATGTATGTAGGAATCTCCCAGCCGAATGCTTCATAAAGCAGATTATATTTCGGTGTTGGTATGGTCATCAATGACGTTTGCAAAGTTGTATGTAGGATAGCCGTCTGTTTTTATTAAAATCTGGTCCTGCAGTTCACTGTTTTCAACGGTGATGGAACCGAATACGGCATCTTCAAAAGTCGTTGAACCCTCCAAAGGCATTTTCTGTCTTATTACATAAGGCACACCGTCCGCTAAATTCTTTTCAACGACTTCTTTCGGCAGGTTACGGCAGTGACGGTCATAACCTCCGCCAATGTCATCGGAATCATTATGCAAAGCGTCCAATCTCTCTTTCGTGCAGAAACAGTAATAGGCTTTATCCATTTCAATCAACTGTTTTGCATAGGGCAGATACATATCTTTTCTTTCACTCATGAATGAGTTTTGCCTGTTTGAGAGTATTATAGATGATATCAACAGCACCCTCAACTTTTCTTTCCTGGTCGGTGTCCTCGATACGCAATACGAATGTACCGCCCAATGATTTGGCAACGAGATATTCATAAAGGGCTGTACGCAAATTACCGACGTGCATAAATCCCGTAGGGCTTGGTGCAAACCTTGTTCTTACATTTGACATTTTATCATCATTCCTTTTTATTTAAATCTCACAAATCTGTTTCCGCTGTCGCTGAAAACCTCTTTTTGCGTTTGTCCACGATAACATTGTTTTCTCACAACTTTATTCAGTTTCACAAGCAGACTGCAAAGTTCTTCCAATTCGGCTTCGTTGTCATTATCAAATCCCATTCTGACAGCATCATAAACCGCATCACTTATATCATTGCCATACTCCATTCTCAGATTCAAATACATTTCCTCTGCAATTTCATCTGCATCTTTTTTGTTGAAATAAGGCAAGTTTCTGAAAAATGCTCTCAGGTCAATGTATTCCAATGTCTTTTCAAAGAAATATTCATCTTTGTATCTCAAGAAACGCTCTTTTTTCGGGATATAGTAATCCAGACCTTCCTGCATTTCCAGCATTTCAATATAATCGTCCCAATCCCCGAAACAATAGAGATGCTGGGTGGTAAGCGTTTTGTCAAGATATTTTGTCGGTTCTTCTGTTTCGTAAATTTCATCTTCGGCAACAAGGTCATAAATTCTTTCATCAAAGTCAATGCTGTCCGTCAGTTCTTTGAGTTCTTCTTCCGTAACAGGCGTTTCATTCTGACTGTTATAAATTTCAAGAAATTTCCGAAGCGGAATGATACCGTATAAATTAGCCGCTGCTGCAAAGTAGTCCTGCAAAAGATTTTTTACTTCCTCTGTCATAAAACTTTCCCCCTTTTTTCAGATACTAAAAACTATAACATATTTTTTCCGATTTAACAAGAGTATTCAAAAACATTGTTGACATAATTTTATGATGATTGTATAATAAGTACAAAAGATTAATGTGAAGAATCTATTTTTTGGGAGATGATTATATATGCCTGACATTCAGGAATTGATTGCAAAATATGCCCGTTCCAAAAGTCCTGCCGATTACAATGAAATTGTTTCAGCCGTTCAGACTTGCAATAAATTGTGGACAGCATATTCACCCGTGACAAAATGCCATTATACAGAATATATCCGCAATCAGCCGACGGCTTTCATATTTTCCGAAAAAAGCTATTGCGAGGCTTTCAAGGAACATATTGCAAAGGGAAATGCCGTAATAGAAACCGAACTTTGCAAAACGGATTCAAGAGTGCAGTTTTTCAGTGATTTATACAGATGCGGCATTGAAAATGTCATGCTTGACAACGGTCAGAAATTTCTTATCATGAGTCTTTTCGATATCATAGACCAGCCCGATTTTTCGGCACTTCCCGAAAATGAAAGACCTGTCCTGAACAGAGAATTGATGTTAAGTGCCAATATTTTCTTTGAATCGCTTGCCATGGGGAATGTCACGGAAAATGCAAAAAATAATCTTTTGCGTGGACTGTATAACGGAAAATATCTCATGCCGGTGATTGTTGATAAGAATACAAAATTGGACGGTCTGGAAGAAAGCACTCTCAAAGCGGTATATTCCCAAAGCGGTACAGCCGTGACGATTGCCGCCATAAAAACAGACAATGATGTGATAATCCCTGTTTTCACGGACTGGACGGAATTCAGCCGCTTCGACAAGGACAAACAATGCCCGGGTAATGTCATTGATTTCAGGGATATTGCCTACCTCTGCGGACAGGGTGAGAAAGTTTCAATAAATCCCTTTGGTTTCAATATGGTGATAGACAAGAATTCGCTTGCGGCTATCATGAATGCAGGCGGAAATATACAGCCTGCCCCCGTTGAAGAACCGCCTGCTGAACAGCATTATGAAGAAGTCCCTGCCGTAGAACAATATGAAGATGACACGGAAGAAACAGAAGAACAAATTTCACTGTTTGATTTAAGTTCCGTACCGAATGAACTGATACAGACACTTATGTATTTCATGTCAAATACAGAGAGCGTACACAGTGCCTATCTCAAGGGCATGGAACAGGGGGAACAGACAAGTTATCTCGTTGTCATTGACCTTGACGGTGACGACTCACAGTTCAATGACCTGACTGCACAGATATCTCAATATACAGAGAGTGTGCCCATCAATTTTGCACGTTATGAAAGCGAACTCGGACAGGCTGCCGCTAACGGTGCTTATCCGTTCTATCAGACATGAGTAGATTTATTATCGAAAATGGACACGGTGAACAAGGAATGGAACATAAAAGTTGTTTTTATAACTTTTTATAAGTTTTCAGTAACGGAATATCAACATGATTTTTCAGGGAATGAAAGAAATAAACGGCTGGACAATGGTGGAATACCACTCTACATGGGGTTACGGCTATGACTTCATGCTTGATGCCGCTCAAGTTATCATAGACAGCGATTTCAAAGAAAATACACAGCGTTTTGCCGTTGCGGAAATAGCGGGTGCGGAAGACCAGGAAAGACTTACCGAACTCAAAGCCGAAAACTTCATTATCCGCAACTGCGATACTTCCACGAGAGAACATGGTGTATTGACGATTTCAGGCATGAGCGATATTATGGAATGTCCCATACAAATTGTATTTTTCAATCAGACCAATATCGTCAGATTATTTTGCCCGTTCAAGAAATACTTTGAAATTCACGGTGAACACGCCTTTGACAACTACATGAACAGCATTGAAATCAAAGCTTATTGTGCAGATGCCGTCAGAAAATCCAAAACAGAAAATTGAAAATTCAAAACGGAGAGTGAAATCGTATTTTACTTTCCGTTTTATTTCATAAATCAAATACAAATTGTATATATAAATCCCAAAAAATAACTTGCATTTTTGAAAAGTGTATGCTATAATTTCAAAGTCGCATGAATTACGACAGAAAAGTTGGTGTGTACACCCGTTCCCATACCGAACACGGAAGTTAAGCTCAATGGTGCCGAAGATACTTTGTTGGTGACGACACGGGAAAATAGGAAGATGCCGACATAAATAACCGTCCATCAGGGCGGTTATTTTTTTATATCCAAACATATAAAAAAGTCAGCTTTGAAATAAAGCTGACTTTTATTCTTTCAACCGTTATTATTTATCTTTGACACGGACGGCTTCTTCATCTTCATGGCGGATTTGTGCCCTTTTGATTTTTCCGCCTATGGTCTTGGGAAGTTCATCAACAAATTCTATCACTCTCGGATATTTATAGGGTGCAGTGGATTTCTTGACATGGTTCTGCAACTCTTTAATGAGTTCCTCACTCGGCTGATAATTCTTTTTCAGAACGACAGTGGCTTTTACAACCTGTCCACGAACGGGATCGGGTACACCTGTTATCGCACATTCCACTACCGCATCATGTTCCAGCAGGGCACTTTCTACTTCAAAAGGTCCTATCCTGTAGCCTGAGCATTTGATAACATCATCATTTCTGCCGACAAACCAATAATAACCCTCTCTGTCACGCCATGCCATATCGCAAGTATTATAATATTCGCCTAACAGCTTTTCCTGCGTCATTTCTTCATTGAGATAATATCCTGTAAACAAGCCTGTCGGGGGATTGTGTTTCACGTCCATGATACATATTGAGCCTTCTTCGCCTACACCGACTTCTTTTCCGTCATTGTCGAGCAGTCGGATATCATACAGCGGTGACGGCTTGCCCGTTGAACCGATTTTGATATCGTCCCACTGAAAGTCGGCAAGCAAAACAGTTCCCTCTGTCTGACCGAATCCCTGATAGATATTATGCCCTGTAAATCTGAACCATTTTGCATTGACTTCGGGATTAAGGGGTTCACCTGCGGTTGTCCAGTGCTGTATGGACGACAAATCATAGCTTTCAACATCTTCCAGAAGCATGAATCTGTACATGGTAGGCGGTGCACAAAATGTCGTTAATTTATATTGTGACATTTTTTCAAGCAGTTTGGCAGGGATAAATTTATCCATGTCATAGGCAAATATCACGGCACCGCATATCCACTGACCGTAAATTTTGCCCCAGCCGAATTTTGCCCAGCCTGAATCCGTGACACTCATGTGAAGTTTATCTTCCTGCACCTGATGCCAGTATTTAGCCGTCACAATATGTCCCAAAGGGTGTGAAAAACTATGCTGTACCATTTTCGGCATACCTGTCGTACCCGATGTGAAATACACTACCATAATATCTGTACTCTTTGTTGCTTCATCACCTGTCGGGCGTGCGAATGTATCAGGAAATTTCGCTATCTCATCTTCAAAATACAGCCAGCCGTCCTGCTTTTCACCGACAACTATATGATATTTCAGCGTTTCCAGTTCAGGTATGGATTTTTCCACCTGAGTAATGACAAAATCGTCATGTACACATACAATCGCCTTTGCCCTTGCGGCATTGGCACGATAGACAATATCCTTTTTGGTAAGCTGCAAAGTGCCGGGTATCATAATTGCCCCCAGCTTATGCAGGGCAACCGCACAAATCCAGTATTCCCATCTTCTCCTGAGTATCAGCATAACGACATCGCCCTTTTTAATGCCGAGCGATTGGAAATAATTTGCCGCCTGATTGGAAAGACGGCTGATATCTTTAAAAGTAAATATCTTTTCTTCATCATGGTCATTGCACCAGACAAGTGCTTTTTTATGTTCGTCCTGTTGTGCCCATGCGTCCACTATGTCAAAACCGAAATTGAAGTTTTCCGGAACATTCACTCTGTAATTCTGTTTGAAGTCCTCGTATGAATCAAATTCTATTCTTGGCAAAAATCTGTCCAGCAGCATATTTTTTCAGACTCCTTTTCACATGGAAATTTTTTAAAATCCCAACGATTCTAACTGATATGATATCACAGTCAAAAAACACTGTCAAGCGGATTTTCCCGAAAGTGACATGATATTTCCGTGAAAATCCCTGTCGGAAATGTCCCCGCCGATGAACTGACCATGCCATGAAATCATGTGAATCACGGTATTTTCATCAATATCCGCAGTATATAAAATACACTCCTCTCCCCTGAATTCTTCCAGATTCATGCCTATATCATATTGAAGCTGATTGTAATTCTCATACATTTCATTGAATTTCATGGGAATCCTTATATTTTCACATTCAGACGGCATTTGTACAGATATATCGAAAAATTGTGCAATTCTTTTCAAATCTTCCTCATCTTCAAGAGATAAGCTGTAAATTTCTCCGCCATATTCGGAACGCTTTTTGATACGGCTGTCAAATGAAAACATAAACGAGATAACAACTCCTATACACGCACTGCATATACATACAAATAAAAATCGTTTATTCAAAATTCTCTCCCCCGAAAATGCATATTGAAAAAACATCTGTACAATAATAATCAGGCGAGGTGTAATTTATGATAAGAAAAAGAAATCCGCTTGATGATACCATGACATTCGGAACAGGTCTGCCAATGGATATTTCAGGCATTGAACCGCCATCGGAAGTGCCTGCCCGTGTATTGCCTTCACAATTTCCGCCAATGGTACAGCCTATGGAATGTGCATTTATCAAAAATACTTTTCAAAGTGAAAAAACTCCCCCTCAGCCAAGCACTTAAAAAACGGCAGACACATTTCAAAAAGTGTCTGCCATTTTTTATGAAAAAATACTTGACTTTCCCCTTACGTCATAGTTTATACTTATTTGCAGGAGGTGAAAATCTTGAAAATGCTCATAAAAGACTTTGCCGCATTAACGGGCGTTACCGTCAGGACTCTGCACTATTACGATAAAATCGGCTTGCTGAAACCCTCTTTCACCGATAAAAACAACCGTTACAGATTCTATGACGAAAAAGCCCTTGAACGTATGCAGGAAATTTTATTTTATCGTGAACTCGACTTTTCCCTGAAAAGCATTTCGGAAATACTCTCCTCCCCCGATTATAACAAACAAGAGGTCATCAGGGAACAAAAACATCTTCTTACGCTTAAAAAACAGCGTCTTGAAAAAATCATTTCCGCCCTTGATACCCTTGAACACAAAGGAGCAATCAATATGAAAAATACTTTCGACAACTCAACATTTGAAACTGCCGCCAATAAATTCAAACAGGAAGTCAAAAACCGCTGGGGCAATACTGCCGCCTATCAGGAATTTCAATCAAAAAATATCCAAAATAATACTTATACCGATTTTGACAATATTTTCACTGAATTTGCCGATTACATGAAAGAGGGCTTTTCACCGTCTGACACTGAAACTCAAACTCTCGTCAAAAAATTGCAGGATTTCATTACAGTCAATTTCTACACCTGCACCAATGAAATTCTTTCAGGCTTGGGACAAATGTATATCTGCGATGAACGCTTCAAAAACAACATTGACAAGCATGGAATCGGTACAGCCGAATTCGTTTTCAATGCCATCAAAGCATTCTGCCAAACTTGAAAACGCAGCACAATTATGCATTATGCATTATGAATTATGCATTGATAACGTCCCATGGAGTGAGCAAGCCTATCACTTTACTGTTGGGAGTGCCGTTTTCCGTCAGGAATATCACGGCTAATTTCTTGCTTCTGAACGGCTTTTTCTCAAATTCAGCCCTCACTTCAAATAAACTCACGTCTTTATGCATAAATTTGAATCTCTCATTTTCATGCTTGTCAGGCGGCAGAAATTCCGCAAAATCCCCTATCGTCAAATCTTCCGTAATGCCGTATTTCAACGCATAACTGAATACTGTACTGATACTGAATACGCCTATGAATTCCCCCTCGGATACGACAGGTATATGCGAAAAGCCCATTCTCTGCATTTTTTTCATGACGGTCTGGGCTTTTTGTGAGGGTGTCGTTTTCAGCACGTTATCATACAATGTGCAAAAGCCTATTGCCAGCGGCGGTCTTTCCACGAACTGTATCACTTCATCAAGAAATTTAATGATACTTTCCGACGGCTCAATAACAGCCTCTCCGTCTATATCCGCATGATGTGAAAGAAAATTTCTTATCTCTCTGCATAAATCGAGTTTTTCCCTGTAATTTTTGCCCTCTCTGTCGTTGATAAACTTCACAACGGGACTGCCGAATGTCTTTTCATCAAAGCCGTATTTCAAATTGAGTGCTTCTTCCAACTGTTTGTATTTATCGAGAAATTCCTCACTTCTCATTCCGCATTCCTCATTTCCCAGTCATATTCTTTGAGCCTGCCGTTATTGGAAAGTTCAGGAAATCCCCACTGCCTCAGCACTTCATACGCTCCGACTGCCGCCGCACTTGATAAATTCAGACATCTTGCACCCTCCAGCATGGGTATTCTTACAGTAAATTCCGCATTGTCATACAGCAATTTTTCAGGCAAACCTTTCGTTTCCTTGCCGAAAACAATATAGCATTGATCGGGATATTCAATATCCGTATAAGTATGATTTGCCTTTTTGGAAAAATAATAATAAGTGCCGCCCTTTGTCTTTTCAAAAAAGTCATCTAAATTTTCATAATACGTCAAATCCAGATAATTCCAGTAATCCAGTCCGGCTCTTTTCAGGTGCTTGTCCGTAGGCGTGAATCCCATCGGCTTGACGATATGCAGCCTTGCACCCGTCACGGCACACGTTCTTGCAATATTTCCCGTATTCTGCGGTATTTCAGGCTCTACCAATACAATATTCAATTCTGCCATTCTTTAAAACTCCATTTCATTCGATATATTCAAATTCCTCTGTTCTCACAACTCCGATTTGTCTGAGCTGATTCAAAGAAAAATTCACATCATCAGATGTATTATAACTCGGTATATGCGGCACTCGGCATATAATTTTATTTTTATCCGTAAGTGTCACAAGCATTTTCAGATTTTCAATGACATTGTAATTATCCTGTCCCGTGTAGGCTCTGTAAATGCCGCTGTTCATATCTTTGATATCAATGTACCATTCATCAACGTAGGGAATCAGCTTTTCGACTGCATAAAACTCCGTATTCAAAGAGGTCTGAACGGCTGTATGAATAAACGGATATTTCGCTTTGAAAGCCGCTATGAAATCCGCATATAAAAGCGGTTCACCGCCCCCGAATGTAACACCTCCGCCTGTTACCTCGAAATAAACAAGGTCTTTTTTCAGCATACCGAACAACTCCGATACAGATATTTTCTTAATGGTCGGCAGTTGATTCACAAAACTTTTATTGATACAATATTTGCAGTTGAGCGGGCATTTGTCAAATACGACAAGTGAACGCACACCCTCGCCGTCCGTTCCCATTCTCAGACGATTCACACCGCATATTTCCGCTTCTGTATTGCGATTTTCATTATCTTTGTCATAACGGAATTTATTATGATTTTTGTCATACACCTTTTCCCATAAATTTTCGGAATCCCAATCGCATCTTCTGCAAGTTCCCATACACTCTCCGCTGTATGTGCAGGTTTTTTCTTCGTATTTTAAAGGATGCTTTTTTACAAATTTTCTTTTCAGCGTTTTTAAATATCTGCAAGTTTCCCTGCCCTTGTTGGGAGTAATAAATTCCTGTATCTTATCTTCATACAAATTCGGATTCACTATTTCAAAATCTTCCAAAACGTGATTTTCAAAAGCATTTGCATTATGATTATAAACAAATACACTTTTATTATCGGAGTGCAGTTTGGAAAAATCATTTTTTCTTATTATTTCCGAAAGTTCATCTTCAAAGATTTCATTTGCAGTATTCAAGCTTTCCTGTATTTTCTTTTCGTAACGGTCAGGCAACAACCAATACCAATGTTCCTCTTTTAAATCTACCAATTCATTAAGATTGAATACCGTCACGCTGTCGCATTTATCGACATTCGATATCATACGCAAAAAAACTGTATCATCTTTGTGACTACGCATTTTATCATATGTGTATACGACAGCATGAAGATGAAAATTCATCTCTGACTTGAACTTCAAGAAAGAATTATAAAATTTATAGTCAAACTGCCTAAAAATGATTATTATATCATCGTTGTTGGAAATATGACTTTTAATCATTTGAGAATTTTTCACCATATAGTAATCTTCGTCTGTCCAATCCGGCATTCTTACCTCACCAAAAAGACCATCTGTTTTTTCATCAAAGCATTTTATCGTATTTTCATTTATCTTTATTTTTTGTCCATAAAATGTTTGTGCCAGAATTTCATAAACTTCCGTGTCATTTTTGAGTTTGTCGGAGATATTTCCGAAATATTCCGATTTTATCCTTAAAAAAACTTTTGTCATTGTTACCACCTTTGATTTTATTTCCTGATTTTTATTATAATATTTTCAACAAATATGTCAAGACGAAAACTTATTTTAAAAAAATTCAAAATTTATCTTGCATTTTGAATTTCGATATGTTATAATGCTTTTGTTATCTATGTAGGGGAGAAAGAGGTGAAGTAAACATGAAGGAGAACATTCATCCTAAGTATCAGCAGACAACAATTACTTGTGCCTGCGGTAATGTTATTGAAACAGGTTCTACAAAGTCAGACATAAGAGTTGAAATTTGCTCGAAGTGTCACCCATTCTTCACAGGAAGACAGAAATTGGTGGATACCGGTGGTCGTGTCGATAAGTTCAAGAAGCGTTTCGGCATGAAATAATTTTTAAGTTTGTGATTGATTCCAGGGCGGTGCATGAAGAAAATATGTACCGCCTGTTTTCTCATTTCCGAAAAAAGCAGGTGAAAAGATTGGCAGTTTACAAGACAGTCGAATTTGAATCAAGTGATGAATTCATCGAGCAGAGGTCGAAATTCATCGGCTATGTCAAGCCCGTTCAGAATGAACAGCAGGCTCTTGACTTCATTAACGAAAAGCGTCAGAAACATTGGGATGCAACTCATAATGTGTATGCGTATGTCCTGCGTGACGGCAATATCCAGCGATATTCCGATGACGGTGAACCTCACGGCACGGCAGGTGTCCCGACTCTTGATGTTATCATTAAATCGGGCGTTACAGACGTTGTTGCAGTCGTGACAAGGTATTTCGGAGGGATTTTGTTAGGTGCAGGCGGACTTGTCAGGGCATACACCAAAGGTGCAAAAATCGCCCTTGAAGCAGGCAATATTATTACAATGGAAAGCTGCAATATAGCCGTTTTACAGTGCGACTACAATCAATACGGCAAAATTTCGGGATTGATTCCAAGCAATAACGGCGTTATTGACAATACGAATTTCACGGATAAAGTCGAAATAGAATATCACATTTCCCCCGAAAATTTCAAGAAATTTCAGAAACAGCTTGCAGATACCACTTGCGGAAGTGTTGAAACGGAAATTATTGATGAAAAATTTTTCAAAATGAAATAAAGGTATTTGCAGATTTTTTGCGTATATATTTACAAAGGGATTTTTTGCGGAGGTGAAAGCGTGAATATCAGAGAACAAAGTGAATGGATTGAAAGACAGACTCTTTCAGAATATGCGTGTCTTTCCGAAAATTCAAAGGGCAGACTTCAGCCTGAAGAAAAATGCCCTATCAGAACGGAATTCCAGCGTGACAGGGACAGAATTATCCATTGTAAAGCGTTCAGGCGGTTAAAGCATAAAACACAGGTGTTTTTATCCCCTGTAGGCGACCATTACAGGACACGTTTAACGCATACCCTTGAAGTCGCACAAATTGCAAGAACGATTGCAAGGGCTTTGAGAGTGAATGAAGATTTGACGGAAGCCGTTGCATTGGGGCATGACTTGGGGCATACGCCTTTCGGTCATGCGGGTGAAAGTGCATTGAATCAGATTTTCCCCGACGGATTCCGACATTTTGAACAGAGTTTGAGAGTCGTTGACATTCTCGAAAATGACGGTGAAGGACTGAATCTTACATATGAAACGAGAAACGGCATAGTTTGCCATACCAGAGGACAGGAAGCCGATACCGTAGAGGGCAGAATCGTCAAAATTGCCGACAGAATTGCTTATATCAATCACGATATAGATGACGCTGTTCGTGCAGGTGTCATGGAAATTTCAGATATTCCGAAAGATATCCTTGATACACTCGGCTATCAGCATTCACAGAGGATAAACACGCTTGTTTTATCGCTCATTGAAAACACCGCTGACGAAAATCTGAAAATGGAAGAAAGTATTCAAAGTGCATTTGACAGACTGCATACATTCATGTTTGATGAAGTTTATTTAAAAGGTCATGCAAAGTCCGAAGTGCAGAAGATACCTGAATTTATCCATTCACTGTATCGGTATTTCGTCAAAAATCCCGATGATATGCCAAAGGAAATGCAGGATATCGCAGAGAGATTTTCCGTTGAAAGAGCCGTATGCGATTATATCGCAGGCATGACGGATAAATATGCCGTTGAAACATACGAAAATCTTTTTGTGCCTCATTCATGGAAATCCAAAATCTGAGAAAGGGAAAAATATGTTCATACCTGATGAATTTATACAGGAATTAAAAAGCAAAACAGACATTGTTGATGTTGTTTCAGGCTATGTGCAGTTGAAGAAGCAGGGCAAAAATATGCTTGGCTTATGCCCTTTTCACAGCGAGAAAACACCGTCTTTCAATGTTTCGACAGACAAGAATTTTTTTCACTGTTTCGGCTGCAAAGCCAGCGGTGATGTCATTACTTTCATAAGAAAAATTGAAAATTTAGACTATATCGAGGCTGTTAAACTTCTTGCACAGCGGGCAGGTCTTGAAATCCCCGAAGGCAGCGGGCAAAACAGCGGTCTTTCCAAACTCCGCAACAGGATATATGAAGCCAACAGAGCGGCTGCAAGGTTTTATTATAAATGCCTTTACTCACCCAATGGCAAAAATGCCCTTGAATATCTGCACAACAGAGGGCTGACCGATAAAACCATTGTACATTTCGGTTTAGGTTATTCACCGTCATCAAGATTTGAGCTGACGAATTATCTGAAAAACCTCGGTTTCACGGAAGATGAAATTTTCAAAGCCAATCTTGGCAACAAGTCCGAAAAAGGTTATTTTTATGACAGATTTTCAGACAGAGTCATGTTTCCCATTATAGACTTGCGTGGAAACGTCGTCGGATTCGGCGGAAGAATCATGTCGGATATACAGCCGAAATATCTCAATACATCGGATACGCCTGCTTTCAATAAAGGCAATACCGTGTATGCCATGAATTTTGCCAAGAATAAAGCTGACGGTCAGATGATTCTGGCAGAGGGATATATGGATGTCATTTCACTTCATCAGGCAGGATTTGAAAATGCCGTTGCGACTCTCGGAACGGCTTTGACGAAAGAACAGGCTCATTTAATAGCCCGTTACTGTAAGGAAGTTGTGATATGCTATGATGCCGATGAAGCCGGTCAGAAAGCAACGGAACGTGCCATAGATATATTCCGTGAAACGAATGCCGTTATCAAAGTGCTGAAAGTGCCCAACGGAAAAGACCCTGATGAATTCATCAAATCAAACGGTGAAAACGGTGCGGCTAAATTCAGGCTTTTGCTGGATAAATGCGGAAATGACGTTGAATACCGTATTGCAAAGTTACAGATACGCTATGACACGGATATCACGGAACAAAAAGTGGAATTTCTCACGGAAATAGCCAAACTCTTGGCATCACTGGATAATGAGATTGAAAGAGATGCATATATATCAAAAATCTCGGAAGAATATTCAATAGACAGGAATGCCCTTTCCGCACAAACGGCAAAATATGCCAAAAAGAATGAACCGCCTCCCCCCATGCAGACATATAAAGCCAATAACATTCAGCAAAATCAGAATTTCAATTATCCGAAATCAAGGGCAGCCAATGCAGAGGAAGTCCTGCTTGCCCTGCTGATGACAAATTCCGATGCCGCTATCGCAATTTGTCCGGATTTTCCGCCCGAAATGTTCACGACACCGCTTTACAGAAGTGTCTATGAAAAAATCAAAGAACGTGCCGAAAAAGGTCTCGGAACAGAGCCTGTCGATATATCCGGCTATTTCTCTAACGAGGAAAACAGCCGTATCAGCAGCATGGTCTATCTCAAACCGAGAGAAAATGATCCTTTTCGTGCCGTGAATATATACATGGGTATTCTTGAAAAGGAATCCCGCAAACTCGCACCCGAAAAAACAGCCGCTATGACCGATGAGGAAATAATGGCTCATATCCAAAAAAACAGGAAAAGAAAGAAATGAGGTATTGTTTATGATTACAGCAAATCAGCCCGATAAAAAAACCATTCTCAGAGAGCTGATGGAACTCGGCAAATCCAAAGGTCAGCTTTCCAACAAGGAAATCCTCGATGCCATAGGCGAAATGGACATTGACCCCGAACATCTTGAAAAATTCTATGATACCCTTGAAACCAACGGCATTGAGATTGTCGAAACCGTTGATGATATCATTCTCAATGATGCGGAACTTTCTTCCATAGCATCAAGCAATTTAAGCGATGACCCTGACGCTCCCGAACCGTCCGATTCCATAACGATAGACGACCCTGTTAAAATCTATCTGAAAGAAATCGGCAGAGTGCCGCTGCTCACTTCCGATGAAGAAACCGTCCTTGCAGAGAGAATCGCTTTAGGCGACGTTGCCGCAAAGAAAAGGCTTTCAGAGGCGAATCTCCGTCTTGTCGTCAGTATTGCCAAAAGGTATCTCGGCAGAGGTATGCAATTCCTTGATTTGATTCAGGAAGGCAATCTCGGTCTTATCAAAGCCGTTGACAAATTCGACCATACCAAAGGCTTCAAATTCTCCACTTATGCGACATGGTGGATACGTCAGGCAATTACCAGAGCAATTGCAGACCAGGCAAGAACCATTCGTATTCCCGTACACATGGTGGAAACCATCAATAAAGTAAAGAAAATTTCGAGCCAGCTCCTGCACCAGAACGGACATGAACCCACTGCAGAGGAAATTGCCGAAGTCATCAATATGCCTGCGGATAAAGTGCGTGAAATCATGCGTGTGGCACAAGAGCCTGTATCTCTTGAAACTCCTATCGGTGAAGAAGAAGACAGCCATCTCGGTGATTTTATTCCCGATGAAGACGCTCCCGCACCGCAGGACGCTGCTTCTCATACACTCCTGAAAGAACAGCTTGCGGAAGTGCTTGCGACTCTCACTCCCAGAGAGGAAAAAGTTTTAAAACTCCGTTTCGGACTGGAAGACGGCCGTTCCAGAACCCTTGAAGAAGTCGGGGAAGAATTCAACGTCACCCGTGAGCGTATCCGCCAGATTGAGGCAAAGGCATTGCGTAAACTCCGCCATCCCAGCCGTTCCAAGAAACTCAAGGATTTCCTTGACTGATTTGGGCGACTCAAGAGGAATTTTATATGGTAAAGAAAATATTCAAAGTCATAGGAATCATATTTCTGATATTGATTTTGGTTTTGATACTTGCCGTAGGTGTCATTTTTGCCATAGACAAAGTGCAGGACAGTCAGGCATGGGATAAACTCATACAAGGCGGATATGTGAATACCGTTTCCGTCAACGGTCATAAAATGAATATCTGTATCAGGGGAAATAAAGAGGCGGAATATACAGTCGTTTCGCTTCAGGGACTCAATAATATGGCAAATGTCGTGGAAATGGAAACGGCAACAGAACCGCTCTTTGACAAATATCAATTTGCATTCGTTGACCGTGCGGGTTACGGTCTGAGTGAAGACACTCATGAAGAACAGACCGTTGAACAAGTCGTTTCAGATTACAGAACAGCCCTGACAAATGCAGGTCTGAAAGCCCCCTATATACTCATGGGACATTCCTTTGGCGGTGTATATGCATCTTACTGGGAAATGACCTATCCTGATGAGATAAAGGCCGTCATTTATATTGACCCCACTCAGATAGGCTCTCTTGACGATATCAAAGAAATGACAGAACACCGTCATGCAGGCTTTGCGATGTATGCAAGTGTGATTGGCTCAAAGCTCGGTCTTGATAAAATCATCTTCAATTCCAAAGAATATACGGTGAATTTGCAGACGGACAAGCAAAAGGAATATGCCGAAACGATATGGGGATTATGCCCTATGTCATGGACAGTATCTTCCGAAGAAAACAATTATGCCGAAAATGTCCGCAAGACTGCGGAACTCCTTTCACCGAATGACATTCCCAAACTTTATATAGATGCATTTGCATATACCATAGAGGATATCAGAGAAAAAATGGCTTATGAAAAGAAAATCATGGAAGAAGCAGGCATTTCTTCCGATGACATGAGTATTCCCGAAAGTGCCATTGATGAAAGATTTGTGGCAGAACAGAAAGATTTCTATGAAAGGAACATCAAGACCTACATAGATAAATTAGGAAATGTTACTTATGTGAATATACCGGGTAATCACTCCATATTCAAGCACAAGCCCGAAGAAGTCACAAAAGCTCTCAGTGAATTTCTTGACAAAATCCAATGATATTAGAAAAGCGGTACACAAATTCATGTGTACCGCTGATTTTATTTTATCATCTGACATTCCGAAACAGGCTCTGCAAGCCATACATTTTCAAAATGCCTTTCAAGCAGGTTCACGCAGTCATCTGCATTTGCCTTTTCCTCAAATATGCCGAATATTGCCGAACCGCTGCCCGTCATCAATGCACCCTCTGCCCCGCAGCTTTCCATGTACTGCTTTATCTCGTCTATCTCAGGCACTTCCACGACTTCTTCAAATTTATTATAGAGAGCCTTTCCGACTGCACTGATATTTCCGTTGCATATCGCATCTATCATGGGTTCCATGCTTCTGGACTGCTCATAGCCGATACTGTCGGATTTTTCATAAGCCGCCTTTGTGGATATTTTGACGTCAGGCTTGACAACGACAATATAACATTCCGGCATTTCAGGCAAGGGCGTTAAAATCGTTCCTATGCCATTGGCGGTCATCGTTCCGCCATACACGCAGAAAGGCACATCTGCACCGATTTTTTCAGCAATTTCCGCCAACTCGTCCTGTGAAAATTCCGTATCGAGAATTTCATTCAGAGCGGTCAGAACGGCAGCTGCATCGGTACTGCCGCCTGCCATGCCTGCCTGTGAAGGTATGCGTTTCTTTATCTTCACCCATACATTCATGGGCTTTATTTCCGCATATTCAAAGAACTCTTTCACTGCTTTATAAGCTGTATTCGTTTCATCGCACGGGATAGTTTCATCTGTGCATGAAACATTGATTTCACCGTCACCTTTTTCGACCGTGACCGTCACTTCATCGTATAAAGAAACTGACTGCATTACCATATTGACAATGTGATAGCCGTCACCTCTTTTTCCTGTGATATCAAGAAAAAGATTGATTTTTGCAGCAGCACGGACTGTTGTTCGCATAATCAATTACCTTTCGTTAAGGAATCTCTCGATTCTTTCGAGAGCCTCTTTGATATGTTTGAGTGAATAGGAATAGGAAACCCTTGCAAAGCCCTCTCCGCAATCACCGAATGCAGGTCCCGGCACGATGGCGACTCTTTGTGAATAAATGAGCTTTTCGCAGAAATCTTCCGAACTCATGCCCGATATCTGTATACTCGGGAATACATAGAAAGCTCCCTCCGGTTCAAAGCAGGTCAGCCCCATTCGGCAGAATTCATCTACGATAAGCCTTCTTCGGATATCATATTCTTCACGCATACGTTCTATGTCACTGTCACCATGCTTGAGAGCCTCGACAGCTGCATTTTGTGCGGTTGTCGGTGCGGACATGATGGCATACTGATGTAATTTAAGCATTTGTGAAATAATCGGTTCGGGACCGAGAGCATAGCCCAATCTCCAGCCGGTCATGGCATACGCTTTGGAAAATCCGCTGATAACGACAGTTCTTTCTTTCATTCCCTTGATATCCGCAAAGGAAACGTGTCTTTCCTTGCCATAGGTGAGTTCCCCGTATATTTCATCTGACATGACAATCAAATCATGCTTTTCCACAACTTTGGCAATTTCTTCAAGATGTTCCCTGCGCATAACCGCACCTGTCGGATTGTTCGGGAACGGCAGTATCAGCAATTTGCTTTTGGGAGTAATTTTTTCTTCCAGTTCCTGTGCGGTCAGTCGGAAACCGTTTTCGGCTTTTGTATTGATAACGACAGGTGTACCGTCTGCCATGACCGTCATAGGCTCATAGCATACAAATGACGGCTGAGGAATCAGTACTTCATCGCCTTCCTGTATCAATGCCCTGATACAAAGGTCTATCGCTTCCGAACCGCCTACCGTTACGACAATTTCTTCTTCGGGGTCATACTCGACATTGAAACGCCTTGCATAATAATTGGATATCTGTTTTCTGAGTTCCAGAAATCCCCTGTTGGGAGAATACCATGTATGACCTTTTCGGAGAGATTCAATGCCTTCCTGTCTGACGTGCCATGGAGTCGTGAAATCCGGCTCGCCGATACTCAGGGATATCACGTTATCCATTTCATTGGCGATATCAAAAAACTTTCTGATTCCGGACGGCTTTAAATTCTGAACTTTATTATTGAGCAGCTTGGAATAATCAATCACAGTATCATGCTCCTTTGTTCGTCTTCTTCGTCACCGTAGAAAGCGATACCGTCACCCTTGTACTGCATCAGAACAAAGTTGGTTGCCGTACTCACCACATTTTCTATCGTAGAAAGACGCTTTGACACAAATTCCGCAATTTCCTGAATATTCTTTCCTCTTACTATGGTAATGAGATCATATCTCGATGACGCTGCAAGGTATACGCTGTCAACATTTTCATAGGACATAATTGTCTTGGCGATTTCATCAAAACCTGTTTCGGCTTTGGGGGTAACTTTCATTTCAATAATAGCCGTAACGCCTGTATCAAGAACTTTGTCCCAGTCTACAACCGCTTTACTTCCTCTTACGATACCTCTGTCCTTGAGGTCCTTGAGCTGTCTTGCCACATCTTTTTCCGATTCATTGAGCATTGCCGCCAGCTGTGCAGTCGTAAAGTCATTGTTTTTGCTGATGATCTCCAAAAGTTTGTTCATAGAAATACCTCTTTTCTTTAAATAATAATCATAAACGGGCAGTGATATGTCCATTTATAACAATAACAGCACTTATATTATACATCAATATCCACAAAATGTCAAAGGCTATTTAGTGCGATAAATCTTCTCAAATCTGCCAGTTTATTTTTAGCGTCCTCTACGCCAAGGCAATAAACTTCTTCCAGCATATCGGGCTTTGTACAATATCTTCCTATCGTAATGGGCTGTGACGGTTCTATTACAAAGGCATTTCCGTTTTCCTGCTCGGAATAGCAAAGCTGTTTTTCCCTGTTATAGACTTCCGCCCTGTTGAGCATGGCTTTGATGAGTTCGGGATATTTCCTGTATTTCATCTTCAATGCCATGGGGGGAACGTCACTTTTTTTCTTGAAAAATTCCTTTTCCCTTGTCAGCACGACTACATTTTTGACAAATCCGTCATGCATGGCATAATCTATCGGAATAGGGGCAGCCACTCCGCCGTCAAGCAGATGTTTTCCCTTGAAATCCACTATTTTCGTCACCATCGGCAAAGAAGAAGATGCAATCAGCGGTATCAGGTCATCTTTCATATCTTTCTTGTCAAAAAAGATTGCCTTACCCGTTTCGCAGTCCGTGGCACCTGCCATAATATTCATACTGCTTTTGAAAAACTCCCCGTAATCAAAGGGCAGCAATTCATTCGCCAATTCACCGAACATGAAGTCAAATCCGAATATACTTCCCGTTCTGACGAGAGAGGAAAAGCTCATATAACGCTTGTCACAGGCGTATTCCGTGAATATCCTGTGATTTCTCCCGTTCTGTTTCGATATATAGGAAACGGCATTACAGGCACCTGCCGATACGCCGTAAATCGTCTGAAAGAATATATTATTTTCGGCAAGAACATCAAGCACTCCTGCAGTATATGCCCCTCTTGTGCCGCCGCCCTCAAGTACAAGACCTATAGACATTCCAATTCAACTCCCATACTGTTTCATACCTATATATCATACACATTCTCTGTAAACAAATCATTAACAAATTTTTCTGATTTTTTTAATTTTTGCATTTTCAAGCCATATATACAAATATAAGTGCAGCGACAGATACTGCACTTATACTTTCCAAAATTATGCAACTTATCCTACAGCAGGTTCATAGGTCTTGCCGTCCTCAACCTCTGCCGCACCTGAACGGGGATACATATTTCTATGTCTTGCGTCATCGGCATCGTTGAATATGGCAACGGGATTTTCAATTTCCTCTGTCAGAACATAGGAGAATGTACCGTCACCGTTATTTTTCATAGCCTCACCGGGCAGCTTTGCAATATCACCCTTTGAATAAATCGCTACACAAACATTGTCACTCCATGCTTCCGGCTTGACAAACGTTATCTTGATGCCCTCAACTTCTTCCTCGGAACTTTCCTCTTCGGAACTCTCTTCTTCGGAACTTTCTTCTTCAGAGCTTTCCTCTTCGGAACTCTCTTCTTCAGAGCTTTCTTCTTCGGAACTTTCTTCTTCAGAGCTTTCCTCTTCGGAACTTTCTTCTTCAGAGCTTTCTTCTTCGGAACTCTCTTCTTCAGAGCTTTCCTCAACTGACGGTTCCGTTGAACTTTCAAGAACAGGTGCCTGTGAAACAGGTTCATTTCCGTTTGTATAATATACACGACCTGCACAGCTCGTCAATGAGAATGCTGCAGCTAATACTGCGGCAAAAATAATTGCTGCATTTTTCTTTTTCATAAAAAATACCTCCGATTTTGCAATATGTCGTCAGATATAATTATACACTTTACAAAAAAATTTTCAATATCTTTTTTCAAATTAAGACAATATTTTTGAGATAGGAACAAGCATACAAAAAATGCATTTTTCAACAGCGTAATATGTTGAATAAATGCCATTGACGGCACTTTTCCGTTTATGTAAAATATTCTCAAAAGGAAAAGGATTTTTTTAAAGGGAGAAATTTTTTTATGAAGTACAAAGTAATTGCACTTGACATTGACGGAACTCTCACGAATTCCGAAAAAGTCATTACAGAGAAAACCAAAAATGCATTGTTACGCTTTCAGGAAAACGGCGGAAAAATCATTCTTGCCTCGGGCAGACCTGAACATGGCATGATACCCCATGCCAAAACGCTTGAACTTCAAAAATACGGCGGATATATCCTTGCCTATAACGGCGGTTGTGCCATAGACTGTCTGACGGGCAGAGTGATTTTCCAGAGTATCCTGAAACATCAGTATATTCCCGAAATTTGTGAAATCATCAAAAAATACCCTGTAGGAATCAATACCTATGAGGGAGAGAATATTATTGTGGGAAACAATGTGAATGATTATACAAGGCTTGAAGCCAAAATCAACGGCATGGGTATCAGATATACGGAAGATTTCCCGAAATATATCCATTTTGATATCAATAAATGTCTTTTGCAGGGGGAACCTGAAATCATTCTGGAACTGGAAAGAATACTTTCCGAAAAATATCAGGGGGAATTGGGCATCTTCAAATCAGAGCCGTTTTTCCTTGAGATAGTCCCCAACGGCATTGACAAAGGCTCTGCCATTGATAAACTGCTTAAAACCATCGGCTGCGGCAAAAATGACTGTATCGCTTTCGGAGATGGCTTCAATGATATCACCATGATAAAATATGCGGGCTTGGGAATCGCCATGGAAAATGCTTCCGATATCGTCAAAAAATCCGCTGATTTCATCACGCTTTCCAACGATTCCGACGGCATCGCTCATGTACTTGAAAAAATCGCTGTATGAAATAAAATTGTTGAAATCAATCAAAAGATAGTGTATAATGTATGTGAAAAATTTTTTTGAAAGAGGTTTTGCCAATGTATAATGATTTAATGGATACGATAGGTTTTGTCGGCAAATATGATAAAGACGTTGCCGACGGCATGAAGGACGAACTTGCAAGACAGCAGAGAAATATCGAACTCATCGCTTCGGAAAATATTGTTTCACCTGCCGTCATGGCTGCTATGGGAAGTGTACTTACCAACAAATATGCCGAGGGCTATCCCGGAAAAAGGTATTACGGCGGCTGTCAGTATGTTGATGTCGTGGAAAGTATCGCTATCAAGAGAGCGTGTGAACTCTTTGGTGCAGAATTCGCCAATGTACAGCCCCATTCCGGTGCTCAGGCGAATACAGCCGTATATTTTGCCATGCTTCAGCCCGGTGATACCGTCATGGGCATGACGCTTTCAGAGGGCGGTCATCTGACTCACGGCTCTCCCGTGAACATCTCCGGTAAATATTTCAACTTCGTTTCCTACGGCGTTGACCCCGTTACTCATAGAATCGACTATGATAAAGTATATGAACTTGCCATGCAGCATAAACCCAAAATGATTGTATGCGGTGCAAGTGCCTATCCCAGAATCATCGACTTCAAGCGTTTCAGGGAAATCGCTGATGCCTGCGGTGCTTATCTCATGGTAGACATGGCACATATTGCCGGACTCGTTGCAGCAGGTGTTCATCCGAATCCCGTTCCCTATGCCCATTTTGTTACCACTACTACTCACAAGACACTCAGAGGTCCCCGTGGCGGTCTTATCCTCTGCAGTGAAGAATACGGAAAGAAAATCAACAGTGCCGTATTCCCCGGAACGCAGGGCGGTCCTCTCATGCACGTCATCGCTGCAAAGGCTGTATGTCTTGGCGAGGCTCTTAAACCTGAATTCAAAACTTACGGTGAAAATATCGTTAAAAATGCAAAGGCTCTTGCAGACGGTCTGACAAAGAGAGGCTGCAAGCTCGTTTCAGGCGGTACAGATAACCATGTTATGCTGCTTGACCTGACAGACAGCGAAGTTACCGGAAAAGAACTGGAACATCGTCTTGATGAAGTGCAGATTACTGCCAATAAAAATACCGTTCCCAATGAAAAGAGAAGTCCCTTTGTCACAAGCGGTGTACGCCTTGGCACTCCTGCCGTTACAACAAGAGGTTTCGGTGTCGAAGAAATGGATAAAATCGCTGAATACATCTCCCTTGCCCTCAACGACTTTGACAACAGCAAAGACGTTATCCGTCAGGGTGTCAATGAGATATGCGATAAATTCCCGCTCTATCAATAATTTTGCCTGCAAGTCTGAATTTTATGAAAGACAGTACCGTTTTTGGTACTGTCTTTTTTGACCGAATGTGATATAAATACCCACAAATTCTATGCAGATTAAATAAATTTTCCAAAAAATATTGACTTTTCATTTTTATATAATAAAATAGAATGGAAGGGAAATATTTTTCATCACGGAGGATAATACTATGAAAAAATGCAGACTCTCTAAAAACAAAAGCGGCTTTACTCTTGTTGAACTTGTCGTTGTCATCGCCGTACTTGCCATACTTGCCGCCATAGCGATACCAATGGTAATAGGTATCATAGACAGTGCCACCAAAACAGCCGATATTACCTCTGCAAATGAAATAGACAAGGCGTGCATGGAATACAAGACAGGTATCATTTGGGGTATTATCAACAATGAGGACAGCGCTCACTCGACTCAGGAAGACCTTCCTTCCCCCAATGCAAGCATCGTTCAAAAAGTTACCGCTGCCAAAAGTGCAACTGTTAAAAATGCCCTTGAATTTGCAGGCATGACCGAAGAAGAAGGAAAAGTGCAAAACGGAAATTTCTGCTATAACAGTGAGGGACGTATTTTCGCTACAATAGAACATCCGGAATTTACAGATATCCTTGCACTCGATACGCATCTCGGCGTTTTATACTACGGTGAATCGGAATAAATTATCTTTGAGCAGTCGGCAGACTTTGCAGACTGCTTTTTTTATGCCCGCATATAAAAAAATTACGTCAATTTCCTTGATGTTTCTTGAATTTTGTGTTATATTTATCAGGTGATTTTCAATATAAAAGGATTGATATTTTGTGAAACGATTTTTAGGCACTCTTATCGGAAAATCCGTATTCCTTGCGGAAAAATTACTCCATAAAAATGCAAGCAGCTTTCCCGGAAAAGCTGTCCTTACCGTATTCCCCGACTACCTGAAAAAAATCAGATATCCCGGACTCGTCATCATGGTGACAGGCAGCTGCGGCAAAGGCTCTACTACAAGAATTATTGCAGATTCCCTCCGTGAAAACGGCATTACTGTTGCCCATAACCTCGAAGGCTCGAATCTTCTCAACGGTGTCGCCTCGACTGTCATCAAAAACGTGTCATTTTCAGGCAAACTCAAACAAAATGCCCTTGTCCTTGAAACAGATGAACGCTATCTTAAACTTATCACCAAATACATCACTCCCGATTATCTCGTTATCAATAACATTACCCGTGACCAGCCCCCCAGACAAGGCGATTTTGATATCGTTTTCGGTGAGATTCTCAAAGGCATTCCCGAAAGTACTCATATTATCGTCAACGGTGACGATCCTGTTACAAAAAGTTTTTCCCTGCATAAAGATAATATCACTTATTTCGGCATTGACAAATACTTTGCAAGCTATGAAAAGGAACTTCAGGATGTCCGTGACATCAACTATTGCCCGAAATGTCATGCAAGGCTTTCCTATACATACAGGCATTACGGCAGTGTAGGCGATTTCAAATGCCCTGAATGTGACTTTGCAAGAAATACTCCCGATTTCTGCATTACAAGCGTGAATAAAGATACAAACGAAATCACCCTCAATAGTTCCAAGATTACCGCAAATGAACTTATCCTTTTCAATCTCTATAATCTTGCGGCAGCTTATGCCGTTTTAAGCCTTGCGGGAATTGCGGAAGATAAAATCGCTCAGTCCCTTAATTCTCAGCATATACAGAATAAAATTTATAAAGAAATCGTTAAAAAAGACCGTAAATATATTGCCCTCAACTGCAAGGCTGAAAACAATGCCACTTATAATTTAGCCGTCATTCATACAGCCCTTGACAAGTCCCCTAAAAGCATTGTTTTAGGCTTGCGTGAGATAAGCCGACGCTATACATTTTTTGACCTGTCATGGCTTTATGACATCAATTTTGAACTTCTCAATGACGATACCCTGCAAAAAGTCATTTGTGCAGGTCCTTACAGATATGACTTTGCAGAAAGAATCATGCTTGCAGGAATCCCCAAGGATAAAATCATCATTCTCGACAACCTCGACCATGCAGGTAAAGTCCTTGATGAACAGACTTCCGGAAATGTTTACGGTATTCTCAATTTTGACTATATAGAGCCGTTCATCAATTCTGTGAATGAAATCGAATGAGGTGATATCATGATTAAAATTGCCAATATATACTATGATTTACTCAATCTCTACGGTGATACGGGTAATGCAAAAGCCCTTGTTTATCATCTCCGTGAAACAGGTGCAGATGTACAGCTCGATAATATCCCATTCCGTGAGAAAATCAATTTCAGCGACTACAACGTGATTTTCATAGGCTCAGGCACTGAAAATAATCTGAAACTTGCCCTTGAAGATATTCTTCCGTATAAAGCCGATATTCTCTCATACAAGCAAAACGGCGGTTTTCTGATTGCAACAGGCAACAGTATTGAACTTTTCGGAAAATCCGCCCTTGAAATCTTTGACTATACCGTGACTTATCAAGAGGAAAGAATCGTCCGTGACGTGAATGTGAAAACACCGCTTTTTGACTGCAATATCATCGGCTTTGAGAATCATAAAGGCACTATCGACCGTGACGAAAAAATTATTCTTGACAATAATTTTATCCTGACTTATACAATAGGACCTCTGCTTGTGAGGAATCCGAAACTCACGGATTATATCATCACAAAACTTCTTGAAAATACGGAATTTTCCCCGTCAAAAGCCGATTATTCCTTTGAAGAAAAGGCTTATGAAACAAGCCTCAATACAGATTTGAAGAATATATAAACAAAAAATTCCTCTCTGAATCATTCAGAGAGGTTTTTTATTTCTATAATTGTCTTTGCAGGCAGGCATACTATCGTTTCATACTCTTTGGAAATCCTGCCTTTATTCACACATATCTTATCGGGACATTCCGAACTTTCAACATATATGCTGTTACTGTCAACAATCACAATCAGCGTGATATTATTTTTGCCCTGTACAGTCAGCCTTGTATTTTTACTCAAATCAAGCGTCTGCACGACTTCATTGTCCACTCTTATTTCAGCGACATTCCCCGTAACCGTGACATTCTCCCGCAAAAATATCCATGCAAGGCATATTATCACCACTATCCCGATAATTGAAATTCCGATATATTTTTTCATCTCTTGATTTTCTCGTATGTCAAGCCGTCTTCCATCGTCATGATTTTTTCCAAGCCCTCTGTCGCATAAATTTTCATATCCTTTGTCACTAAAATGACATCTATTTCTTTATGCGACTTGCAAAATTCTATTGCCTTTTCCGTACCCATGACGAATAATGCCGTTGAAAGCGCATCACAATCCAGACCGCTGTCCCCTATGACCGTTGCCGAAATAATGCCGTTATCCGCAGGATATCCCGTTTTCGGATCAATGATATGCCAGTATTTCTTGCCGTCCATTTCAAAGTATCTTTCATAATTGCCCGA
>CADCJK010000011.1 GCA_902801715.1 uncultured Ruminococcus sp. | reverse complement strand
AACAAATCTTGTCGCCCGGTTTGAAATCGGACATACTCCACGGAAAAACCGACCTCACAGGTCGCAACCTCCCGCTTCAACGCATATCTGTTGCAGTCACGCTCTATTATAATAGCACACACCCCTCTGAATTGCAACAAATTCCACTTTTTTATATTTAGAACTTATCCCAACTTTCAAAGATTTTTTTGTATATTCTATACATACTTCAATATATTCACAAACAATCTGCCTTTTTTACTCGTTCCCGATATCTCCGATACCAATATTTTCCCCTTGCCCTGCAAAGATATTTTATCGCCTGCTTTGATTTCTCTTGACGTATCAAGACATACCTGCCAATTGACAAATACCATGCCTTTTTTGATCAATTCAGCTGCTTTTGTCCGTGATATACCGAAACTCTCCCCTGCAATGCTGTCCAATCTCATGGAACTTACATTTATATTAACAGGCTTTTTCGGCAATTCCGCCATCTCCGAAAATTCGCTTTCACCCAATTCCACGCTGTAACGACCTATTTTTGTCAGATTCATCTTCACAAATTCACTCACCGACTGATGACAGAAAAATTGTGCCTGATTATTTTTGGCAATAATATCACCTGTCATTTCCCGTTTAATGCCCAATCCCATCAAGGCACCCAAAACATCTCTATGTGAAATCACAGCATTTTTATCCGTCGCTTTCACGGAATATAAAACAATCGGCAAGCCGTCATCTTTATTATATTCATTCGTGCATACCCTGCAAATACGTCTTTCCACATCTTCATGACCGCCCTCAAATTCAATGATTCCCGAAAATTCCCTTTCATTCAATAAAAACATCTGTTCGGCAGGTGTCAGAAAATGCGAATATACCACCGAAAATGTCTTTTCACTTTTATTTATCATATCTTTTATTTTTCTGAATAATATTTTCTCCCCATCAGATAAATTCACGCATATCACCCTTTCAGAAATCTGTCCAAATAATTATAACAATTTGAATTTATTTTTTCAACCGTCTTTCTATATCGACAAAGATATTCATGAAAAAATGATATAATCTTTTAAAAATATCTTCATGGGAGAGTTGCGGATGAATATGACAGCAATTATGTCAGGCAGTAAAAAAGCTCTTAACGGAAGTACAGGCAAAATTTTATTCCATGTATTCTATTTCGGCTTTGGCATCATCTCGGCTAATGCAACGGTTTTCGGTGAATTTTCGCCTTTCGGTATGTCAGCGGCTGCCGCTGTACCTTTTCCGAATGCAGTTTTTTCGGCAATCGGTTCTGTCATCGGCTACATGATGTTCGGAAAAAGAAATTTCAGATATGCCGCTGCCGTGATAGCTGTCCTTGCTATCAGATGGACTTTGAAAGATATCAAAAAAATCAATCGGCTTTCCATTTATCCCATACTTGTATGTGCTTTGCCGACTTTTGCAACGGCTGTTTCGGTCATGTCCGTGAACGGATTCACGGCTGAACGTGTCGTTTCCTATACCCTTGAAACCATGCTGGCAGGAGCAGCCGCCTATTTTATCAGCCGTACCGTTATTATCCTCAATGGCACGAAAACTATCGGTATGCTTTTACCCCAGGAAACCGTCTGCATTATCCTGACAGGCTGTATCGGCATACTGGCTCTTTCTACTTTAAATATAGGCTCTCTTTCTATAGGAAGAATCTTTGCAGGAATCTGTATATTGATAGCCGCCCATTACGGCGGTGTGGCCGGCGGCTGTATATCCGGCATTTCAATGGGAATCGTCCTCGGCATTTCCTCTGCCGAATACTATTTTTTAGGTACAGCCTATACTTTCGGCGGTTTGATGGCAGGACTTTTCACCCCCATGGGAAATATCGTTTCTTCATTCATATTTTTAATCGGTTCGGGGATAGCCTCTTTGCAGGCTCAGGACTTGAAAACCGTCATACAAATCATGTATGAAACGGCTATTTCGGGATTTATCTTTGCCGTCATGCCGAAAAATACCTTTAATTTCATATCAGCCGTCTTTGCCCTGAATAAGACCGATAAAAATTGTGAAGGCTTGCGGCGTTCCGTTATCATGCGGCTTGACTTCGCTTCAAAGGCACTTTCAGGCGTTTCCGAAGATGTCGAAAAAGTATCCGAAAAGCTCTCTAAAATCGTCACGCCCACTCTTGAAAGCGTTTATCAGAAATCCATTGAAAAAACCTGTACAAGATGTGGCATGAGGGTATTCTGCTGGGAACATAAAAATGGCTTATCCCTTGACGATTTCGACGGTATCAATGAAAAACTCCGCAAAAACGGTGAAATACAATCAGCCGATTTCAATGAAAAATTCAAAAAAATCTGCTGTCGTACAGAGGAAATGGCAAATTCCGTCAATCAGTTCTATAAAAGTTATCTTTCTTCCGAAACTGCCGCCAAAAGAATTGATGAAATCCGAAATGTCGTGGCAGGACAATTCTGCGGCTTGGGCGATATCTTGGGCGAAATGGCTGACGAATATGAAAATTATGAAGTTTTCGATAACCCCCTTGCCGAAAAAGTTATCGTGAAGTTGAAGGAACTTGAATTCATGCCCATAGATGCCAACTGCCGTATTGACCACATGGGAAGAATGACCGTTGAAACGGAAATTCTCGACAGCAAAAACAAAATTAAAAAATCCCTTATCATGCATGAACTGTCCAAAGTATGCGGAAGAACATTCGATATGCCGAATATTACAACCGCTTTCGGCAGGTGCAGAATTATCTTATCTGAAAGAACCTCTTTTGAAGTGGAAATTGCTGCCAGTCAGCACGTCAGCAGCAGCGGTCAGCTTTGCGGAGACCATTTCACTTACTTCAATGACGGCATGGGAAGAATGATTACCATTCTCAGTGACGGCATGGGTACGGGCGGACGTGCCGCTGTTGATGGCGGTATGGCTGTCAGTATCATGTCCAAACTCGTCAAGGCAGGTCTTGGATTCGATTGTTCACTGAAAGTCGTCAATGCCGCCCTCATGGTGAAATCCGAAGACGAATCCCTTGCCACGCTCGATATCACTTCCATAGACCTCTATAACGGTGCAACGAATTTCTTCAAGGCAGGGGCAGCCGTTTCCTTTATCAAGAAGTCCAATCGAATGTATAAAGTAGAAACACCGTCTTTACCTCTGGGAATATTGCCCGACGTGGAATTCACCCGCACGGAAGATGACCTTCATTCAGGCGATATTATCGTAATGCTTTCCGACGGGGCTTTATATACAGGCGATGACTGGATAGAACACACCATTTCCGCATGGGAAGACAAGCCTATGCAGGAACTTGCCGATTTCATCAATGATGAAGCCGTTTCCAGAAGAAATGACGGTCATGACGACGATATCACCGTTATCGCCATGAAAATCGCATAAAAAAAAGCCGCCGACGGCGGCAGGCTTAAGATATATATCGTAGTAAGGGATATAGGGTTGCACCACTTTAAGAGGGTGCAACCCTATATCCCTTAGTATATAGTGGTTTTTGATGATTTTCAAGAATTGTTACAAAATTGTAACTATTTTCTCCAAAATACACAAAAATTCGTTAAATATATTGTATGTTTTTTATGGTATTCCAATCAAAAAAAGCGGGAGGCTGTCACCTCTCGCTTTTTGCTTTCAACTTATTTCAGGCTGCTGGGGAAGTTTCTTGATCTTGAACATTCTGCGAAGGAAAAAACTCCAGAATTTCGGATTGTCCACTACAACGATCTTCATAAAAAATATCCCCTTTCAGCGATAACACCTCAGACCTGTCACGGCAATCACAGCAAGTATGACTGCAATTATCACTATCAGACAACTCTGCGGAAGTATACACGAAACAAGCAGACCTAAACTGAATGACAATATATTGCCGTTTCTCATACATCTTCTCATGGGCTTCCACTCTCTCCGCCTGTTTCTCTTACAATAACATTATATACAGTCAAGGAAATATTGACACTATTTTTTATCATCTTTCTTTTTTATTTTTGAAAGCAGCTCCGACAGATTGATACCTTTCGATTTGTCCGAACTTGCCCTTTTCGGAACATAGTCGGGCAGACCTGTCCGGACGGCATATTTTTCTTCGGGAATATTTCTCGACTTTATCCTGTTACGCACAAATCTCTTTAAAAGAGTATACATAACAGATGACACGGGTGCACTCACAAGCAAGCCTATAATTCCGAAGAATCCGCTGAAAAGGACAATGGCGGATATCATGACAATGGGCGGCAGACCGACATTGGAACCCACTACTCTCGGATAAATCAGATTGCCCTCTATCTGCTGCAGGCATACCATGAATACAATAAACCATATTGCCTGTACGGGACTCACTGTTAAAATAAACAGCGTTCCGATAACCGTTCCAATCATGATTCCAAACATGGGTATCCATGAACATATGGCAATGACCACTCCGACAAGTGCCGCATACGGAAATCCCAGCAATGCCATTCCGACTCCCGTAAGAGTACCGATTATCACACATTCCATCATTTGTCCCGTAATGCTGTTATAAAAAGACTGATTCGTCAGTACGCCCACTTCTACGATATAATCCACTGCCTTTGACGGAAACAGGGCATATAACAGTTTTTTCAGACTGGAAGATATCTTTTCCTTTTTGGCAAGTATATATACCGACAGAACGATTCCCAAGAATATGTTCACAGTAATATTGATGACAGATGAAACCACTTTCATGGTAGAACTGAGCAGATTCATCGTGGAATCAAAGAAATTTGCCACATTGTTTGTGATGAAATTGGCAATATTCGAGCTGATGGAACCCCAATCAATATTGACACTTTCAATAATCTGTTTTGCCCAGTCATATCTGTTGCTGAGGTTTTTCAATTCGTCCTGAAACTGTTCAAACACGCCCGGAATGGAATTGGCTATTTTTTGCAGACTGTTGGTGATTTCCGGTATGATAATAATTAAAAATATTCCCAGAATCAGCACAAACATACTGATGGACATGGTAATGGCAATAGGTCTTCTGAGTTTTTCTTTCAGGGGACCGGCAGGGCTGCCGTCTTTTGTACGGAAAAGCTGTCTTTCTATGGCTTTGAGCGGAACATTCAGAAAAAATGTGAAACATCCTGCTATAATAAACGGTACAAGTATCTGCAAAAGCCATACCAGAAATGATCCGATAATATCAAGATGCTGAAATCCAATATATACCAAAATAATACATACCGCAAGAAAAAACATTTTCAGCATATCATTTCGTTTCAGGTTCATTTTATTGTTCACTCTCCGATTCAAATATACGTCTATATTATAAAACAAATTTTTCGTAATTGCAAACATTATTTATCATTGACATCAAAAAAAGCAGTGTATCTGCCGACACACTGCCTGATATCAGAATTTCCTGTATTTTTTCACGGGACGGCGATTTCTTCTTTTTCTGTTGTAGATTGCCGCAAGGACTATATACCCCAGAAAAAATATCAGTATCACTCCCACAACAATCATGAACCATAAGGAACTGACAATATTTTTCACCGCATTGATGGCAATAAGAAGTTCACTTCTCTCCACGGTTTCGGAAATGACAAGATCGACCGTGCCGAGTTCCTGACCGGCATAGCTCAATGTGACCGTGCCGACTTTATCTCCCGCTTTCACGGGTGCTTTCACACTTTTCGGAACATCATATTTCCGGTCAATACTTGACAGTTTCACATCGGACGGCAAAATTGTGGAATAATTGTCCTTCGGTGAAAGCTGTATACTGTCCCTGTTCCATGCAAATTCAAGACCGATTTCTTTGACAAGCTCATTTTTATCTATAATGGTTTTCATCTCCAGTTTATCGAATGCCCATTCATAGAGATTTTTGGAATCTATCATCGCACCATTGTCATAATATTCGCCTGTTTCTTCATCTTCATATTTTGCACCGTATGCAATACAAAGATAACTGAATCCGTCTTTTTCGGCTGTCGATACAAGACAATATCCCGAATCATTTCCCGTAGAACCCGTCTTGATGCCTTTGGCATATTCATAATAATATTCTCCGCCACGCTGAACGTCTATCATGTAATTTGTCGTAATCAGATATCTGTCCTCACCCAGACATTCCGAATAGCAGGTATTGGATATCTCCTCAAATTCAGGCATGGTCAAGGCATATTTCGTAATTTTTGCCATATCGCTGACGGTCGTATAATGATTGGGATCATTCAGCCCGTGGGGATTGGAAAAATGCGTACCTGTACAGCCAAGTTCCTCCGCTTTCGCATTCATCATATCAACGAATGTCTGTATACTGCCGTTTCCGATATAGTCCGCCAGAACAAGTGCCGCATCATTTCCCGACGGTATCATAAGGCAATTCAAAAGCTGATATACACTCAGTTTTTCGCCTGCCTCCAGACCGGCAACGGAACTTCCTGTTCCTTCAAGAAGTTTCAGTGTCTTTTCCTTGATGGTCACATAGGTATTTTTGAAATCTTTCACGTGTTCGGCAGTGATGATATATGTCATAATCTTTGTCGTAGATGCCGGATAACGCCTCGCATCAGGCTCTTTTGTATATACCACTATGCCGGTATCAAGATTTTCAAGATAGACAGACTTGCTTTCCGTGGCAAAATTGATATCAAATTGTGCCGCCTGTACAGGCACTGCCAAAAAACCTGACAAAAATACCGCCGCCGAAACAAGTACCGTAAATATTTTTTTCATAAAAACTCCCCTCTCCAAAAGATATAGTCTATTTTACACGATTTGCAACAAAAACTCAAACATAATTATGACGAATTTTAGCGGTATTCTTCCGAATAATTGTATAATCTGCACCACACAAAGCCACATTTTTCCATAATTTTACCCTATATATACATTTTTGAAACTATTTTCGGCAAATTTTTTATATTTTTTACAATATCCCTTTTGATATTGACGAAACAAATGATAATATGATATAATCATCAATGAAACAATGAGCTTAAAAAGGGTGATAATTTATGGATATACTTTTTGAATCCAAATATACAAGGTCAGCCGATTTCTACAGGGAAATCTATTTCTACAACTATTTCAAAAGACCTTTCAATGTACTGCTCCTGCTTTTCATGGGATTGCTGCTTGCCGTGAATGTTTTCTTTTCAATGAGTGATTCATGGGATATGCTGAGTAATATCGCTGTATTTATAGGCATCGCTTTTTTCATACTTTATTTATTTTCCTATTTCATTGAAAAGCACATCGCCAAAAAACGTGACATTCAGAACAATTCCCAATCGGAAACCAAAATATATACCCTGTCTGTCACGGAAGATAAAATTATTCATAACTCTCCGTCGGGCATTGAAATAGAGGTAAGATATGCCAAAATACCCAAAGTACTGCAATCAAAACACTATCTCATGTTCATCGCAGAGGATAACATGGTATATGCCATGCCCAAAGACAAATTCACTGTCGGCAATTATGATGACCTGCTGAAATTTCTCCAATCAAAAGGATATAAAATTTAATCACAAAAAAGGAATGGGAAACTTGATTTCCCATTCCTTTTTTTATTCCATTTTAAGATATTTTTTCCAGAAATCTTCCGTTTTAAGTACTTTGCCTGCTTCATGGTATGCCTTTTCTATCTTCTCTCTGTTATTCAGGTAATACTCTATCACCCTGTCACGACGCTGTATCAATTCTTTATATCTCTTTTTGTCACGCTTACGCAAATATGCCGTTTTTTCGGATTGATTCACCGCAAGTATCTCTTTGGCAAGGTAATATTTCACAGGATCATCAAACCAATCGTATGATATCACTGCCGTCTTGTTTTTCAGCATGAAATCGGGCAGGCGATGTCCGTTTCTTGTCTTGTGATATATCATGAACTGCAACTGATTCAGGGGCTTTTTCGACATCTTATAGATATCATCAAAATCGATATCCCGAACAGGCTGCATCTTTTCACTTTTCACGGCATGGGCTTTCATGATTTCTTCACCTTTGGGTTCATATAAAAAAGCAGGTCCTTTACAGAAATCCTCTATCGAATCCAAAAGCAATTCACAGTTATCATACGAAAGCCGCCTTAATTCATTCCAGAAAAAATTGTCTATTCTCTTTATAAAATCAATTTCTCTGCAAATGCCGCTTATCGCCTGTATAATCAGGCTGTTCCTGTGAACCATATACAGCTCTATATTGGCACTGAATTTATCCGCAAAACCTTTATGCCATATACAAATCCCATTCAGCGACAAAAATTCCGCATGATTGGCAAGACTGAATTCCACGTCATCTCCCCTTACAAAAAGCGGTATCGGCAATTTGTTTTTATCCATCTTTTTGACGGGTATACAGCAGTACCACCAGCCTGCATAAGAATTTTTATGATATGCAAAATCTTCGTCATTCTCGAAAACATCTTTTTGCTTTTTAAAGTGCATATTCCTCTTATTCGGACCGTATGAACCGTCATCATGTACATATCCCACATCTTCATACTGTGTGTCCATCTTTTCATAAAAAAGCATTGCACCGCTGATGAACCGCCCGTCATATTCCTTTCTGACAAGCCTTAACAAAGAATATGTCCTGATAAGGCTCTCCGTCAAAACAATCACGTCATCATCCATGAGTAAAATATGTGTCGGCTTGAATACCATATCATTCAGGCTTTCCATCATGCCCCTTGTGTAGCCGCCCGAACCGCCTACATTTTCATTAGCTGTATAATATACATATTCACTCGTGAATTCCTCTGAGGAAAGCACTCTGCCCTTGTCATTGTCTATGATACGCAAACGGATATTTTCTTTCACGGGCTCCTCTGCTTCAAAAAGCTCTCTTTTGAGGATAGCGGCATTTCTTCTGATATAATCCTCTTTTCTGAAAGTGACCGTCACAACGGATATCCTGACATCATTCAGCAGACTTTCATCAACCGTGGCTGACCAGAACCCCGAATATAACATACAATCCCCGCTGATTCGGAATCCTATGGAATTCGCTTTCACATCTTCGGGAATATTCAGGGATATCTCCGTTTTCTCTTTCAGGTCATACCCCTTTGACAGATATATCTCCTTTTTTATTTTCTTATCTTCACGGTAATATCCGAATAAAGTTATTTTGAAATTGCCTTTGCAGACTAAATTCAATTCTATTTTATCCGCATTGCTGTACTTCTTCCACTTGAAAAGAGAAAAACTGTTGAAGTATGAAAAAAAATCCGCTGACTTTATTATTAAAGCCGATTTTTTTTCATCATAAAGACATTCTTTTCCATGATACATCATGGGAATATGCTCATTAAGATATTCATTTTTCAAAATTATGTTTTGCAGTTTTATCTTCGCAGTTCCCATTTTACAACGTCCCTCTCATTAAATGAATATCTCAAAAATAACAGATTTTTCTCTTTCTTCAAAGAAATCAAAAATACCGCTGTCAAATTCATCCCTGTCATGTGAACACATATACCTGAATCCGAGAGTTTCGGCTATATTCTTGGCAATATTCTTTCCGCTTGTATTAATCATCATAATATGCAGTTTTGTTTCTATATCAGAAATATACAGAGAATGGATATCACTGATAAATCCATCTTCCTCTGCCAGAAGATAGCTGTCACGTTCATCAGCCGCTGCCTGTCCCAAAAATGCCGCTATACAGCCCTGTCCCCCGTTCAGTGCAAACACAGATATATCCGGTTTCAGAGCAAATCTGTTGATACATTCAATGACATCGCCCTTGCTGATATGCAGATTCACATGATTTGGTATGCCTATCACAAATCTCTCTATGGCATACAGCTTGGAATAATGCGAGGTATGAGGCGGTATGCACCTGTCACATTCCTCCTGCCATGCCTTGTAATATATCTCATTATTCACAGCACCGTCTGCAAATTTCACCAATTTCCTGAAAAATGCCCCTGCCGAACATTCAAATATCCTGAGTAAATTATGAAAAATATCCGCTGTTTCACCATCTTCCGATACATTCCAGTGATTGACGGGTATTCCCCTTGACATCAGCTTTTTCACTATCCTGTCAGAAAAAGAGGTCTGTCCGCCTACGGTGATAACAACATCTGCCCATAAATTATCACAAAAGGCATTGTCACTCAAATTTTCTATGACATCATTCGGCACAAATGCCCTGTCACAGTTCAGGTTCGACATCGTATCCTTGATGATAACACAGTTATATCTCTCTGCAAATTCATTGACAGCCTGTTCATCTTTTGCGGAAAGAGGTCTGTTCTGACCGTATATCACAAGGATTTTTTTGATTTTTTTCAGCCTGTCCGCCCTTGCTTTCCAGACACTTTCACCGCTTGTCAGAGTGACTTTATCTATGATTTTTCTTTTTTCAAGCCATGTGTCACCGTCATTGAAAGTCAGTTCCATGCTGCTTTCCATCGGGATATTGACATGAACAGGTCCTTTTGAATAACGGTCAAGCTCCAGTACCGCACTGCATATATCATGCCTTAACTTCCATTCCGACATTTCATCGCAGCGTGTCGTCAAAGCAAAACTCTTTTTCACTGCATTTCCGAAAATATCATGAAAACCGTTTTCCTGTCCGTAAGAATATGATTTATCTGCCGTCATAACCAGTAAAGGCAAATGCTGTATTTTTGCCTCACGGACTGCCGACAGTGCCCCCGCACCGCTGCAAAGTACCACTTTTTTATTCAATCTCTGAGATATTCCCAAAGCGTAAAAACCTGCACTGCTTTCCTCTCTCACGATATGCACCTTGAAAAATGCGTCCGATGAAAACAATCTCTGCAAATTCCAATTTTCCCTGCTCGGACATATCACGACATTTTCTATCCCATAAGACTTGATATATTCCGCAACTCTTTTACATCTCCTGAAATCATTCTTCATGATTTCACTCTGTTCCTCGGAAAGAGAAATTCTTTTTGGCATTTCCTTTTCCCTGTCAAGAACCTCTTTCAGCCAGTGATAAGAATCTTTTTTGATTTTATCCAGCTTTTCATAAGCCGTGTCATAATCACAGCTTTCCAGCAAATCGTATTGTCCGATACAGTCCACCGTTTCAAAAAGCCTGTAGGAAAGTCCTATCGGTTCCAGCAGGGACAAAAATCTCTCTGCACCCCTTTTTACATTCATCAAAGTGACAAACGGCTTTTTAAAGATAATGGAAAAGACTGTTCCGTGAAAACTGTCTGTAAATACGCTTTCGGCATTTTGGTAATACCATATCCATTCGCATAAATCCACATCTTTTTTCACTTCGACATTTCCCCTGCCCGTCAAGCCAAGACGGTCTTTATTGACCTCCCAGTTTTTCGGAAATTCATCAAGCAGGACAATAACTTTCTTATTTTTATCAACGGAAAGCTGTTCCAATCTTTCGCCTATCTCTGTATTGGGATCGAGAACGTATGCCAGTATATACTTTTCATTTTCTTCTATATGTGCCATATCGGAAAGTTTATCATAATCTTCCCTGTCACACAAAAATGTCGGATCGCATACTTCAACGGCATTTTCCACGCCAAATGTATTTTTGCATATATCAAGTGAAAGTTTATCTCTTACCGATACCCCGTCAAATCTCCTCAGATTAGCCGAACTGACTTTTCTTTCTTCATCAGTGCCTTTATAGTCCTTTCCGAAAGATGTCCCATAGGAAATTTTCTTCACGCTGTCATCTGCAAAGCCGAGATAATACATCTGTTTATAAGGTCTGCTCAGTCCGACATTCCATAATTGATCCGAACCTACAATAAATCCCCTGCACTCTCGATTCAGCTCATACATACGGTTCAGCCTTTTTCTCTCACTGACGTTATAAAAGGCTTTCGCTATATGATAGGGGTGTGACTTATCCAGAATCATCTCATGGTCGGGTTTTAACGGATTCTCTATCATCACAACGGAATATCCCATTTTTACGACTGTCTGATGAAGTGCATAATATGTTACAATACTTCCGTAATTTCTTCCGAACCACAAGCCTACAATACCAAAATCGTATTTTTTCTCATTCGACTGCAAAAAAATCTCTCCCTCTGAAAAAATTTTTTATTCGACTTCCGTTATATAAATATAATCTATCGCTATGAATGCACCGTTTCCCTTTAACTGAGATGCACCGAATACAAATTCATCAAATATATTCGTGGGCGGTGTGAAAGTCTGACTCAATTCTATCCAGTTCTGACCTGTATTTTTATCCGCCCTGTGAACTGCGATTATTTTCATGCTCCTGCTGCCCGAATCTTTCACATGAAAATACAGCACTTTCGATTCGCTTTTGAATTTAAACCTTGCACTCAAAAGATATGTTTTATTCCTGTCAAGAATATCTCCCAAAGGCAAAACTGCATAATTTCCCGGTTTGGACTGTTCTTCCTTTACCGTCAAATATATACCGTCATCTTTTATATTTTCAGACCAGATAGCTTTATCAAAAGTGAATCTCAAAGATTTACTGTCAAACTGTAACGGACTGCTGCCTTTGACTGTAAATTTCATTCCCCTGTTCGCCTTGAGTGCATAATTTGCCGCCTCGTCAAACGGCATGAATCTTATCGCTTTATAAAAATCATGATTTTTCTGCTGTAACTTGATTTTCCCCTGATAAATAAAACCATTTCCGCCTACCCAGTCCAACGGCACTTTCTTCTTCCATTTCACCGCATTTTTCGGGATACTTTCAAAAAATCTCCTGCCCTTTTCGTTATTCACCAATACACAGGATACTCCCTTTCCATGCGGAACGCTTGTATCACGTTTCTGTATATTCCAGAAATCTCCCAGAGAAATATCTCCGTATCTCCTGCGTGACTGGAATTTGCAGTTGGCACAATGCTCCGACATCATAATCTCCGAATGGAATACTCTCTGATACTCGTCCTCTGCACCGCCTGTTCTGACAGTTTCATTGACCTTGACAGTTCTGCAATTCCAGCAGTTATCTCCGCTTTTATGCCGGAATTCATAATCCCGTACATCTGTAAAACTGCCTTCCAGATACTTTTTGAAAAACATCGGTGACGGTGAATAGTGACAGAAAATATCTATCGTCAGCAAATTATAATAATCTTTCTTTAAAAATTTCCTCAAGCCTGCCACCTGACAGCCACAACCCGAAAACAATACAAATTTTCCGCTTTCAAGCATTTCCTTCACTTTTTTATAGGTATCTCCAAGATAGCTTTGAAGATACTTCGACTTTCTCAGTTTCGGCATATCTTCTTTTTTGTCTATCACAATATGCCCGACAGAAAAATCATCTCTCCATGCACCGCCTGCAATATATCCCCCACGCTTTAAAACTTCATCGGCTAAAAGTGAAAATATACCGCCGCTTGAACTCTGCATGACTAAATTTTCATCTGCCGCTATGAATTCCCAGCATTCCGGCATGGCAAGATTTTTATTTTCAGGCGGTTCCAGTACAGGACACGCCTTTGCACACAATCCGCAATTCACACATTTATCCTTTTCAATCGAACTGCAATAATAGCCGTATTTGTCAGGCTTCAGCGACAATGCACCTTTCGGGCATACATTCACACACGCACTGCACCCTACACATAAATTCATATCCAGAATATTCGTTACAGCCTTATCAACTTTTTTCTCAACAGGCTTGAAATTGCTTTTCTCTTTCGCCCATGCCGACATTTTTGCCGACTTCTCCGAAATCACTTTATTCGCCAAAGAAAAATCAACAGGCTGCAAAAATCTGTTATTTGTCGGAAAATTCTTTTTATCAAAAATTACTCTCTCATTCAGTCCCATTTCCGTGAGCATATCAGCGGCTTTGTCATCATCTCCGATATAAATGAACGGCTTGTTCAGCACTATCGACAGACACAAGGCATAATAATCATCTGTTATCACAAATGCCGCATTTGTACAGTAATTCACGAAATCCGCAAATTTCATTTCGGGAAGTATATTTCTCATATTCATTATTTTCTTGTTTTCTTCATAATTCCCGTCAATGATATTCATACATTCCATTCCGAGCTTTTCACGATAGAAAAGTACAGCTTTTCTTTTATCCCTGTCAGGCTCTGAAATGTATGTCAGCATATATTTCCTTGACGGAATTTTTGCAAATGACAACGCAGATATGCCTTTCCACTGCATATCCGATATACATAAAACAGGTTCAGCTATAAAATCTGCATCGTTTTTCAAAAATACTTCACACTGATTTTCATTTTTTTCATAAGCTGTATCACTGAAAAAGTTTTCGATAAAATCCGTGTAACATTCCCCTCTGTTTTTTGAATCGGCTATGTTCATAACGGAATATTCGCACATATTAAAAAAACTGCCTGCCGCATAGTCACAAACCGCTTTTCCATATTTCCATGAAGATGTCTGCATTTCAAGACCTATATCATACATAAGAATGTCCTCCATAAAAAACGTTTCACTTTATTATACCAAAACTATTCCCACTTGGCAATATGAATTTATTTTCAATATTCAATCTTTATTAACAAATTATCTCCTGAAATATGCTATTATTTAGTAAAAGATTTGTGAAAGAGATGATTCCGATGCCTTTTAAAATCGTGAGAAACGATATTACAAAAATTCCATGTGATGCGATTGTCAATGCCGCCAACAGCAGTTTATTAGGGGGCGGGGGCGTTGACGGTGCCATACACCGTGCCGCAGGCAAGGAACTTGTACTTGAATGTATGAAACTCCACGGCTGCAAAACAGGTCAGGCGAAAATCACAGGCGGCTATAACCTCCCCTGCAAATATGTTATTCACACGGTTGGTCCCGTATGGCGTGGCGGTTCTCACGGTGAAAAGGAATTGCTACAGTCATGCTACAGAAATTCCCTTGCACTCGCAAAAGAAAATCACTGTGAAAGCATAGCTTTCCCCTTGATTTCAAGCGGCATTTACGGCTATCCCAAACAACAGGCTTTTGACGTTGCCGTTGAAACCATCAAACAATTTCTTGAAGAAAATGAAATGGATATCACCCTCGTTATTTTCGACAGGAAAAGTTTTGAATTTGCAAAAGATTATTCCGACAATATCCGTGAATATATCAGTCAGAATTACGTTGATGAACATATTGACCGTTCATCGAGATTTTTCGGGGGAATAGCCAAAAATGCCGCACCGATGGCAGTGTTCAGAGAAAGTGCCGTCAGTGACGATATCAGCGATTTCATTGAAAATCAGATAGACGAGAGTTTCACGGAAATGCTTTTACGCAAAATAGATGAAACAGGCATGACGGATGTACAGTGCTATAAAAAAGCCAATATCGACAGAAAGCTGTTTTCAAAGATACGTTCCGACCGTCTTTACAAGCCTAAAAAAGAAACGGCTATTGCCTTTGCGATATCACTGGAATTATCCCTTGACGAAACAAAGGATATGCTCATGAAAGCAGGCTATGCCCTTTCACACAGCAGTAAATTCGATATTATCATAGAATATTTCCTTACGAAAAAAATCTATGATATCTACACTATCAATGAAACATTGTTTGAATTTGACCAGAAACTATTGGGGGCATGAAAATGATATATACACCGCTGACGAAAAAGGCATTGAAACTCTGCTTTGAGGCACATAAAAATCAGACCGATAAAACGGGTTTGCCGTATGTATTCCACCCGTTTCACCTTGCGGAACAAATGACAGATGAATATACCACTGTTACGGCACTTCTGCATGACGTTGTGGAAGATACGGATTATACATTGAATGACCTCAAAGAAATGGGCTATCCCGATGAAGTCATAACGGCACTTTCTCTTTTAACGCATGATGACGGCTCGGAATATATGGAGTATGTGAAAAGATTAAAAAATAACCCTATTGCAAGGGCAGTAAAACTTGCCGATTTAAAGCATAACAGTGACTTGTCAAGATATGACACGATAGATAATCGGGCTGTCAAACGAACGGCAAAATATCAGCAGGCAATAGAAATTTTGTCGCTTTGAAAGCGACCATAAAATCAATTTATCTGCTATAATAAAATCATCAAATGAAACGGAGGTTATCACAATGAAAAAGAATTTGACTGAAATGGTATTTATCCTTGACAAGAGCGGTTCCATGGGCGGACTCGAAAGCGATACGATAGGCGGTTTCAATGCCATGATAGAGAAACAGAAAAAACAGAACGGTGAAGCACTCGTTACCACTATCCTTTTCGACAACGAAAGCCAGACAGTTCATGACAGGGTTTCACTGGACAAAATCAAGCCCATGACAGACAATGATTACGTTGTAGGCGGCTGTACGGCTTTGATTGATGCTATCGGAATGGCTGTGGAACATATTTCCACTATCCATAAATATGCCCGTGAAGACGATATCCCCGAAAAGACAATTTTCGTTATCACTACCGACGGCATGGAAAATGCAAGCCATAAATTCGACAGCAAGACCGTTAAAAAGATGATTGAACAGAAAAAAGAACTCGGCTGGGAATTTCTCTTTATCGGTGCCAATATAGACGCCGTGGAAACGGCTTCACACTTTGGCATAGACAGCAGCCGTGCTGTGAATTACAGAGCGGATAAAAAAGGTACAAGTGTTGTATATGGAGCTGTCAGTAATGCCATCTTCAAAATGAGGGAAGCTCCTGCCTGTGAAGCCCGCATAGCCGATGACTGGGCGGAAGATATTGAAAAAGACTTTGAAAGCAGGAAATAAATAAAAAAATAAAGCCGTCAAACTCGTTGAAAAGTTTGGCGGCTGTTGAAATTCAGTGAACCGACACCATCTGTTTAGGGTCATCGGAAAGCTCCAGAAGATAGTCTGCGGAAACGTTGAGTGCTGAACAAATGTCGATAAAAGTACCGATTTTCATTTCATCCTCGCCTGATTCATATCTGCTGTACTGAGACTGTTTCATATTGAGAATCGCACATACATCTTTCTGCTTCATGTTCTTCATGATTCTTACTTCTCTCAATCTTGGCAAATGATACATATTTTCACCCTTTTTTTCTTATTTTCACACCGATTTTACAACAAAATTCTCAATTTATTTTTCTTTTATAACCTTAAGGATATATAGGAATTCCTTGTAATATTTTGTGCAATATGGATACTTTTTTCAACAAAAACGTGCGGTCAAGCCCCTTTTTGAAGGCTTGACCGCATTATTGTGTTATTTCTTAAAAAATAGTTCAACCTTCATCCATCACTTCGTGATAAAGACGGATATATTCTGTCGCAGAACGCACCCAACTGTTGTCACATTCCATGGCACGTTTGATAAAATCTTTCCAGCTGTCACGCTGCCAGTACTCCGACAAGGCACGTCTGATACATTCCATCATCGCTACCGGATCATAACTCCTGAATGAAAAACCGTTTTCATTATCGGTTATCGAATCACGCAGACCGCCCACTTCTCTTACAATGGGAATCGTACCGTATCGGAGAGCAATCATCTGTGCCAGTCCGCAGGGCTCCGCCTTGGAAGGCATGAGAAATACATCGGCAGCGGCATATATCTTTCTGGAAAGTTCGGGCAAAAATCCGTGACAGAAAACAACTCTGCCGGGATATTTTTCCTGCATGGAGCGGAAAAAACTTTCATATTCCCAGTCACCCGAACCCAGTATCACAAATTGTATATTTTCTTCATGCATCAGCTGATCGAATGCCGCTCTCACAAGGTCAAGACCTTTTGCCGAAACGAGCCTTGTCACCATCGCCACCAAAGGTACACCGGCATTTTGTTCCAATCCCAGATGAGCCTGCACTTTTCTTTTATTGACAGCCTTGCCCGAAATGTCTTCCGTCGAATAGTTCGCATACAATTCGGGATCCGTTGAGGGATCGTATGAAACAGTATCTATTCCATTGAGAATGCCCCTTACTTTCCATGCACGGGCTTTGAGTATCGACTCCAGACCATACGAAAACCACGGATCACGAATCTCCCATGAATAACTGGGACTTACCGTCGTGATACGATTGGAAGATTCTATTGCACCTTTGAGCAAATTGACACAGCCATTGAAATCGAGCATCCAGCGGCTATAAGGCGGTATGCCAAAGACATCATCATATAATTCCGTACCATACTGTCCCTGATACTGTATATTATGTATCGTAAAGACGGTTTTGATACCCTTATACCAGTCATTCTGAGAATAGAAAATATTGTAGTAGGTCGGAACCAAGGCTGTCTGCCAATCGTTGCAGTGAATGATATCGGGCTTGAAATCTATCAGCGGAAGCATTTCAAGAACTGCCCTCGAAAAAAATGCAAATCTCTCTGCATCGTCATAATGCCCGTACATTCCCTTACGCTTGAAATAATACTGATTATCGAGAAAATAATACACGACACCGTTAAAGCGTGTTTCAAACACACCGCAGTACTGCCTTCTCCATGCCACAGGCACAGAAAAACTTGTCAGAAACCGCATATTTTCTTTCATTTCATCGGATATGCTCTCATACAGCGGCATCACAATGCGACAGCCTATCAGACGCTGCCTGAGTGCATGAGGCAAAGAACCCGAAACATCTGCAAGACCGCCTGACGCTGCAAACGGCTGAGCCTCACTCGTCACAAACAGACACTTCATTCACACACCTCCCTTTTTCAACACATAATTCATAATGCACGATTCCGCAAAATCATGCATTATGAATATCCATTACCAATCAAACAATACTCAATTTACTTACATAGACAGGATAGGAGGACTCTCCTGCAAGCGTCTTGCCGTCACGGACAGTAACGTCCTTATCAACAATCACATAGCTGAGATTGGAATTTTCACCAATCTTTGTATCCTGCATGATAACACAATTAGAAACCTTTGTGCCCTTGCCGATATGAACACCTTTAAAGAGTACGCAGTTTTCAACTTCACCATCTATTATGCAGCCGCTGCCGACAAGTGAATTTTTGACTTTTGAATCAAGACCGTATTTGGCAGGCATATCGTCCCTTACTTTTGTATAAATCGGTCTGTCGCCCCTGAATAAATCCTCACGGATTTCGCTGTTCATCAGTGCCATATTGGCATTGAAATATTCCGCCGGTGACGTGATAACGGGTGCAAAGCCCTTGAATTCATAGCCGTATATATTGAGATTATTATATTCCGCCTGTATCATGTCACGCTTGAAATTCATTGTATTCTTGCTGACACATTTATTGACAAGCTTAATAAGGAGTTCTCTCTTTATCATCATCATGTTCATGTAATAGCTGCAAGTGCCCGAAATGGACGGATTGACAAGAACATCTGTCACTTTGCCCTTTGCATCAAATGAAAGCACCATCGGATCATGAAGTCTTGCAGGAAGAATATCCCTTTTATAAACAAGCGTGATATCCGCATTGTTCTCAACGTGCTTTGCAAACACTTTCTGATAGTCTATATTGCATACAACGTCACAGTCCGAAATCACGACATATTCTTCACTGGAATTCGTCAGGAACGGCATGATGGAATGGAATGTGGAAACCCTGTTGGCATAATCACTCGGATCCATGAAAGGCGGAAGTACAAACAAGCCGTCACGCTGTCTGGACAAATCCCATGCCTTGCCTGTTCCGAGATGGTCAACCAGTGACTGATAATTGCTTTTTGTCAGAACGCCGACTTTATTGATACCTGAATTCACCATGTTGGAAAGCGGGAAATCAATCAAACGATATCTGCCGCCAAACGGTACGGCACCCATCGTTCTCCTCTCAGTGATCTCGCTGATAAGCTTTTCATGGAGATTAGAGAAGATGATACCTAAAATTCTGTTGCCACGCATATTATTCAACCTCCTCTATATCTTCTGCTATCATAGCCTTGGGAGCAACTTTTGCCCCTGCACCTATTTTGAGATTATCGCCTACAACGGCAATGCCCCATTCGGATTTATCTTCAATATCTTCCGGTCTTGCACCTACAACGGCATTTTTGCCGATGACGGTATTTTCTGAAACGATGGCAAATCTGACAACTGCACCTTCTTCAATGACACAGCCGGGCATGATAATTGACGATTCAATAACAGCACCGGGCTTTACCACTACATTCGAGAACAATATCGAGAATTCCAGTTCACCTGCAATATCACAGCCATCACCAATCAATGAATTCTGTATTTTAGCCGTATCGGCAATATACTGCGGCGGTACAACGGGATTCCTTGAATAAATTTTCCAGCTTTCGTCCATCAGGTCAAGCGGTACATTCGGATCAAGCAAATCCATATTAGCTTCCCAAAGACTGTCTATCGTTCCAACGTCTTTCCAATAGCCCTCAAACTGATAGGCAAACATTCTCTGACCGTCTTCCAACATTCTCGGCAATACATTTTTACCGAAATCGTGTTCGGAACCTTCTTCTGCTTCATCTTCAATCAGATATTTGCGGAGCTTGTCCCAGCTGAATACATAGATACCCATGGAAGCATTCGTGCTTTTCGGGTGTTTCGGCTTTTCTTCAAACTCATAGATAGAGCCGTCGGGATTGGTATTCATGATACCGAATCTGGATGCTTCTGCCAACGGTACATCAATGACTGCTATCGTACAGTCTGCATTGTTCTCTTTATGGAAAGCTATCATCTTGGAATAATCCATTTTATAAATATGGTCACCCGAAAGAATTACTACATAATCAGGATTATATCTGTCAATATAGCTGATATTCTGATAAATAGCATTTGCAGTACCGGTATACCAGTCTGTACCTTTTATCTGCTGATACGGTGACAGTACACTGACACCGCTGTTCATGCCGTCAAGATCCCACGGCTGACCGCTGCCGATATACTCATTCAGAACAAGCGGCTGATACTGTGTCAGGACACCGACAGCCTCAATACCCGAATTCACGCAGTTGGAAAGCGGAAAGTCAATGATACGGTATTTGCCGCCAAACGGTACGGCAGGTTTTGCGAGTTTCTGAGTAAGTACCCCAAGTCTGCTGCCCTGACCTCCGGCAAGCAGCATGGCTACTACTTCCTGCTTTGGATACATATGATTATCCTCCTTCGATAAATCACGATTTTATTTTTACAGCACTTTCATGCTGTCAGTTACTGTTCTTCTGTTTCAACTTTTTTCTTTCTTGTTCTTTTCTTTGGTTTTTCCTCTGCCACGGCTTCGACTGTATCAGCCTTTTTGACGGACTTCCTTTTGGAAGTCTTTTTTTCGGCTGTTTCACTTTCGACAGCTTTCTTGCGGGACTTTCTTTTCGGTTTCTTATATGTACATTTATAATACATGACAGACATAGGCGGCAGTCTGAGTACAATGGATTGTTCATGTCCGTGCATAAACTCATTTTCCGATTTTATCTCGCTGCCGTTGGACATTCCCGAACCGCCGAACTCTGTCCAATCCGTACTGAATACTTCGCTGTAAGTGCCTGCATACGGTACACCGATACGATATTTTTCACGCAGCACCGGCTGGAAATTGCACACGACAATAATTTCATCACCATTTTTATCGATTCTTCTGAAAGAAATCACACTCTGCGTATAGTCATCATTGGATATCCACTGAAAACCGTCCCATGAATAGTCCACTTCCCAGAGAGGACTGTTTTCAAGATAGAAATGATTGATTGCCCTGAAGAAATTCCTCAGTTCATTATGTCTGGGATATTCCAGCAGCATCCAGTCCAGTTCCACGGAATAATCCCATTCCTTGAACTGTCCGAATTCCGTGCCCATGAAAGTCAGTTTCTTTCCGGGGTGAGCCATCATATAAGCTACAAATGTCCTGACACCCTTGAATTTCAGGTCATAGTCACCCGGCATTTTATTAATCAGTGATGCCTTTCCGTAAACGACTTCATCATGCGATATCGGCAGAATGAAATTTTCCGAAAATGCATACAAAAACGAAAATGTAAGATTATCATGATTGAACGGTCTGTAAAGCGGATCCAGGGACACATAATGAAGCATATCATTCATCCAGCCCATATTCCACTTGTAGTTGAATCCCAGACCGCCCATATATGTAGGCTTGGAAACATTCGGCCATGCCGTCGATTCCTCCGCTATCATCAGGGTATTCGGATAATACCGGAAAGCCGCTTCATTGAGCTTATGCATGAATGCAACTGCCTCAAGATTTTCCTTTCCGCCGAATTTATTGGCTACCCATTCCCCTTCACGTCTGCTGAAGTCAAGATACAGCATAGATGCCACTGCATCTACTCTCAGTCCGTCTATGTGATAATAATCCATCCAGAATATTGCACTTGATATCAGAAAACTTACCACTTCATTTCTGCCGTAGTCAAATACAAGTGTTCCCCAGTCCTTGTGTTCCCCCTTACGCCAGTCGGCATATTCATAACAGGGCGTACCGTCAAATCTTGCAAGACCGTGGGCATCTCTCGGAAAATGAGCGGGAACCCAGTCCATGATAACGGAAATTCCTGCCTGATGACACCTGTCAACGAAGTTCATGAAATCAAACGGACTGCCGTATCTGGAAGTTATCGCAAAATATCCCGTTACCTGATAGCCCCATGACGCATCAAAGGGATATTCCGTCAGCGGCATAAATTCTATATGCGTATAGCCCATATCTTTTACATAAGGAATCAGTTCATCAGCCAGCTTGCTGTATGAGAAATAATTTCCGTCCGCATACTTTCGCCATGAGCCTGCATGAAGCTCATAAATATTCATGGGACTGCTGTAGGATTCATATTTTTCTTTTTCCTTCTGCCACTCTCCGTCATGCCACTCATATCCGTCGATATCCACGAATACGGAAGCATTATTCGGACGTGTTTCATAATGGAACGCATACGGATCCGATTTCAGCATTGTGTAACCGTCATACGTTTCTATACTGTATTTATAAATAGAGTAGTCCTCAACGATATCGGCAATAAAACATTCCCATAAAGACCAGTTCATCGGATGGACACTCCTGTCCCAGTTATTGAAAGTACCTACAACTGAAATACTTTTGGCATGAGGTGCCCATGTTCTGAACATCACACCGTCAACACCGTCACGGTGTGCTCTGTGTGCACCCATATAGTTATAAGCATGGTAATGCTCACCGCTATGAAACAGGTCGATATCCGAACGTTCATTCAACTCATTATTACCAAGCTGCATCATTCACAACTCCTTTATACCAAAAACTTACTGAATCTATTATACTTATATTTTAAATAAATTTCAAGAGGTTTTACAGCACTTTTTATGAAATATTATGAATTTTTTCCCAACTTTCCCCAAAAGAACAATCCCATGCCAAAAAACTGCTATTTCTTCCAAAAATAAAAAAGAATTACCATGTACAGATTTTTCCGCACATGGTAATTCTTTATTGTCGTTTATCTTGTCGGAGCATTCATGAAAGTCATCGTCATCTGCATATAGCCATCAAATTTCCATTCCATATACTCGGTTTTCACACAATTATACCGATTCTGAGCATATATCGCAATATTCTGTATATATCCTACCGTTTCTTCGCCTTTCACACCGTTTCTTTCAAAATCGCTGATTTTATATATAACAGTGAATGTTGCTATGCCTTTGCCGATAAAATCTTTTGTAGCGTTCCTTACATCATCATCTGTTTTGCACAATACATAGTCATCGTTATTTTCGATATCGTCTTCGAGCACCTCTGCAAACAGTTCTTTCGGCTGCGGGGTATTGCACGGATATCTGACCTCACCCTCATCTGAAGTGTGGTCAATGTCAATAATACTGTCGGGAACCAGGAAATACATATACCGGAGATTGTTCGAACCATCGTCTGAAACGGGATCGTCCCATGTGACATCTATGTTATACCATTTGCCGTCCACTTTTATCTGATTCCATGCATGACTTTCCTCAATTCCTTCCGAATTGATACCTACGCCTCCTACTATGATAACTTCAAATCCGGCATAGGCTGCCATCTGCTGAAATGCATTGGCATAGCCGTCACAAACTGCTTTTCTGTTCTTGAACAAGCCCTCTGCCGTGTGGGATTCCTGGGATATATTTCCGCTTGCATAGCCCTCTGTATCATATTCAACGTTATTGACAAGCCAGTCATGTATCGCTTTGACTTTCTCCAATGATGTCATATCGCTTTTTATAATCGAATCCGTTATCTTTTCGGCAGCGGTCTTTGCAATAACCTCCAATGCCATGTATTTTTTGACAATCGTTCCCGTGGAATCCTTGACCTTGATACATACATTGTATGTTCCGACTTTTGACGGCTTGAACGAATACGATTTAGCCGTACTGAAATCTTTGAGCGTCTGCCAGTTTGATAAACCGGGTGACTGAACGTAATAACCATAGCTGTAAGTACCGTTTCCACCGCTTGCCGCACCTTTTAAAGTTACTTTGCCGCCCTCTTTGACGGAATCGGCACTCAAAGACGAATGATTCTTCAATTCCCTGACAGCAAGGTCAAAATACAGTTTGGCAATCGTGCCATAGGAATCTTTTGTCTTAATGCATATTTCATAATCGCCCTCTTCTGCCGGTGTAAACTTCAGGGAAGCCGTTGTACTGAAACTTTTCAGTGTTTTCCATGAACCCTTGCCGCCTATCCTGTAAAGATATGAATATTTATATCCACCGCTGCCGCCCGCTGCAGCACCCTGCAAAGTGACCGTCTGACCAAGCGTGATACTCTTGGAACTTGTCTTTGCCTTGCACGTCAGTTCGGGATTTACCTTTACAGTAAAATATTTCTTCTCTATCGTACCCGTACTGTCCTTTACTTTAACGCATATATCATATGTTCCCGTTGTGCTGAAATTCTTTTTAAAAGATGAAGTCGTACTGAAATTTTTCATCATATTCCACTTTGTTGCAGACTGCTTCTTATAGTAGTACGCATAAGTGTAATTTCCGCTGCCGCCCTTTGCCGCTGCTTTTATTGTAATATCCTTATTCACGCCTACCGTCTTATAATTCACTGTAGAATCATTCTGGAGAGCCTCAAAATCAGCTTCTGCAACTGCCAAAACATCACCATCAACAGCCGCTGCACTTGCCGCCGGCACACCGCCCGCTATTACCGTCAAAGCCAACAACGCCGCCAATATTCTGTATTTCCTTTTTGCCATGTAAATACACTCCTTTACATAAAATATACTTCAATTATACGATAAAATATATTAAAAATCAATACAAAATCAACCTTCCGGTAAACTTTGTCACATTTGCATATTCAAATCAAACTTTTTTCACTAATCCGACAAAATATATTTTGTAATATTCACGATATCACAGGAATATATTTTCCGTAGATAAAAAATTTGGGAGTGGATTAAATGGAATATCAGCTTGATAAAGAAAACTGCTTTGTATGTGAGAATGTATTCGAGGGAAGTTCCGAACAGCCTGTCGATTTGGACTTCAGCCTGCCCGATTACTGCCCCGATATTGAAAAAATCCTTAAATGCAGGATTTCCCCCTCTGTCATGTCCAAAAATATATCCGCTGACAGACTCGATGTAGATGGAGTAGCTGTCATCAGGCTTTACTACCTCGATACCAAAAAACAGGCAATCCGTCTTTGTGAACATACAAGCCCCTTTTCATGCAGCTTCAATATCAAATCGACTGCACAGGACCTTACCGCTGTCGCAAAGGTCAAAACGGAATATCTTAACTGCCGTGCACTGACTCCCAGACGGCTTGACATACACGGTGCATTTTCCGTATGCGTTTCCGTCTATGCCAAATCACAGCAGGAACAATGCACTTCCATCAATGCCCCCGATGTCCGACAAAAACAACATTCCGAACTTGTCAGCTGTCTTTCGGGTATCGGTCAGCAGCAATTTTCCATCAGTGAAGTCCTCGATATCGGTCAGGGAAAATCCTCTCCCGAAAGTATACTTCGTTCCGACTTTGCCGTGAATATCGACAGTGCCAAGGCTCTTTCCGATAAACTCATGCTCAAAGGGGAAGCTGTTCTGCATTTGCTTTATGTCACAGATATCGAAACAGGTTCACAGGATACCATGTCTTTCAATATTCCCTATACTCAGGTCATAGACGTTCAGGGAATGTCCGATATCTCTTTGAATGATATCAGGCTTGAAGTAATGAATTACGATGTATCCCTCAAATCCGAATACGATGAAAGCAGTACCCTTGTGACTCTCGATTCAAAGATATGTGCAACCGTCTTTGCCTACAATGAAAAAAATCTTGATGTCATAGATGATGCCTATTCCACGGAATATGAACTTGAACTCACTGAAAAAAACTGCCGTTTCTCTCATATATCCGCCCTGCCCGAAAATGACATTTCCGTCAGGCAGGAAGTCAAAACAGGTGACAACGGCATTACCAAAATCATTGATACATGGTGTGACAGTATCAATTCCATCTGCACCAATGACGGCACTTCCCTTTCCGCCAAAGGCAAAATTAACTGCTGTATCCTTGCCCTCGATAAAGACAATGTGCCTTTCTATGCCGAAAGACCGCTTGAATTCACTTTCAAGCCCGATATTCCCGATACAGCCGATATTTCCGCCAATATGGATATTGCCTGCAAATCGCTGAATTTCCGCATTACAGGCGATAATTCCGTTGAACTCAAAGCCGACCTCAAAATTACAGGCTTTTTCACAGAAAGCAAAACAAGCCGCTGTATCGTTTCCGCCGGTGCCGATGAAGATAAAAAACGCCTGAAAGATAAAAATGCCGCCCTTACGCTCTATTATGCCGACAAGGGCGAAACGCTCTGGGATATCGCAAGAAATTACTGCACGTCCGTTGAAGCTGTCATGCTCGAAAACGACCTTGCAGATGATATTATACAGGCTCACAGCATGATTCTGATTCCAATGTGACAACAGGAGGAGAATTTCTATGGAAGAAAGAAATATTTATCAGGACATTTCGCAGCGTACCAACGGTGACATCTATTTGGGCATAGTCGGTCCCGTCAGAACCGGCAAATCTACTTTTATCAAGCGTTTCATGGATACACTCGTTATCCCGAATATTGCTGCAGATGAACAGCGGGAACGTGCCAATGATGAACTGCCTCAATCATCTGCCGGCAGAACCATCATGACTACAGAACCGAAATTCATTCCCGAAAATGCCGTTGAGATACAGCTTGACGGAAATGCAAAATTCCGTGTCCGAATGATAGATTGTGTCGGCTATATCGTACCGAGTGCTCTGGGCTACATAGAAGATGAAGCCCCACGCATGGTAAAAACTCCCTGGTTTGAAGAAGCCGTACCCTTTGACATGGCTGCTGAAATCGGCACCAAAAAAGTCATTACAGACCATTCCACCATCGGTCTTGTCATTACAACAGATGGTTCTATCAGTGACATTGACCGCTCCGAATATGAACTTGCCGAAGAAAGAGTTATCAACGAATTAAAAGAGATAAACAAGCCTTTTATCGTTCTTCTGAATTCCGTCAGCCCCGATTTGCAGTCCGTCAGACAGCTTGCCAAAAAATTAAGCGATAAATACGGCGTTCCCGTTGAACCCGTGAGCTGTATGGAACTTGACGAAAATGAGATAAAGCGCATACTTGCAAGGGTGCTGTTTTGATAGAGATATATATAATA
>CADCJK010000010.1 GCA_902801715.1 uncultured Ruminococcus sp. | reverse complement strand
ATGAATAAGGCTCACCGTGACAGAATCGCTTTCATGCGTATCTGTTCGGGAAGATATGACAAAACGATGGAAGTCTATCACGTTCAGGGTGACAAGAAAATGCGTCTTTCACAGCCTCAGCAGCTCATGGCTCAGGACAGGGAAGTTATTGATGAAGCCTATGCAGGCGATATCATAGGCGTATTCGATCCCGGTATTTTCTCCATAGGTGACACTGTTTGCTCACCGTCAAAAAAAGTGAAATTCGAGGGTATCCCTACATTTGCTCCCGAACATTTTTCAAGAGTGCGTATCAAGGATACCATGAAAAGAAAACAGTTCGTTAAAGGTATGTCACAGATAGCACAAGAGGGTGCTATACAGATGTTTCAGAATCTCGGCGGCGGCATGGAGGAAATTATTGTCGGCGTTGTCGGTGTACTGCAGTTTGAAGTCCTTCAATACAGAATGAAAAATGAATACAATGTCGATATTATCATGGAAAGTATGCCCTATGAGCTTATCCGCTGGATAGATAACGAGGACATTGATCCTAAAAAACTCAATCTTACATCTGATACCAAACGTATACAAGACCTGAAAGGCAAACATCTTTTGCTGTTCTCAAGTGAGTGGAATATCAACTGGGCTCTGGAACATAATGATGGTCTGATTCTGACTGATTTCAGCAGGAACTAAAGGGAGTTTTTTCAATGAAAAATGGAAAAGGACTGAAAGTGCTTTTGGTGACATTGGGCATACTGATTATACTTTCTCTCATGACAGTCGGAAACGGCTATATCTATAACTTTGTATCGGGATATATCATCACTCCTATGCAGTTCGTTCTGACAGGGGCAGTTGCCGATACGGGAAATGCCCTTTCTCCTCAGAAAAGCCGTGCCGAACTCGAAAAAGAAAACAGCCGTCTGACGGAAGAAAATACACGTCTGAATGATATGCTTGCCGATTATTATGACATGAAAGAAAAATATGATTCTCTTTCCGCATTTCTCGATATGAAAGAGGATTATAAAGATTATGACTTGTGTTCGGCTAATGTCATTATGAGAGATGTGAATGACAGCTTTTACGGCTTCACACTCGACAGGGGACTGCATGACGGTGTATCTCTCAATGACATTATTATTACAGAAAAAGGTCTTGTCGGCTATGTCAGTACCGTTGATTTCACTTCATGCAAGGTGACAACGATACTTTCGCCTGATGTTAAAATATCCTGCAAGGACGGAAAATCTTTCGATAAAGGAATCCTTACAGGCAGTCTTGATGTATATGACAAGGGCTTGACTTGTCTTAAAAATATTAAACGTGAAAATAACATGATAAAAGGTGATATCATCGTTACAGCAGATGACAGCATTTATCCATCGAAAATCAAAATCGGCAAAGTGAAATATACCATTGATGACCGCTTTACCGGTATGCCGGTGGCAGTGATTGAACCTTTTGAAGATATAAAAAACGTATCGTCTGTCGTTGTTCTCAGGCAGGCGGCACATTAAGAGTGATTTTTCTATGAAAAGAAGTTTTTTGAAATATATATTATACTTTCTTGAAGCGGTGTTTGCATTCGCACTGCAGGCAACACCCTATCTTTTGCCCGAAATATTCGGCGAAAAAGCAGCTGCACTTCTTCCGCTGGCAGTGTCGGTTTCATTACTTGAAGAGGAAAGCAATGCCGTGATTTTCGGTGCTTTCTGCGGACTTTTAGCCGACTTCGCTTTCAGCGGCAGTGTCGGATATTTTGCAATATCCTTTACTATTATATGCTTTATTCTGTCCGTTTTATCGGGATATATAAAAATCAGTTTTCTTTCTGAACTTGCAGCAGGCTGCATAGCTGTTCTTTTGATACTCATTCTGTACTTTGTATTATATTTTGCATTTTCGGGGTATAATGGTATCATGCAGTTCTTTCTGACACACTATATTACAAGAATACTCTATACACTGGCATTTATGCCTCTGTTCCTGCTCATAAATAAAAAACTGTCGGGCAGAAAGTAATGGCTGATTTCTGATTGATAAAAGGAGAGTTCTATGAAAAGAAAAAAACGTCCCTCTCTTAAAGCAAGATATATTTTGATAGGTGTATTCACGGCTTTTGCAGTAGCCGTTCTTTTCGGCAGACTCGTGGAATGGCAGGTCTTTCAGTCGGAATACTATGATGAAGTCGCAACGGCTTCGGCAAGCTATACCGTTGAAACCGACGGCATAAGAGGGGAAATCTTTGATAAAAACGGTGTACCGCTTGCCGTCAATGAAACGGGATATAAAATCGTTATCAACAAGCTGTTCATGCCGGATAAACGGCTGAATGACGCTATTACAAGAACCGTTGAAATGGTTGAAGGCATGGGCGGAAAGTGGAAAGACAACTTTCCCATTGTCATAGACAAAAACGGAAATTATGCCTTTGACAGCGGAAAATCCGAAAGCGTTGAAAAACTCAAAAGCAAGGACAGACTCAATATGAATCCCTATTCAACCGCTGATGACTGCATGGCGATATTAGCGGAAAAATATGACTGCAAAGACTATACCAAAAAGCAGACAAGAGATATTGCAAGTGTCCGTTATAATATGGAAAATTCGGGTTACAGCTATACTAATCCGTATGTGTTCGCTGACGGTATATCGGAAAATCAAATGCTTTCCCTGTCCGAAAAGCTCAATGACATAAAGGGAATATCCGTTGAAAGCTATTCCGTGAGAACCTACAAAAACGGGACAGATGCCCCTCACATTGTAGGCGTGACAGGTCTTATCTCTGCCAATGAATATGACGAACTGAAAGACAAGGGCTACGGCTATACCGATATCATCGGAAAAAACGGCGTGGAACAGGCTTTTGAAGAAAATCTGCGTGGTACGGGCGGCTCTCAGACCTTTGAAATGGATTCCAAAGGAAATGTATCTCTGCTGAAACAAACTCCCTCTGTGCAGGGGGACAGCATTTATCTGACGATAGATACACGTCTGCAAAAAGTCGCTCAGCAGGCTTTGGCGGATGCCGTCAAATATGCAAACGACTATTCTCTGTGGATGGGTAATGAATATATGGGCGGGGACTGCAAAGGGGCTGCTCTCGTTGTCCTGAATGTAAAGGATTTTTCAGTGCTCTGTGCCGCAAGCTATCCCACATACGATTTGAATGACTACTATTCCGATTATAACAAACTTGCCAATGATACCGCTTCCCCTATGTTTGACAGGGCTTTTCAGGGGGCTCTTGCTCCCGGTTCCACTTTCAAGCCTATGATAGCTTCCGCCGCACTTCAGGAAAAAAAAATCACAACCGATACATATATCGACTGTGAGGGAATTTATACACAAAACGGCTTGAAACTCTGGTGCATGGGCTATCACGGCTGGATTAATATGTATCATGCGATAGAAGATTCCTGCAACGTCTTTTTTGCCGAAACAGGCAGACTTTTGGGTATCGAAAATCTGCGTAAATATGCACAGCGGTGCGGACTCGGTGTAAAAACGGGTGTGGAAATAGGTGAAAGTTCGGGTACTCTTGCCGGTCCCGAATACAGTGCTAAAATGGGTACAGTATGGAATGATGCTTCTGTATCGCCTGCGGCAATCGGTCAGAGCGACAATCAGTTCACGCCTTTGCAGCTTGCCACTTATGTCGCTACTATCGCCAACAACGGTGTCAGACTGAAAACACACGTCGTTGATAAAATAGTGACATATGACGGCAAAAAAACTGTCTATCAGAGCAAACCTGAAAAAGTCGATGAAATGGGAGTGAGTATGGAAAATCTCAAAGAAGTTCAGACTGCCATGAACATGGCGGCAAATGCCTATGGAATTATCAATACCTTTGATATACAGGTCGCTGCCAAAACCGGTACTGCCGAAAACAACGGTTCCGACCATTCCAATTTCATCTGCTATGCACCTTTTGATGAACCTGAAATTGCTGTCGCTGTCATGATAGAGCATGGTGCGGCTTCCTATACCGCCATGAGCACCGCTTATACTATGCTCAATGCCTATTTTCACGGCAGCGAAACCTTATCTTGATTAGCATATATTACAAAAAATAATATTTTGTTTTGGTAATTACGTCAAAAATAATTGTTGACATTCAGCCGCTCCAAAAGTATAATTAAAGCGTTGGACGAAATATATTTTGAATTTGTGTGTATTTGGAGGAAATTATGAAAAAGTTTGTTTCGGCTGTTCTTCTGATGACGGTCATTCTGTCCGTTATGTCGATGTCAGCCTGTGGTGATAAAAATGAAACTTCCCAAAACAATGTTTCTGTGACTGAAAACAGTATCCAGTCTTCCGTTGTTGTTTCCAAGCCGCAGGAAAGCTCTCAGATAAGCTGGGAAGAAAGCGAAATTGCAGAAGATGCCATTACTTCCGAGAAAATCGGTGAAATGCAGTCGGCATTGGCTTCCTGTCAGTATATGCCCGGATTCCATTCCCAAGGTTCCTATATCAATGCGAAATCCGTTTCAAACGGAAAAGTCATTACTCTTATCACAGATAATCTCGACCTTTCCTACAGCAAATTGGTTGCCGAACAGTTCAAGGTTGCCGCAGAATCCGCAGGCTTTGCAAAATACATCGTTGCCAAAACAAGCGGTACCGAAACTTCCATCAATAATGCCCTCAATTCTGCCGTCAATGACAAATCCGATGTGATTTTCATGTTTGGCAATATTAATAAAGATACCTTTGCCACAAATATAGAATACGCTCAGGCAAATGGCATAGAAGTCGTTTCCGTGGGCGGTATCACAGCAGGCAAGAGTGACCATTTTTCCGATTATACCATGCCTGTTGATTATGCCCGTATCGGTCAGTATCTCGCAGACTGGGCGATAGTCAAAACCAAGGGCAAAACAAATGTCCTTGCCGTGAACCGCACAGATTCCCTTTTGTCAAATACCGTTGCAGTCGGCTTTAAAAATGAATTCGATGAACATATTTCAGGCGTGACAGGCTACTGCAAGGGTATCAGTGCCACTTCCGCAGAAATCGGAAATTCTCTTACAGATAAAATTGTTCAGGCTCTCCGCAGTGACGGCAAACTGAATTATATAGTCGTTCTGGACGATACCATGATAGAGGATGCTGTCAGTGCCGTGGAACAGCTCGGACTTAAAATTCCCATCATTTCAACGGGCGGCTCCGAGGAGGCTTTTGACAGTGTGAGATATGACCGGATTGAAATGCTGATCGGTCAGAGCTATGAATGGACCGCTTACGGCATGGTCGATTATGCCCTCCGCTTGATAGGCGGAATCGATATGCCCTCTGAACAGTATGTGCCTTTCAGAATCCTGACTTCTGAAACGATTGCCAATGCCATCGCTAATTTCGGCGGTCTGAGCGGTAATTTCAACCGTATCTGCTTCGGCTCCGAATTTGAATACGGCTACGGCTCTCTTTGGAATACATGATATTATATTGGAGCTTTGCTTCCTGAATTCGTGATTTTTAACAGGTGACTTCGTGTTGCCTGTTATTTTTTTGCAATTTTCTACAAAATCTAAAATCTTTTTTCAGAATTCAACCTTGTCGGGTTGAATTTTTTTGCTTTTCAGCGTATGGGTGAAAGGAGGTTCTTCCGATAAATAAAAAAAATCTTAACTCAAAAGAAAAACTGTTCTGTGTATTCTATGCACAAAATGGCAGTCATGCGGAATCTGCAAGACTTGCCGGTTATGCCAATCCCAATAAAGACGGCTCTCTTTTACTTCTCCGTGAGGATATTGCAAATTATATCCATTTACTCTATCAGCAGAATTTGCAGTATCTTTCCCAAAAAGCCGTTTCAGGCTATGAACGGCTTGCTTTCGGAAATATCACTGATGCCGTGAAACTCATGTTTTCCGATAAACCTGAAAATATCGAAAATTATGACCTTTTCAACGTCGCTGAAATCAAGCGTCCAAAAGATAATTCTATGGAGATAAAATTCTTTGACCGTCTGAAAGCTCTCGAAAAACTGGAACTTCTCGGCAGACCGCAAAAAAATAATACTTCCGATTTTTACAACGCTATTCTCTGCGGTTTGAAAAATTCTCAAAGTGATGGTGAAGATACTTAATGAGTTTTGTTCCCTTTTCCAAAAAACAGCTTCAAGTGTTAAGCTGGTGGACACCTTCAAAATTGACCGCAAAATGTGACGGCATTATCTGTGACGGTGCCGTCAGAAGCGGCAAAACCCTCTGTATGAGCATATCCTTTGTTGCCTGGGCTATGCTCCGTTTCAAAAATACATCTTTTGCCGTCTGCGGTAAAACTATCAAGTCCGTTAAAAGAAATGTCGCTGTGCCTTTGCTCCATGCCCTGCAGGATATCGGCTTTGATGTCAGTGAAAAAATTTCTTCCAATCTCTTTGAGGTTTCCCTTAATGACACCAAAAATACTTTCTATCTCTTTGGCGGGCGTGATGAAAGCTCTGCCGCTCTCATTCAGGGCATGACGCTCGGCGGCGTACTCTTTGATGAAGTCGTTCTTATGCCCCGCTCTTTCGTCGAACAGGCTATCGCAAGATGTTCCCTTGAAAACTCTAAACTCTGGTTCAACTGCAATCCTGAATATCCTCAGCACTGGTTTCACCGTGAATGGATACAAAAAACCAAAGAAAAAAATATCTGCTATATCCATTTCACCATGGACGACAATCCCTCTCTTTCACAAAAAATCCGTGAACGCTATAAAAATCTCTATTCGGGCAGCTTTTATGACCGCTTCGTTTTAGGCAAGTGGGTTGCCACGGAAGGTCTTGTCTATCCTTTCATGTCAGATGACGGAATGTTCTGCGATATTCCAAAAGACAATTTTTCTCAATTTGCCGTTTCATGCGACTATGGCACTGTGAATCCCGCTTCTTTCGGCTTATGGGGACTTTTGGGTGATACCTGGTACAGAATCCGTGAATATTACTATAATTCCCGTGTCGAAGGCTCATCACGCACCGATGAAGAACATTACAGCGGTTTGTGTCAGCTTATCGGGGACAGGAAAATTTCCACTGTCGTTGTCGATCCGTCTGCCGCCAGCTTTATTGAAGTTATCCGCAGACATGGCAAATATACCGTCAAGCCTGCCAAAAACAATGTCCTTGACGGTATCCGTCAGACAAGCACAGCTCTCAAACAGGGCAAAATTAAAATCTGCAAAAACTGCCGTGACAGTATCAGTGAATTCGGTCTTTACCGCTGGGATACGGGCGGCAAGGATTCTCCCGTCAAAGAAAATGACCATGCCATGGACGATATCCGTTATTTTGTCACTACCGTGATGAATGAAGAAATCGATGATTTCTTCGTCTTTGCATTCGACAGATAAAAAATTTGGAGGTGATATATATTGGCTCTCTTTAACTTCCTCAGCAGAAAAAAGCCTGATATCGATATTCAGACATTCTCTGCCGATGGATTCAACTCAAATCTTTCTTTTATGTCAAATTCTTCCGTTTGTGAAAGACATCTCTATAAGACACTGAAAGACAATATTCCTGTGATTGATGCCGCTATCTATAAAATTATCCGTCTGATAGGAAATTTTTCCATCAGAACAAATTCTGAAACGCTTGATAAAGAAATCAACAAATTTCTGAAAAATATCCGTGTGAATTCCTGCGAAACGGGTATTACAAGTTTTCTTTCATGCTATCTGGAACAATTACTCGTCTATGGTACGGCTGTCGGTGAAATTATTCTCGACAGTAAACATAAACATATTTCCGCCCTTTACAATGCCTCTCTTGATGATGTGCAGCTCATTTCCGACGGAAATCCCCTTGACATTAAAATATGCACTGTCAATTCCGACGGTTCTCTTTCAGCCGTGAAATATCCGTCACTCGTTCTTTGCAATTCCATCATGCCTGAACCAAGTAAAATTTATGGCACTTCTATTTTAAAAGGCTTGCCCTTTGTCGGTAATATTCTTATGAAAATATTCACCGCTATCGGCACTAACTGGGACAGAGTCGGAAATGTGCGTTTTGCCGTTTCCTACAAGCCCAATGAAAATGAACGTGCCTTTTCCAAAGACCGTGCAAAAACCATTGCAGAAGAATGGAGTAAGGCTATGAAAAGTACTTCGCCTAAAGACTTCATCACTGTCGGTGATGTCAGCATTAAAGTCATCGGGGCGGAAAATCAGATTCCCGACAGCAATATCCCTGTACGTCAGCTTCTGGAGCAGATAACCGCCAAACTTTCCATACCGCCCTTTTTACTCGGCTTTTCATGGTCAACTACGGAAAGAATGTCCACCCAGCAAGCCGACATTCTGACAAGTGAACTGGAATATTACCGCTGTATTCTCAACTCGACTATCACAAAAATTTGTGATATCTATTTCAGGCTCAACGGCATTCAGACAAATTTTGAAATCGTCTGGGACAACATCAATTTACAGGACGAAGTGGAGCTTGCCCGTGCAAGACTTATCAATGCACAGGCTCAGAAAATTGAAAACTCTTTCAGAAAGGACTGATATTTTGAATCAAAATGATATCCGTGAGGGTGAACTTGACCTTATCAACAGGCATACAAGAACCCCGCTCACTGAAAATGATGTTTATGCATTTTCAGTCGTACTCTGCGACAACGACATTGACCGTGATTTTGAACGCTTTTCCGACAATGCCCTTGATGAACTGGCAAAACTCTTTGACGGCGTGACGGGGATTGCAGACCATAATCCCAAATCCGACAATCAGACAGCAAGGATATTTTCCTGCAAAGCCGAATTTGTCCCCGACAAATTCACTTCCGACGGCAAGCCTTATAAACGTCTTTTTGCCCGTGCCTATGTGCCGCAATCTCAGAAAGATTTTATCACATCTCTCGAAAGCGGCATTAAAAAAGAAGTCAGTGTAGGCTGTTCCGTGAAAAAACGTATCTGCTCGGTATGCGGCAGGGATATTTCCCTTTGTTCCCATAGCAAAGGCAAATATTACGACAATCAACTTTGCTTTGTCACCCTCGACAAACCGACTGATGCGTATGAATGGTCATTCGTTGCCGTGCCTGCTCAGAAAAATGCAGGCGTTATCAAAAATTTCAACCCGAAAGGAAATCACAACATGAACATTGAAAAACGTCTTTTCAGCGGTGAAGAACAGACTTTTTCCGCTGATGAAGTCAGGGAACTGGCTGAAATATTCCGTTCTCTGAAACAAAAAGCCGCTGACGGTGAAATTTACCGTAACAGCCTTATCAAAGAAATCAAAACGCTTTCCGCTTTTGCACTTCCCGATATATCAGCCGAAACGCTCGAAAATATCACAAATGCCTTGTCCGTCCGTCAGCTTAATGAACTTATCAAGGCTTTTGAAGCAAAAACTGCTGATATTATCCCTGTTGAACCTCAGCTTTCAAAAAGCGGCTCCGACCGCTCTGCAAATAATACTATATACAAAAATATTTAAGGAGGATTTTTTCTATGACAGTATCTTTTGACGGCTATAATGCCAATACCATTACTTTTGAGGCGGCAAGCGGTGTCACTGTCGGCTTGCCTGTCATGATATCCGCTAACGGCAAGGTTTCCAATGCGACTTCCACTTTCTGCGGTGTCTGCAAGTCCCTGAAAAACGGCTATGCCGCTGTACAGCTTGACGGTTATGTCCGTCTGCCTTATACGGGTTCTATCGCTGTCGGTTATAAACAGCTTGTCGTTGATGACGGTGAAATAAAAGTTGACACCACAAACGGCAGAGAACATCTTGTAACAGATGTCGATTCCACTACCAATACCGTTGGTATTATTCTTTAATAAGGAGGATTTTTTAATATGGCTTTCTATGATTCTATCAAACTCGAAAAAGGTATGTATGCAAACGGTAAATCCCTTACCGAAACTCTGGAGGAACTCGACCCCTCCGCAAATTACAAAAATACAGATATGGACGGCTTGGACGCTTTTCAGCGACAGTTGAAAAGATATGATATCAAAGTGTGCGGTGCTCATTCCGATGACGTGCAGAAATTCTTTCAGACGGCAAATTCTGCTGTACTTTTCCCTGAATATATTGCCCGTGCCGTCATGCAGGGTATGAAAAGTGCTGATGTGCTTTCCGATATCATAGCCGCTAAAACTGTCATTAACGGCATGGATTACCGTTCCGTGACATCTTCGCCTGTCGGTGAAAATAACAGTGTCGTTGCAGAAGGTGCTGAACTTCCTCAGACCGAAATCAGAACCAATCCCAATCTTGTCAGCCTGACAAAGCGTGGCAGAGTGCTGACGGCTTCCTATGAAGCTCTTAAATATCAGCGTCTTGATATTTTCACTGTAACACTTCGTCAGATTGGTGCATATATAGCAAGAGAACAGCTTTCTGATGCAGTCAATGTCCTCGTCAACGGTGACAGCGGAAACAATGCCGCTGAAGTCATTACCGAAAGCGGTACATTCTCTTATGACTCTCTGCTTAAACTCTGGGCAGGTCTTGCACCCTATGAACTCAATACAATTATAGCCCCGCCTGCTCTCATTCAGCAGATTATGGCTTTCTCCGAAATGAAAGATGCCAATGCAGGTCTTGATTTCCACGGTACAGGCAAAATGCTGACACCCCTTGGTGCAAAACTCATTTGTGCACCCACTCTTGCAAGCAATAAAATTATCGGTCTGGATAAAAACTGTGCCCTTGAAATGATTCAGTCGGGCGGCATTGTCATAGACTCCGACAAGCTCATTGACAGACAGCTTGGCTGTGCTGCTGTCAGCTGCACAACAGGTTTCTCAAAGATATTCACCGACGCTGCAAAAGTTCTTTCAATTTAAAGGAGGCGTTGACGGTTGGATATTGAAAATATTATTTCTGTTTTCAGCCGTCTTTCAGGCTCTGACGAGGAAACTTCTGTAAACTTCCGCTTTATGTGCGAAAATGCAAAAGACTATATTATTTCACACTTAAAGCCCGATTCCGATGTAAACAGCTGCTGCGGCAAACTCGAATTTGCTGCGGCAGCCCTTGCATATTACAGATATATTCTCTGGTCAATTACTGAAAGCGGTGGTGATATTACCGTAGGTGACATTTCCGTGAAGTCATCTGCTTCTATTCTTGCAAATGCTCAGAAAATCTGTGAACAGGCTTTTGCAGATATTTCCGATGTATTCGACAACGGTTATTTTGTATTCGGGGTGATGTGACATGGACAGGATTCAAAAAGCTATACAAAAACTTGGCATACCCGTTTCGATTGGAACAAAAACAGCTCTTGCTGTGATATATCCCGAAAAGTCAGGCAGTATCACTCACACTTCGGAGGGACATTCCGACAGCGGCAAATATATTCTCTTTGCCGAAACTTCCCTGCTTGAAAATGCACAATACGGTGATATCATCTCTGACGGCACTAATAAATATATGCTTATTCGGGCAGATACATATTCATGCAAATGCGGCTCTTACTCGAAAGCAAGCATGAAAATTTTTACTGATAGGAGTGTTGTTTCCTGATGAACAGCTTTATTGATGAAATTTATGACCTTGCGTTGAGTGACAGTGTTTTTGAAAATTGCAGACTCATGAAAGCATATGACTTTGAAAAATTGGATTTCCCCGTGAATCAGCCTGTTGTTTCCTTCAGCTCTGAAAAATATGACAGAATGAATTTTCTTCTCGGCTATGATATCGTGGAATCGGCTGCCGAAAAAGCGGTTGTCATCGTTATTACAGATGAGAAAAAAGGCGGTGCATTTTGTGAGGAAACGGCAAAAAATGTCTGTATCAGACTCATAGAACTTGATGAGGGCAAAAATATTATTTCCGTTTCCGCTGACAGATGCGTTTTTGATAAAAATATTTTTGCCTATAAAATCAAGATAACTTTCAGCCTGCGGGAAATCGCATTGAAAACAGGGGAGGGGTGATGGTTTGGAAGAATTAAAGACCGTCTGCGGCAGAGATGTCAAAATATTCATCAACGGCAGACAGCTTCTGCAAGCGGAAAATGCCGAAGTCCGTGAAATCCTGCATATACACAAAATCCGCACTTGTTTTTTGAACAGCGATTTTGCACATATCAAAGGAAAATCCGAATATAAAGCGATTTTTTCCAATCTCCGATTCATACAGCCCTTTGAAAACTGCAATTTCCATGACCTTGAAAACTTCACGGTTATTATTGAATTTGACAATACAAAAATAACGCTTTCCAACTGCCTTTGGAATGACTTTGCACTCACGGCTGACAAGGAAAAATTCCGTGAACATATCACTCTGACCGCTCTGGATATGGAGGTGGAAAATGTCAATGAATGAAAATTTCAATGATGAATTGTCCGTTTTGACGGATATTTCCGATATGCTTGAATATGATATGCTCCGGTATGACAAGACTATTTCAGTAGAGGAGGAATCCTATGAAAACTGACGGCAAAATGAGCTATAAAAATTTTATTTTCCCTGTGAATCCCTATATCATGCACATTTCACATCAGAGAAATATCATTGAACATAAAATTCCTTTGAATCGGAATATCGTTTCGGATATGGGTGAAAATGCCCGAATCATTACAGGCGAGGGTGAATTTTTCGGCACTGACTGCATGAACGACTTTGACAGGCTGGAAAAATTATTTCACTCAGGCGGTGGCGGAATACTCTATATTCCGTCACAAAAGCCGATTTATGCCGTTTTCGATAAACTGGAGCTTATCGCTCAGGATACGGAAAATGTTGTCAAATATACGTTCCGTTTCATTGAGAGCTTCGATAAAAATAAAAATGCCGTTTCGGAAACGTGCATTTCTGACGGCGTGAAATGCCTTTGGGATTATTCTTATGAATACGGCATTGATATCGAAATTCTCGTGAAAGCAAATCCCGATATACTCCGCCCCGATATTTCCATCACTCACGGAAAGGCAGTGAAACTATGCTGAAATACATTTTAAAAGATATTCACGGAAAGGAAACTTCCCTGAAAAATCCGCTGAAAGTCAGCTTTGTATCCTCTTATGATGCACCTGCCGACAGGCTGACAGCCGTTTTTGCCGTCAGTGAAAATATACAGCCTTTGATGTCTGTTGAAGTCCTCGACAGAACGGAACGGATATTTTTCGGCTATGTCGATACGCAGACAGATGAACAGACCATAAACGGCATGATTTTGACTATCTCTGCAAGAAGTCAGGCTTGTATTTTACTTGACAATGAGGCTTTACCGCAAACTTACTGCATGGTGTCAATGCTTGACCTGATGGAAAGGCATTTCAGCCCTCTTGGTTTTACTCATTTCAAAGGCACTTCCAAAACTTTTGACGATGAATTTGTCATATCAAAAGGCATGAGTGAATGGGCAGTCTTATCGGAATTCTGCAAAAAATTTACAGGCACTTCACCGAAAATTGATTGTAACGGCATTATCGACATTTCAGGCGAAAATGACAGCAAAGCCGTTTATATATCTTCAGACAGATGTATTTCAAAAAAGCATACGCTGAAAAGACATCTCCTCATATCCGAAATCATGGTGAGAGCAGAAACGGCAAGCGGTTATATTATGCCGTTTAAAGATGATTTTGCCGATTCTCTCGGCATTAAAAAAAGACGTTATCTCAATGCAGTTGACAGTAAAAATCTTTCGCCTTTGAGTGCAGGGAAAATTCTTGAAAATGCCGATAATCACTATGAACAGATTACTCTCAATGTATCGGGATGTGTGTTATGCACTGTCGGCACGGAACTCATTGTCGATAATGAGGATAAAAAATATATTATCAAAGAAATACAGTACTCTCTCAGCGACAGCGGAGAACATACCAGAATTTATGCAGAGGTGAAGTATATTTGAAAATTTCAAAAGAGCTATCGAATAAAAATAAAAATCTGACCTGCATCACGGGAAAGGTCGTTTCAAGTGCCGACAGGAGAATTGCAGCGGCTTCTTCCGATGGCATGGCACAATTTTCTGTCGTTGCCCCCAAAGGTATTGACTATGTGCCGCAGATGAATGATGATTCCGTTGTGATATCTTCCGAAAATGAAAGATTGTGCATAGGGGTAAGACGTTCCGACAATCCCTATGAGATACAGACAGGCGAACTGGCACTTTATTCTCAGGGCGGTGCTTATATCATTCTTAAAAATAACGGTACTGTTATCATAAACGGTCAGGTCTTTGGAACGGAGGAATGAACATGGATACAGCTTTGAATATGCAGGATATTTCCCGTGACACCGTTTCGGGAAATGATGAGATACAGCAGAAATTATATATACTGCTTTCCGCAAGGCATGGCAGATTCCTGTATGACCGTGAACTTGGCAGTGATATTTTTTCCGTTGACGTATCCCAGCCCGACTACACGGATAAAATTGAAGCCTGTGCAAGAAAAGCACTTTCTGATATGCCGGATGCGGAAATCGTCGGAGTGGAGGCCGATAACGGTGATATCTGCATAGGCGTTGAAGTGAACAGCGAAATTTATGAAATCACGATAAGACAATAAGGAGGAACTATGGCATACACATATAATGAAATTCTGGAAAGAATGAATGATAAATTTGAGGAGCTTTCGGGATATTCGCCTGACAGGGTGAGCGATACGGGAATAAGGCTGAAATTGCTTGCAGGGGAAATATACTCTCTCGGCACTGAAATTGATGTCATTAAAAAACAGATGTTTCCGCATACCGCAACGGGTGAATATCTTGACCGTCATGCACGCCAAAGAGGTCTTTCACGCATTAAAGGCAATAAAGCTGCAGGCTTTGTTGTATTCAGGCTCGATACACCGCTTGACCATGATATTACAATACCTCGTGGAACGGTCTGTTCCAATGCAGACGGCTCTTTGAGATATGTCACTGTCAATGATGATACCATTCCCCGTGAAACTTCGTATAAACTCATTGAATGTGAGGCTCAGGACAGTGGGGAAAGATATAATCTCGGCAGGGGCAGCGTCACTGTTATCATGACATATTTTTCCGTGGGATTAAGTATCACAAATGCGACTTCTTTTATCGGCGGTACAGATGATGAAAGCGATGAAGAATTGCGTGAGAGAATAGCACAGAGTTATCTCAATACACCTAACGGTGCGAATGAAGAATTTTACATAGAATTGGCAAAATCCGCTGACGGCATACAGTCGGCAACTGTCACAAAAACTTCGGCAGGTAATTTAACTGTATGTGTAGGCGGTGCAGGTGATGTACCTTCCAATGCTGATTATGAGAATGTGAGAACTCTTTTGAATACACACAGACCTTTCGGAATCAATCTGACTGTCACACGACCTGAACTTGTGACGGTGAATGTTACCGCTGAAATAGATATAAAAAACGGTTTTAATGCCAATGAGGTTATCGCTAATGCTACTATCAGCATGACAAACTTTTTCAATCGGCTTTCTGTCGGTGAAAATGTGAAACTTGCGGCAATCGGCAAGGCTCTTTATGAAACAAATGGTGTTGATAACTACGACCTCGGCAATATGGCAGATGTCAGTATCTCTCAAAGTCAGCTTGCCAAACTCGGCACAGTTACCATTACTGCACCGAATGAGTAAAGGGGGATTCAAATGTCCGAATTTCAGAAAATGCGTGAGATTCTTTCAGCAACAGGCTTGTATGACATTTCACAGGGGAATCTCATATATGCGGAATTGAAAGCGTATGCGGAGGGCTTGGATATGGCTTTTGAGGAACTTGATGAAATGCTGCGGGAATGCTTTGCCGAAACAGCGGAAAGCTATGGCTTGACACTCAGAGAAAACTGGCTGAAACGCTATAATCCCGACAGGACTCTTGAAAGCAGACGAAATGCCATTATGAAAGCCCTGTCTATATGTCAGACGGATTATACATACAGTGGCATGAGAAAAATACGGGACAGTTTCAACCTGCATGGAGAGTTCCATGCCTATACATCACCGCTGAAAGTGGAGTTTGCCTGTACGGATACGCTCACGAACTCTCAAAAAAATATACTTGAAAAGCAAATGAAAAGATTCATGCCGTGTTGGCTGGATTTTGAACTTGTCACGGAATAAAAAAATTGGTATCACCTGCTAAAAAGGTGATACCAATTTTGTTTTAAGATTGATTATCATTTTGATTGACGATATTCTTGCTGCCATTCAGATTGACAATGAAGTCCTGATAATCTTCCTGAGTATACTGAACGATTTTACTTTTGAAAGCAGCTATTTTTTCAGACGCTGTGAGAGAATTATAATCCGAACCGCCGCCGAACAGATTGTCAGCTTCAGTCGTTGCCTTGACATAGAAAGCCATATGCCTGAGCCATGAATCTTTCGGGGAAGTAAGCATTTTATAGGAAGTAATGGCAACGACCATGGCACTGATTGCTACACAGGTGAAATCCAGATATACACTTATCTTATTTCCGAATTCATAGAGTTTCAGAGCATTTAAAAGAGTATTGACAAATGTCAGAATCAGCAGACTTCTTTCCCAGAAAAAATATTTCTTTTTTTGTGCTTGTTTATGTTTGTGCGTATCTCTTAATGCCTGTATCAGAATATCCATGAATTTGACATCTTCCGTTTTTTTAGTGCCGGCTTCCTCGCATAATTCAAGCCAGCTTTCCCTGTAATACTGTTCTTTCATGCTGTCGGACTGATAATCCGATTTTAACTCACCGGCCAGACCTATATGGTCATCTTCATCAGGTTCTACATTGATATTTTGCTTGCCGTCTGCATTGATGTTGATATTGATATTCTGATTTTTTTCTGTATTGATATTGATATCCTGTTCTTCATTCTGTTCGGCAGTTTGTTCCGGATTCTGTTCTTTGTCCTGTTCGGTATTTGGTTTTTCACCCTGATTTTTATACTTCCTCAAACTCATAAAACGACTTCCTTTTTTGATGTATTTCAATTAGAATTGTAACACAGAAAATATATTTTTTCAACATTTTTTGATATTGAAAGGTAATTTTCTGTGCTGTAAAGGGAATCAGTCAAAAAATCCGCAAAAACTTGCTATAGCTGTATTTCCGCATTTCGGACAGATAACCGGTTCTTCAAAATTATCCTTGCTGCTGTCAAATCGACCGATATACAGATTGATTTGTTTCATTTTCTTTTTACACTTGGGACACAAATGCTTGAATGGATATACAACTTCTTCAGGCGAATAAAAATAATGAAAATCTTTATTGACAGGCTTTATCAGGTCAAGGCTGTATTCATCATATATCTGGTGACAGCATGGGCATTGATACAAATGATAATTTATATCAACTTGTAATTCATTATCTGATAAGAGTAATCTTTTCCATTCAGCACCGTATTTTCCGTTTTTTACAAGAATCGTCTGATGTTCTCGTATATCATCGCTTGCCCACCCCATACCCCAATGGTAGTGGTCATACATAAATCCGCAATCGCATTTTACCATAACGGTTCTGCCCATTTTTTCATCTCCTACGTAAAATAAGCCACTCATCAGATTGATGAATGGCTTAAAACTTGTCTGTATCTTGATAATAGCCGTAATTATCTCTTTGAGAACTGGGGTGCACGACGGGCTGCTTTCAAGCCGTACTTCTTTCTTTCCTTCATTCTCGGGTCACGAGTGAGGAAGCCAGCCTTCTTGAGTCTGGGACGGAGATTTTCACTGTCGAACTGGAGCAGTGCACGGGAAATGCCGTGACGGATTGCACCTGCCTGACCTGTTACGCCGCCGCCTGCTACTCTGCATACTACATCAAACTGACCTTCTGTATTTGTGAGAACGAGGGGCTGACGAACGATGAGCTTGAGAGTTTCAAGACCGAAATAATCGTCGATATCTCTTTCATTGATGGTTACTTTGCCTGTACCCTTGTAGAGTCTTACTCTTGCAACGGAGCTTTTTCTTCTGCCTGTACCGTAGAAATAAGGTGTCTTATCGTACATAATAAATTGCCTCCCCTCTTATTATTCAAGAACAATCGGCTGCTGAGCCTGATGTTTGTGGTCACTGCCCTGATAGACATGAAGTCTTGTGAGAGCCTTTCTTCCAATGGTGTTGTCAGGAATCATACCCTTGACAGCGAGTTCAACGGCCATTTCGGGCTTTGTTTCCATAAGTGTATCATATCTTACGGATTTCATGTGTCCGATATAACCTGTGTGATGATAGTAGAATTTCTGTTCAGCCTTTTTGCCTGTGAGAACTGTTTTTTCTGCATTGATGACAACAACGAAATCACCGCAGTCAACATGAGGAGTAAAAGTAGGTTTATTTTTACCTCTCAAAAGGTCTGCAACTTCAACAGCAAGACGACCGAGCGATTTGCCTGCTGCATCTACGACATACCATTTACGTTCAACTTCATTAGGTTTAGCCATATAGGTTGACATAGCAAATTTCCTCCTGATATACAAATTTTTTTCTTTTATTTCCGTATGCAAAAATGCACACTTCAAGTCACGGATAAGATAATAACACATATTTTTTTCAAAGTCAAGAGTTTTTTTGAAATTTTTAATTTATGTTCGAGCAATCTCTTGAATTCTTTTATATTCTGTCAAATACTCTTATATACTCAATTTTGATTTTTAGAAATGCCGACAAAAAATCCAGCCATACACTTTTGTGGTGTATGGCTGAGTTATTTTTAATAGAGTACGAGCGTACTGCCTTTGATATAGGAATTGCAGGCATAGCTTTCATATTTATTGAGTTTGGTATCATAGATAAAGCAGTATTTGAAAGCGGCATTATCTTCTGTACTATGAAGTGTCCTGTTGGTAATGACATATCTGTTGTCCATGCAGGATACAAAATCGCCCATTTCACTGTCATATTCCAATTCAACGTCTGAATTGACGATACCCTTGACATATTTAACATGAACGCCTGAGAGAATGGAGAACAGTCGGAACGGATTTTCTTCGAGTATATACATTACGCTGTCATCATTGGAATGGAGTGTTGTTTCAACTTCCAGTCTGCCTGTAGCGGCATTATAGCTGCATATTTTTTCGATGCCGCTCTTGAATTCTTTGGCACGGAAATAAACTGTACTGCCCGCAATGCCCATGTATCTGACGAGGGCTTTGATATCGGCACTGGCGATACAGCGTTTGGTAATAATTTCCTTGCCCTGTTCGAGTTCCTTTTCAAATTCTTCCAGACGGCATATCCAGATATTATCTCTGATATCGGTATGTACCCATCTTTGTTCTTTAAAGAAATTTTCTTTTACACTTTCCTCTGCATACGGATCGAGAAGCAATACAAAGTTTTCATTTTTGAGATTCAGAACTTTGATATTCTGACAGCCTACCTTTGCCACAAGCGGAGTCTTGACGAAATACTTTTTATTTTCGGCAAGGTTATAGAGATAGCACAGGCAGTCACAGCCTGTCACTTCCTTATATTTATTGAAAATTTCGGTATTGTCCCTGTCGGGTGACATATAGATGAGGACGTGTTCACTGTCGAGAGCGGTACATTCTTTAAAAGCACCTGTGCAGACAACTTTTTTTCTGTTTTTTTCCATGCCTGTTTTCTTGTCGAGTTCAATCAGCCAGAGGCTGTTGGAGGAATTTTCAAGAATCAGTATCAGGCTTTTGTCGAATACAAAGAGATGTTCGACAAAAGTAGGATCTTCAAGAGAGTAGTTGGCAATCAGTCTTTCCTTTCTTGCGGAACGGTCATATTCCAGTACAAAAAGATTATGCTGTCCGTTTTCATTTTTTTCCTCAAGGTAATAAATAAATTCATTATTGACTTCCGCAAGCTGAATATTTCTGTCAGCAAAAATATTTCTTATATCTACCACTATCATTTCAAATTTCCTTCTTTCATTATATTTACGACACGGACTTTGAATCGCTGCCGTTGGTTGACATACTGAACATACCGCCGCTGCTGCCGACATAATAAATTCTGTCTTTGGCAATCGAGTAGTAGATGATGTCATTTTTCAGAGTATAGGACGCTGAACCGTCGCTTTTCATCATGCCGAGATTGAATATCCCGAGGGCACTGCCGCCGTTGACTGCTGTATCAGCCGCATTCATCAAATCTCCGTTGATACTGAGATAATAGATATAATCCCCGTAGCCCGAAACTTTCACGATATTGGAGCCGCCGAGTTTACGGACATCATTTCCGCTCATGTCCGATGAAAAAACGACACCGGGATTATATTTTGAATTGTTGATCAGAACGATCCTGTCACCGCAAAGACTCATTCCCATAGGTTCAAGCGGAGTGCCGTTATAGCTGAAGCTCATATTTGTTATAGCCGATGGTGCAGCAAGATTGACAGAATGTACTTTTCCGCCGTTTTCCGTCTTGTTCAGAGAAAGTATATACATCTGATTCTCGTATACAAAAAGGTTGGTAATTGTGTCTGATGTTGTATAAAATCTCTGCGATTTTTCTGTTTCGAGGTCGATACGGTCTATCTTATTGGTATCTTCCGTGAGATAATACAGATACTTGCCGTGTGCCAGCAGGAAAACGGGTTTGGAAGCCTCCGTGTATATTTTCAGGTCTTTGCCTTCCATGTCCACTGAGCATACGGACAGGCTGTTTCCCGTTACAGACGAGAGAAAATACAATCTGTCGTTGAGATAATTGATATAAAGTATGTAGTTATTTGTACGGGTGCCGTTATAAACGATATTTGTGTTTCCGTCAGGCGACAGCCGGCAGATACAGCCCTTCGCATCGGTATAGTACACGTTGCCGCTGTCATCTTCCGTGGCAAGACCGCCATTATTGAGATTGGAATATTTCGTGCTGTTTTTATCGAATCCGCTGACAGTTACCCCTTCGGCAGATGACGGAACGGAATTCATCATAAGTTCTGCCATTGAAAGACTGCCCGAAAACAGTTTCATGAACAGGGCAGCTGTACATGAAATGATGGCAATAATCAGTATCAGTTCTATTGCCGAAAGCACCAGACCGGCTATCAGCAGGATTTTGTCCATCATAGTGGGGGTATAGCCGACGGAAGACGACATTCCCTGATATGAGGGATTTGTCTGATACGGGCTTGCATACGGACTTCCCATGGGCTGACTGAAGCTGTTTTGATACGTATTGTTCTGCGGATCGGTAAAGCTGAAAAATGTAAATTCTTCCTGCTGTTGGGGAGCGTTGTCAACAGGCGGTTCGGGAGGCGGCAATTCACTCTGCGGTGCAGGGCTTGAAAAATTGAAATCATTGGCAGGCTGAATATGATTCTGCGTTTTTTCAAGAGTCACTCCGGTTTGGGGAGGTGCAAAATTCTGATATTCCTGCGGAATTTCTGGAACTGTCTGTTGCTTTTCAAGAGATACAGGCGGTGTGAAATTATTTGGCGGAATTTCTGGAACTGTCTGTTGTTTTTCAAGAGATACAGGCGGTGTGAAATTATTTGGCGGAATTTCTGGAATTGCCTGTTGTTTTTCAAGAGATACAGGTGATGTGAAATTATTTGGCGGAATTTCGGGAACTGTCTGCTTTTTTTCGAGAGATACAGACTGTGAGGGATTGTTCCGTGGAATTTCATTCGCAGTTTTCGGCTGAGGTCTTGGCAGTTCCGAAGGTTCGGAAACACGCCTTATTACTACTTTTTTCGGCTTTTTCACCTTTGGGGGAATGTCCTTTTCGGGTACATATTCATCAATAAAGAAATTGTTGAAAGAAAAAGCCCTTTCCTCAATTTCGGGAGATGTACAGAATTTTACCTGCATATTTTCAGGTATCACGGAAAAATGTTCCTTGTCACCGTGAGCCTGTTGGTCAATCACTTGTCTTTGCATCTGAGCCTGCGACAAGGCATAATAGGTATCACCGTTTGCGGCTATCGGTACAGCCGTCTGCATTTGCAGATTTCTCGGTACGGCATGGCTGCCGTGATAATGCCTTATGCCTTCGGGCATTTTGATATCATCTATCTGCATCTGGTCACTGAATCCGATAGGCGGCAGTTCCGGTGTATTCGCATCAAGCAATTCAAGCGGATCGGCAGCCTGTATATTTGGCAGGGGCTTGTGATTGAAATATTCGGGATCAATTTCTCCCTTGGGAATTTCCTGATGTTCCTTTGCACCAATCGGCGGAAGGTACGATTCGGGATCGTCATCGGGCACTTCGGGAGTGATACTGAATGCACTGTCCTCCTGCATTTGCTGCTGACGGGCAATTTCATCAAGAGAAAAGTGTTTCGGAGAAGAACTGTCGATTCTGTTTCCGCAGTTCAGACAGAATTTACTTTCATTCGGTACGGTTGCACCGCATTTCTCACATTTTACCATGGTCAATTCCTCGTTTTTTATGTCAGGTTTTGGAAATTCATATTATTTACCATATTAAGTATAGTTTATCATTGTGTTTTTGTCAACTTTTATTAAGAACTTATTTTTAAATTTTTTATGAAATGCTTGTTAAATGAAAAGTTTTCGTATATAATGTATGTATGCCCATTTTTATATAAAAGAAAAGAGGAATGAAAATGGAATTTTATGAGGTAACTCTCAAAGGCATGAAAAAAATTCTTGATGACTGCAAAGAAGAAACTTATTCCGAAATTGTCGGAAAATGTCTTGCAAAATGGCAGTCCGATAAAGATGTGAAATGTATGCTTATGGAATTTTCCGATAACGGACGTTTCAGGACATTCCGCTTCCGGCCGACAGATTTTTCATCTGTAGAACAGGCTTTCTGGACAAATCAGCTTTTCGGGGGACTTGTCGCCATGATGATACAGCTGGGCGGATTCATTCTTGACGGAAAAACAGTCGGCATAGATTTTATCAGAAGCAATTTCGGCAGACCGACAGACGTGCTGACAGGCTGTAAATGCAGGTCATGCGGTAAATTTTTTACGTCAGCCCTTGACATTGACAAATATATTTCTTTGCCGATTATCGCAAAGAGAATTGCAGACGGTCTTGAAAACGGCAGTCTTGATGAAGAAATAAATATCATTATGTCGGTGTCTGCACCTGAAATCGAAAAGGAAAGAAACAGGGCAAAACTTCGCTGTATCAATACAAATATCATTGTGGCAGAAGAAAAGCCCCTGATATGTCAGTCATGCGGAAATAAAAAAATTGATTTGTGCAAATTTCTCAGAAGCGTGAAAGCTCCTGTCTTTGTACCGCTTAATTCGTGAATACTGCCTTCGGGTTGTATATATATTTTATAAAGGAGGAATATTAAGTAACAGAATACATTGACATCAGTGGTTAAATGTGTACAAATATACTCAAAGGAAGGGGGATAAAAAATTGCTAAAGAGCTTCAA